>JAYVPJ010000146.1:0-18789 GCA_043757445.1 Pirellula sp. | reverse complement strand
TTACGACGACCTCGACCTGTTTTCTTTACACCCACGAACAAATGCTCCTAAATCAAAGGCGAGAAACATGTGTTTCCACCAGGCAGTGACAAAAAACTTTCTCATGTCGTCGCTAAGACTCAAAGGATCGACGCGCCAACCAAGTCGCGTAGCGTAACACAAAACCTTCGTTTTTGACAAGTCCATGCAAAGAGAATACAGACTTAAGGAAAGATTAGTTAGCTAGCCCGCGAACTCAGACGCTAGATCAATCTGCTAGTCCTGCGTGTGAAGACCGCATTCGGTCTTCCCAGTTCCGCTCCATCGCCCCGCCCGCTCGTCCTCTCCTAGCCCAACAGCTTTTGTGCATGGCCAGCATCCGATACTGGGGAAACCCTCATCGTGCAAAGGGTTATATGGTATTTTTCGCTCCAGAATACGGTTCCAGACTTGGGTTTTGGTCCAGTTGGCTAGCGGACTCACCTTCACGAGGTGAAACTTTTTGTCCCATCCGACAATTGGCGACAAGGCGCGGTCTGGGCTCTGGTCTCTACGGATCGCACTCGCCCAACAATGCATTCCTTTGGCTGCTTCCTTGAGAACAGTCAGCTTGCGATCGCCGCAGCATTGATTGGAGTTGTTTTTGTAAAGAGGTCCACCATGCCTTTTTTCGTATTCAAAAACGGTCAGCTCAGGCTTTCGAAGCTCAACTTCGATTCCATACAACTCGGCAACCTTGTCACGTAGGGCCAGAGTTTCAGGAAATTGGTAGCCTGTATCAAGATTAAAAACCCATGTTTTGGGTGAGATTCGGGACAGCATCTCTAGGATCGTCATCCCCTCAGGTCCGAATGCGGTGGCCATGGTGAACTTGTCCCCGTAGCGTGCGATCGCCCATGTCAGTATCTCTTCCGGGGTTGCCAACTCAAGATCCTGGCTATGCACGGCCAATTCGGCCAAGACATCGGGTGTCGGCAAGATCGGCGGATCAGCCGCCTGCGATCCGATAAGTTCTCCTGTTGATCCTGTCGGTTCATTGGAGCTGTCGTCAAGCAGAAGGCGTGGCCGATCGGACAAGATAATTCAACACGCGAAATCGAGTTTGTAGCTGACTAGACACAACACGGGGCAATAATACCTGCGGAGAACGGCATAGGTCAAGCTGAAGCAAACCGGCGCTGACGAATGCTGCTTGTTCAGGTACGCTGTTGTGCGACTTCTCAAATCATCGATCAAGGCCCAAAGAAGATGCCCATTTACGAATTCTATTGCCCACCCTGCCACACTATTTACAGTTTTTTCGCCCGCTCTATGAGTCAAGCCGTCACGCCGAAATGCCCAAAATGCGGCCGTGAAAAGCTTGAAAAAAAGATTTCCCGCTTCGCGATTTCCAAGGGGTTGACTGAAGACAGCAGCACTCCAGACCCGTTCGGAAATGTCGATGAGCGCAAAATGGAGCAACTCATGGCGGAAATGGCACCGCATATGGATGAGGGGGGCGACGGTCCCGAGGACCCATGCCAAATGGCCAACGTCATGAAACGCATGTTTGAACTGACCGGCATGCAACCAACGGGTGCGATGCTGGAGGCCATGAAACGCATGGAGGCCGGCGAAGATCCTGACAAGATCGACGAGGAAATGGGTGACGCCCTGGATGGTGATGGCGATCCGTTTGCGACCCCAGCCACCAAAGGAAAAATGCTTTCCAGGTTCTTCGAAGCCCCAAATATCGATCCGGAATTGTATGATCTATAACGTAACGGCTGAACCATCTCTCCCTGGCAGCCCACACTGAGCCATTCATCTTTGTCGATTTGGCAACAGGCGGCATATCCTGTCGACCTGCATGCACATCGCGATAACCGGTCGGAGGCCAGTGCTCCATGACGATAGACCACGGTCTGGCAACCTTGTATAAGTTTGCCAGAGCGTGGATGGTTTATTTCACGTTGCCCTTTGCCTCCATACTAAGACCTCCATATTAAGACCTCCATGCAAAACCATACAACGAACGAACGCTCCGTTGAGCCGGGCTGGCTCATTGACTCGCCTGAACGCATGCTCTCGTGGGGAAGGCATGCGGACCGGAATGAAAAAGCCGCATCCACCCTTAGGCAATACATCTACATGCAGATGGCCGCTTCGGATTTGGTCCTGGATGAGGAAGCTCGTCTCAAAGTAGATTTACCCGAAGGGCTATTGGCAAACCTCGAAGAAAAGAACCGACTACTCTCGTTGCTAAAGGCCCCCATTGATCAGCGAATTGAAGCATTTCTTGCCACTCATTTCGCCGATCTCAAGCTGGACGCTCCCTTGCAATTGCCGTCTATGACCTTGGTGCTAGACCATCATGGACTTGCAAGGCAGCTTAGTCTACCCGACGGGGGCGATCACTTTGAAAACGAATTGCTCAGCTCCTACCGAGTCGCAAACGGCGTCCTTCACAATCCAAGAGCGGACCGACGAACCACTCAAGGAACGTTTCACGTGACCGAAGGCGGGTTGCCTATTGCGGGTGACAAAAGAAGTGTTCCAAAAAACGTTTTCGCGAAACTGTTTCAACATGCAGTCACCCCCCCCGCGACACTATTGGAGCTGCCGTTCACGCAGTCCAATTCGATCCCTGCCAAGACCTTTGTGTCGTTGCTTGTACGTCCATTGGTCTGTCCTGAGGTACCTGGCTATTGCGAGCACAAAACGATGGAGATCCGATTCTTTGCGCCAGGCGGACTGGTCAGCAATCTAGATTTCGTCGAATCCATCTTTGGTAACTCGGGTGACCCACTGGTCCCTGAAAACGATGCGGCTCTAGACTGCTTGCACTGGACCGGACATACGGGCTGCGTCATCCTGGCACCGCATCTGATCCAACTAACCAAAGAATACGTAGGGCTACCTCACATTTCCAAGGCAACAGATTTGCAAATTCGCGATCGCATGTACTGGGAGGATCCCGCTGAAAAGTACAACGACGGACAAGCCTTCAAAATCACCTGTCGCAACCAAGAAGGGGTAATCGTTACGATCATCGCTGACAACTATTATGGCTACTGTAAAAAAGAGGTGAAAACGCAAATCAGTTACGCTGCCAACTTGTTAGGTAATGTCGAAGAAGAGCACGCCGGAGGTACTCTCGCCTTCGTGTCTCATAATCTGGGCGAAGAATTCCAATGGAATTCGCGTCGCTACAACGGCCGGGCTTTTACCGATATCGAACGCGAATACTCAGGCTTCATCGATATCATGCCTGAAGGCTATGGGGTAGACAAACAACATCCCAATTTAGTTTATGTTCCAGAAGACGCGCTCGCATCGTTGTTCGATCGAACCATTCGTTGGACCCGAGCCAACCAAGTGGTTTCGATTCAATTGGAGCAAAAAAAAGTCTATATGGCGCCAAGCGGTTATAAGGTGCAAATGGAAAAGCACCCTTGCGCTCCGTCATGGCGATTGATCGGAACGGCTGGCGAGGGAACCGTTTGCCACAAACCATGCACTGTCAGCGGCGGTGGCAAAAGTGAAATCAGCAAGTCGCTCCGCGACTACATGCAGGGGGGACCCATTTTTGTCTCCGACATCGATAGCGATTTCAAGCGGCTAGAAGAGATCTTCGATCGCGATTTTTCAGATCGTTGGCGCGAAGATTCGAAAGAAAAGCCGAACTACGAAAATCGAGATAGTCGCAAAGTACTAGATCCTAGCAGGACACTCGGGAGCGTAATCAAATTGCTAACGCCCTCTAAGGAGTACACGGAAAAATACAGTGATTGGCTGAGAGGAATACCAACGCATCTATATGCGATGGCATTCATCATCAAACGCTTTTGCAAACCGGAATGGAATGGCAATTGGCGAGATCATTTCGGCGTTGATGTGGTCAACGGAGACAACGGTCACGAACTCAAATACGAAAACCGCAAGCTCGTTGGGATGTACCTTCGCGTGGGTCTCGATCCGCTCGGACGTTGGCGCATGTACAAACTGAGACAAGACTTTGCCGCTGCCGAGAAAATCCAATTGGAGGACGACATCACCGCCAGCGTAGTCGTTCCCAAGCGATTTCTGCCAACACTACCCGAGACTGCAACGCACACCAAGGCACGCAGCTACAAGTTTGTTGCCAACTGCGAATATCGCTTGTTTCAGCGTCCCGACGACGCAGTTCACCGAGGACTCGACAAACAGACCGAACTCGACATGGCGGACGTAGGAAATTTCTTTTGCAATTTCGAGCCGCTCTGTCGCGAAACGATCAGCCAAGAGATCGCCAACATCATAGACTTCGAACAATACACTGCACCGATGCAAAATCGAATGAGCTCGTTCGTTGCGAGCAATCAGTCCTTTGTCGTTTCGTCGGCTCAGCCTCGGATCGTCGATGGGAAGCCAACAAAAAACCCACGCTACTTGCAAGACCGGACAGATTTGTTAGATCCATTCGATCGGTATGTTGCTTATCGCGGCATGCAGCTTTACCGAGCAACTCCAGCCGGCGAAAGCGTACCAGCTCCGGTCAACGCGATTTTATCAGGCCGTCGAAACAACCCGCCCGACCTCAAGGCGGGCATTCGCTCCCTGGCCGTCTATAGTCCCATTCACTATCAGGAACTACCTGAACTCATCATGGATTATGTTTGTTCGTTGACGGGCAAGAGCCCTTCAACGACGGGCGCAGGAAGCGAGGGGGCTCTCACGAAAGGGCCCTTCAATGCGCTCAACATGGTTTACGACTTGAACACAGCCATTGTTAGCATGATTCTTACGGGTCTAGGTGGCTTCAGCACGGCCGCTGGGCATATTGGACCCGAAATTGAAGTGGGTCACGATATCAGCATGTTCGTTCCGGAAATCTGGTGCCGACTCCGCCCCGAGGAGCGCGAGCCAGAGTTCCTTATGAACGAAGGATTGCTCGAAAAGATTGAGGACTTCTCCCACAACGGAGTATCCATTCCCGCCAGCCGACTTGGTTATCGTATCACTGCTAGGTTTGTTCGCCGCTATTTCGGTCGAGTCTTTGACAATCCCAGCAAAGTCTTCGACGATCGCATATTGTGCCCCGAAAAACAGGACCTGGATTCGTTCGCCGATGGTATCTTGTACATCGCCGAAGCGCAAAAGCGTGTAGCCGAAATCTACCTAAAAGATGGAAGTTTCAAAATCGCTTGCCCACCGTTGCAAGCGATACTGAAAATCATGGCCGAGGGAACTTGGAACGGGTTGGGACTCGACGCCCCTGAGGTACGATCGATGTTCACTCGGGAGAGTCTCGAATCAAGTAATTGGTATGCCGCAAGACTAGCTGCCAAACAACGGGTCGATCAAAGGCTGTGGCAAAGGCATGTCGAATATTTGACGGAATATTGTAGTCGGCCAACCCACTCGGCTGTAACCAAGCGATTGCGATTGCTATCTGGGCTCGAGTATGCAAAATCTCGATTGGCGATGTGCAGTCATCCGGACTACCGCGAAACACTCAGGGGGACTTTGGGTGTCGATCCTTCGCTTTGAAATCTATTCTGGCCAGCTCCCCATTTAACTGACTCATTTTGGAATATACTATGCGGCGTTGCTCGTTCGCGGCTAAAACTCCAAAACCCGCCGGGCTCAGGATGGCCCGACGTCCGTGAACAAGTCAATTTCCTACCACAAAGTGCACCTCGTCATTTCTTAGGGATAGCTATATGCCTCGCGTTTTGATTATCCGCTTGCTTCTTGCGATCGGAATATTAGCTGCCAGTTATGGCTACTCGGAAATGAGCCAAGCCCAAGATAACTACGCAGTAGGCTGGGCTTGGTCCGCAAAAGAAATCGAATCCGCTGGCGGTGCGTTCTGGCCTCAATTTCGAGGACCGACTGGCGATGGGCATGCGAATCAACGTGCAAACCCACCTACGAATTGGAGCGAAACCGAAAACGTCCATTGGAGGACTGAGATCCCCGGCAAAGCTTGGTCCTCTCCCGTCGCATGGGGCAACTCCATTTTCGTTACCACCGCCACCGAAAATGGGCTTAGTATGTCGGCTGTCGCTCTTGACCGCAAATCAGGCGTTATACGCTGGAACAGAGAGGTGTTCGCCAATACTGAAACTCAAAAGGACTTTCATGCATTCAATTCGTACGCCTCTCCCACCCCCGTACTCGACGGGCAATATCTCTATGTTTCGTTTGGAGTTTATGGGACCGCAGCCCTTAAGCCAGATAGCGGCGAGATTGTTTGGCAGCGACGAGATCTGCAATGCAATCACTATCGAGGGTCCGGGTCCTCGCCAATCCTGTTTCACAATTTGCTCATTTACCACATGGATGGGTATGACAAACAATTCGTGGTCGCGTTGAATAAGACGTCAGGTGAAACGGTCTGGAAAATCGATCGAGTCGTTGACTATGGTACGGAGGACGGAGATATCAAGAAAGCATTCGGCACACCGCAGATTATTGAAGTGATGATTCCAGGAGCGACCCAAAGTCAAATTCAAATGATCAGCACCACTTCGAAGGCAGTCCTTGCCTATGACCCAACCAATGGCAAGGAGCTGTGGCGCGTGCGCTACTCCGAGTTTTCATCCGCAACGCGACCGTTGTTCGATGGCAAACATATCTTTTTAAACACGGGCTTTAGCAAAGGCAGGTTAATCGCAATTGGCGCTGGTGGAAAGGGTGACATCACTCAAACACATGTTGCGTGGGAAGCTTCCAAAGCGATCGGAAATAAACCATCGCCACTGCTTGTGGGGAGCGACCTCATTTGCACGCTGGCTGACAATGGAATACTGAGTGCCATGAATCGAGCCAGCGGCGAAGTTGTCTGGCAAGAAAGGCTCGGTGGCGACTTTAGCGCTTCGCCGATTTTGGCTGGCGACCGTATCTACTGCCTTGACGAGAAAGGAAAGGGACATGTCTATTCCATAGGCGGAAAGCAGCTCGGAGTGAACACGCTCGATGGTGGTTGTCTTGCGTCACCGGCTGTCGTTGGCGACGACCTCATTCTACGAACGCGCGTTGCGGTATACTGTATTGGGAATGGAAAATAACTGACGACCGCGTGGGCGTGCAACATTTCGGCCGACGCTTTGCCAGTAAAATGAGTCGCAATACCTTCATCATCTTCGATAATGCCTAACACGGACGAACTACTTGCCCAAACCTGGCAGGTGCATCAACAAGGAAACGCTATCCATGCCGAACAAGTTTATCGCTCGGTACTGCAGCGTGAGCCAAATCACGTAAACGGTTGGTGCTATCTCGGTATCGCACTTCATGATTTGCGAAAATACGCGCAGTCGGTGGAAGCCTACCAACGGGCGTTGGCCTTGCACCCCAACTTTCCTGTCGCCCTAAACAATATGGGCAATTCGCTTCGCTACCTAGGTCGTGTCCAAGAATCGGATGACGCTTTCCAAAGGGCAATCGAACTTTCTCCAGACTATTTCAATGCCTATCGAAATAGGGGGACCCTGCACGCGTGGACCGGTCGCGTGGATCTTGCATTCAAGTATTACCACCAAGCGATGCAGCTCAATCCAGCCGATGCGGAGCTTCATCGAAACCTAGGGGTCATTCATCTCTACCAGGGGAATTTCAAAGAGGGCTGGCGGGAATATGCCTACCGTTGGCAATGCGCCGAAGCGATCAAGCATCTTTACCAACAGCCTAAATGGAAAGGCGAAACTCTCAATGGCAAAACCGTTTTGCTTTATTGCGAACAAGGACTTGGCGACACAATCCACTTTATTCGATTCGCCAAGGAACTGAAGGATCGGGGTGCGACAACGATTGTGCATATTCAGCCTCCACTCCTTGCATTGCTTCAAGGCTGCAAGGGAATCGATTGCCTAATACCCAATTCGCTGAAAATCGATCAGCCTTTCGACTACCATTGCTCTCTTCTGGATGTTGCGCAGGTATTGCAAATCGACGATACCAATATTCCAAGCATCGTGCCCTATATTGATATACCTGCAAACTTGATCGATTATTGGCGAGGAGTTCTTACTCGGGAGTTACCACCCGCGAAATTGCGAGTTGGCATCGTATGGCAAGGCAATCCCGACCATCAAGCCGACATGTTTCGATCGGTGCCACTTGGTGCCCTGACGCCGTTGGCTGAGATCGATGGTATTCAGTTAATCAGCCTGCAGCAAGGTGCTGGAACGGAGCAACTCAAAGAATGGAAAGGGAGCAAGATCATCTATTGCTTGCCTCCGGAAATCGACAAGACGAGCGGTGCTTTTATGGATACTAGCGCCATCCTTCAGTTCCTGGATTTGATCGTGACTAGCGATACGTCGATGGCGCATTTGGCGGGTGCTCTAGCCAGACCTACTTGCGTGATGTTGGGTTACACCCCTGATTGGCGTTGGCTTCAGAATCGAACGGATAGTCCATGGTATCCAACGTGCAAACTCTTTCGCCAACAAAGAGTAGGCGAGTGGGCTTCGGTTGTCAGTGAAGTCCGTCAGCACATCGCGATTGGGCTTCAATAGTACTTGCCTCGCACGTTTTTATCCGTGATCTTGGAACACTGAATTGCACCTGCCGCGCTCGAATTTCGGTACAAGCAGATTTCAAACGGTAGACCCCAGCGATTCTGACGCTAGCAGCGTCAGCCACGTTTGCGTCAGCCACTTTAACAGCGTCCGATCAAACAACTAAGAATGGTCTTTCAAGGCGAGCCGACTCAGGGGTCACAACGGCGATTTCGTAGTCGGCATCCGTACCCGCGGCTCCCCAACTTCCTTGTTTATCGATTGCTAAAAAATTGATATGCAATTCGGATGGTTGCTTCTTTTCCGTTTTCGCGATTCGCTCGATTGCGGTTCGACATGCTTTGGTCGGATCCATACCTGATCGCATTAATTCTACGATCAAGAACGATCCACAATGCCGCATGACGTTTTCGCCGATTCCTGTCGCACCTGCAGCTCCAACCTCGCCGTCCACGTAGAGCCCGCTGCCGATGATCGGGCTGTCTCCCACTCGCCCTGACAATTTATAGGCTAAGCCGCTCGTTGAACATCCACCGGCGATGTGGCCGTTTGAATCCATTCCAACCAACGCAATGGTGTCGTGATTGAGGGGGATTGGTCGCTCTCCTCTCGGTCTCAAAAGTTGGCGTTGCCGGTCTTTCCAATCCTCCCATTTCTTCTTTTGCTCCAAAGTCAGTAAGTCTTGAGATGGAAAGCCTTGTTCCTCTGCGAAATCTGCGGCTCCTTCACCAACCAACAATACGTGTTTGGTTCGTTCCATCACGCGTCGAGCAACGGAAATCGGATGGGGGAAATTCTCCAAGGCCGCAACCGAACCCGCTTTGTGTGTTTCGCCGTCCATGATGCATGCATCCAACTGGACGATGCCGTTCGCATTGGGGGCTCCTCCGACGCCAACCGAATCGATGCTTGTATCCGCCTCTGCCAAGCGAATTCCCATTTCAATTGCATCAAGTATTGATTTCGTTTTGTTCAACGTTTCCAAGGATCGCTGACAAGACGGCAGTCCAAATTTCCAAGTTGCAACGAAAAGTGGTTGAACTCTCGTGAATTTGGCGAATCCCAACCTCGATAGGCTCCCTAGGGCCGCCGTGGTAACGAGTAAGTTGGCAAACTTTCGACGATCGAATTCCATGGTCTATACCTTTTCCAATGCAAGTCGTTGACGGAGTTAGGCGAGCGGCAGGTTGAAATGATAAAAAAGGGCCGCCTGGGCCGTGCTACTTTGTCCTAGACCACACGGCCCAGGGGGCCATGCTACCCACACGGCCCAGGGGGCCATGCTACAGTAGCCTTCGGTTGCATTCAACTCGCGACAATGGGAATCACCTCGAAAAAAGTTTCGCAGATCGCATCGCCCGCCAGATTCAGCTTGACTTGAAAGTTGTCAATAAACTCATGTAGTCCAAGATCCATGACATCGTCAATATGTAAGAAATCGAATTCCGCTCGAAGTCGCCCCAAGTACTGTTCTGGTTTGTTGCTGAAATTGCCGGTCGTTCCACCGGTAATGGCCAACAATGACTGCTCGGCTCGTGAAACGCAAAATCGAATGGCTCGAGGGAAGTCGCGATCCAATAGCATGAATGCAGCAACTTGCTTTGGTGACAGCCGTCCATGTCGGCGTCGATACATTTCCAAGGCGCTTGTACTTTTAAGCAACATCCCCCATTGGCTGATATCGATTGGTGTACCAACATCGCTCACGTCCGGCAACAACAAGTAGTATTTGACATCGAGAATCCGCGATGTCTTGTCGGCGCGTTCAAGAAGCGCACCTAGCCTGCCAAAGTTCCAAGCTTCGCCATGTGACATCGTGCTGTAGGTGACCCCCTCCAGTAAATACCCCGCCTGGCGAATGCGTCCAAAAAATTCGAAGGGCGAATCAACGGCTGTTGTATCGTGGCGATTGTCACGCACAAATAGGTAAAACTTGTTGAGCTCTTCCCACATTTGGCTGCTTAGCATTTCGCGACTGACGCGCGCGTTCTCACGGGCCATCTTCAAGCAAGATAAAATGGAATTTGGATTACGCTCGTCAAATGTTAGAAAGCGAATCACGTTTGCTTGGCTCACCAAGTCGTAGTGCTCATGAAACAGATCGTTATCGCCGGTGGTGAATATCAGCGGCTCCCATTGCTGGTAATGATCTACACCGATGCCTAGGGTCAAGTTGAGCGTCACATCGATGAATCGGGCGACATTTTCAGCCCGCTCGATGTACCGTCTCATCCAAAAAATCGAATCCGCTACGCGAGATAACATTTAACTTTCCAATCGTCTTCTAATCGCCATTTGATTCGTTTCTCAATACCCAAGTGTCTTTGCTCCCACCTCCTTGCGATGAGTTTACGATCAATGAGTCTTTAACGAGCGCAACACGTGTCAGGCCACCCGGCACGATATAAATATCTTCACCAAAAAGAATATAGGGTCGGAGGTCGACATGCCGGCCTTCCAGCGAGTCGCCACACAACGTAGGAACGGTAGATAAGTCCAGCATTGGTTGGGCCACGTAGTTTCTAGGATTGCTAACAATCAACTCTTTGTAGGTCGCTAACTGCTCTTTGGTCGCCTTGGGGCCAAGCAAAATACCGTATCCGCCGGATTCATTGGCTGGTTTGACGACCAGCTTGTCTATGTTTTCTAATACGTACTTGCGCTCCGATTTTTCTGCGCACATATACGTTTGCACGTTCGGTAGTAGGATGTCTTCGCCAAAGTAGTACTTGATTATTTTCGGGACATAAGCATAAATGGCTTTATCGTCAGCGACCCCGGTTCCCGGCGCGTTCACCAAAGCTACTTTGCCCGCTCGATAAACTTGCATCAAGCCTTTGACACCCAGTGTCGAATCAGGGCGGAGGCATTCGGGATCGAGAAAGTCGTCATCGATCCTTCGGTAGATGACGTCGACTCGCTTCAGACCGCGCGTTGTTCGCATGTGAACGAAACCGTCCTTGACTAGCAAGTCGGAGCCTTGGACGAGCTCAACACCCATCTGCTGCGCTAGGAAGCAATGTTCAAAGTAAGCTGAGTTGTGGATGCCAGGTGTGAGCACAACGACCGTCGGTTCATTCGAAGACGCGGGAGAAACGTATTGCAGCATCTTTAGAAGCTGCTCCGGATAGGTCTCCACCGGCAATATGTTACGTCCCTCAAAAAGCTGTGGGAAAGTTCGCTTCATCACCTCGCGGTTCTCGATCACATAAGAGACACCCGAAGGGCAACGCAAGTTGTCCTCCAGTACGTAGATCTGACCATCGCCTGCCCGAACCAAGTCCGTTCCCGTGATATGGCACCAAATCCCACGCGGCGGTTTCATCCCTTGAATCTGTTTCAAAAATCCCTTGCTCGACTGGATCATGTATTCGGGCAAGACTCCATCGCGAACGATCTTTTGTTCGTGATAAAGGTCGTCGATGAACATGTTTAGCGCGCGAATTCGCTGCTTGAGTCCCCGTTCAATGTAGAGCCACTCCTCCTCTTGAATGACACGCGGAATCAAATCGAACGGCCAAACTTTCTCGGTTCCAGCCGAATGGCCATATACATTGAACGTGATTCCCATGTTGAGAAGCTCATGGTCCGCCGAACGCTGCCGTCGCTGGAGCTCACCTGGCGGCAAAGCTGTCAGTTTATCTACCAAGAATTCAACCCCAGGCCTAGCGACCCCTGCCTCGCTAAACATTTCGTCAAAAAAGCCTCGGTTATCGTATTTCGAGATATTGAGGGGATCGTTGTTTTGGAAGTTCGAATTAACTTGTTCCATGGTCGTCCGATCCAATTGGCTTTGTTGATTCATCAATAGTTATGTCACTTTCCTAAAATTCTACAAACTTGGCCAGTTCACAGCAGCGCGACTTGCCCGAAAAGACGCATTCCAAAGACAGGCTTGCCCAAATCACTAGCATTTGACGCCCGCCGATCGGCCGCAAACCATGAATTCATTGGGTTTTTTGGTAAGCATTGAATTGCCGACTTCTATCCGCAAGTTGGACCGCAAATTGGAAGCCATATTCGAGCTAAGCACTACGGCAGAAGTTCTTTGATTCGATCGTTGTGGCAGTGTCGCTCCGCGACACTGAATTGCCGAGTCGCGGAGCGACGTCGTCTACATGCTATGCAAAAAACTTCTTCACGCGTGCTTATAATGCAGATACTTCGTTTAACCCCGTTCAAACGCCGAGTCGCAAACGCCGGCCGTGCTCTAGGAGGCACTCGGAAGTGGATACTGTCAGGACATGGCCACGTTTACGGTTGATCGTCTTAGGGAGTCTCTGCGGGAGTCTCTGCCTCGGCGGCGATTTTTATTTGCGAGAGCTCAACGCTCAATCGCACGAGCTCATTCGATTTGAGCTGTCGGTGCCCGCTATGGGTTCTCATCTGGACTTGGTCGTTTATGCCGAAACGGAGCCTCAAGCCAAAGCTGTTTTCGATGTCGGCTTGGCTGAAATCGAAAGGCTTTCGCCGATCCTCAGCAACTACGATTCCAACAGCGAGATCTCCAAACTAAGTATGGCTCCAGTAGGGGACTGGACACAGCTTACCGACGATCTTGCGATCGTCTTGGCACATAGTCAGCGATGGCACCAATTGAGCGATGGCAAATTCGATATTACCGTCGGACCATTGACACAGCTATGGCGAACTAGTCGGAAACGCAAGCAGTTGCCGAGTCAGACAGAGATCGCGGAAGCCAAATTACGTTGCAGTTGGACGTCGGTCCGGTTCGATCCAGGCGATGGTAACATCGATGACCTGACCAAGATCGCGAGGGTCTCGCTGCTCAAACCAAAAATGATACTGGATCTGTCTGGCTTGGCCGTCGGCTACATCGTGGATACAGCATTTGAAAAAATGATTGCCACGGGCGCTCGGCACATTCTGCTAAATGCGGGCGGTGATATTCGCGTTGGCGATGCGCCGCCCGGTTCGGACGGTTGGAAGATTACCATCGCGGGACTTGGCAAAGTGTCGTCGCCACTGGTAATGCTTCGACTTCAAAACTGTGCAATTACAACTTCAGGTGATTTGAGTCAATACATTGAAATCGATGGTCGCCGATACAGTCACTTTATCGATCCTGAGAGTGGCGATCCCATTGAGCGAAGACAAAGCGTAACGGCCATTGCCGCAACAACTCTAGATGCCGATGCCGGCGCGACGGCTTTGGCAGTCTTGGGAATGAGACGGGCCTCAGAGCTGTTTGCATCCCTGCCGCTCGAAGAGGCGATCTTGGTAGAAGCGGAGCAGGTTGATAAAGATGCCATTCGTATTCGATGGCTAAAAAAATAAGCACCTGCAAATAAGTTTCCGAACTTAATCATCGGAAGCAACTTTATCCTAAGGCGAGCGGCAGGAGGTGGTATACCGTAGCTTGGGCCCCTGGCCCGAGTTTCGCACGGCCCAGGGGGCCATGCTACTGGTAGATTTTAGTCTGCCGTTCGCCTAAATGCTCGACACAATTGGAGAAACGAACATGGATAGACAGGATTCACAGGATGATCGTCAATCCGACTTGCAGTTTGGGGAAATCACCGAGAAGATCATCGCTCCGGAGCACCAGGCCGAGATTATCAACTATCTGAAGACGACTGGAATCGAGGTCGGCCTATTGATCAATTTTGGCAACCCGAAACTCGAATACAAACGATTCACACGACACAAGTGAATCGATCAGCGACTTAAAAACATCCTGCACATCTTGTCTATCAAAACTCATGGCTTCTTGGATATGAGCTCTTCCTCTTTTGTCACATCTTGATTGAGCAAGAGGATAGTTGGCGAATCGACCCGTTCGTCCAATGTTGGAACGGATTGTTCTGGCTGACGCCGCGTCGAAAAGTCCGTGGCCTTTGGCACGGCTGACAAAATAGGGACCGACTTTATCTCCAAAGCTTTTTCCGACGTTGTTTGGCTGCCCAGGTTTGACGAAGCCAAATTACCGCTTCGCTTTGCCACCGAGTTCGTCGTGGCGATGAATTGATCGCGAACTTTGGGATCGACCTTGGTTAGTCGCTTGGCAAGTTGCTGAATTCCGTAGGGATTGTGCTCAGCCGTCTGGGAAATCTGCGAGAAAAACGAAGCGCATTCGGTGAAGTTGTAATCTGCGGTTTTGCCCATCAGTGGTCCAAGTGTCTTAACCACCAAATCGGCTCCCAGATTGTCAAGCTTCATGAAGACATCCATGGAAGCGACGATACCTTGCTTTCTATTCGGAAGTGGACCAGGGTGATTGTGCAAGATGACTACGCACTTACCATTCAACTCCCGCGCCCACAGGTTCCCTTGGTACGAGCCATTTGCAAAATAGATATGCATTGTGTCATTGCCGAATACCAGGTCCATCTTGCTCGCGGTGCCCGCGCCGTCACTTCCCTGCAGTTGGTATGGCCCACTCCTCTGAAGCGAGACCTTCGTTACTTCCATCACGTCCCAAATATTCACAATGACCTCCGGATGTCGAACTAGAAATGAAAACATTTCTGGATCACAATCGACGATTTCGGAAGGCATGCTTCGAAAGTAACTTGCGTTTACCACAACCGTCTTAAGGCGGGCGCCCGCATCAGGTGTAAGCTGCTGGAATGGGATTCGATGAACCGCCGCATCGCGAGCTTCTCGCGTGGAGGTTCCTTCAACTTTTTGCTGGCCACGACGATCGATTCGCTGCTCGCCGGCAACGGGCTGCTGGCCCAATGCAAAGGACCCGAGCGAAGGACCAAGTCCCGCCAAAGTGGCAGCCATGAGTACGAGGCACCCGCGTTTTTTGCGAAGCCTGGTAAATTTGGTTGCGGTGTTTCGCATTGGCAGATCGACCCGAAGAGAAACTGGTTAGGCTACCCTGTTCTGTCGGCAATCTCCCCTCAAAAAGAACAGCAGAATAGTGCGGAAATCTTCTGCTAGTGTTGCGTTTTTGTCCAAAGTCGCAGATTTGCCTTGGCTTTAACGTTTCCTGTGGTTGCTAGGGGAAAACTGGTTATTTATGGTTGCTTTGTTTGCACTCTGATTTGCCTAGAATACGATTCGCGAAAAGCATAAAATAACTTTACGGAACTTTTCTTAAGGTTGAACAACCCCCACGGCTCAAATGAAATGAATTCAGAAGGAGATTTCCAGGATGAAGAATTCGACGAACCAATGCACGCGGATCCGATCGTCACTATCGATCGGAAACAAACGGTAGGGGGATCGTTTGTTGCCGCAACGGTATTGGGACTTGTTCTTTTGGCTGGCACCGTAACTCTATTTGGAGCGAAGGCATTTCGAGACTTCGGTCAATTCATGCTGTTGTTCTTCGGTGTGACGATTGCTTGCATATGCGCTATGATTGCAATTTGGATTCGGTCGAGGTGGATTTGCGTGGCGGTACTTGATGAGTCGGGGGTGATCGCAAGCACTTTGGAGCAAAAGTACGATTTAACGTGGGGGGAACTTATCGGGGCGAGAACTTACACCAAGGTCAGCAAAGACTCAAACAAGGTCCAGGGCCATGTGCTGCTATTGCTCGAAGATAGCCGCTGCTTGGAAGCTCCAATCGATGCAGTTCAATTGAATCCGTTGTTTCGTATCGCTGTCTCTGCTGAATACAAAGCCAACAGCGAGGGCCAGCGATTGGGTTCCGCAAAAGGCCTCGGGATGGTCGTTCTCGGCATCTCTGCGATGATACTAGGCTCATGGTGGGCGGGGCTGGCTTGGGCTCAATTTAACAATGGAGTTCTCTTTCAAGGCAACTTCAAAGCCATCCTACTCAAAGTAGCTTCTGCAACGGTGGTCCCGATGGGGGGCTTGGGTTGCATGATCTGGGGGCTGTACCACACCATCGCGCGACCCATCTTGTACAAATCGGGATTTCTTTCAGTCAATAAATAGTATGCCAATTGTCGCTCCAGTGGGCGAGACGCTCCGCGACTCGCAGTCTCCCAGCGGGGTACGTCATACCACAATTGAGAAGTCAAATTATCGTTGTGTCTGTACGCTACAATGATATCGGCTAGTACAAAACTTCCCAATCTCACTACAGGAAACACCTTTGAACGATAGTCTTCATCGTACCGCAATTCAACATTGCGACCGACGCGAACTAGAGCGACTTCAGTTAACGAAACTGAACAACCTCCTAGCCAAAGTTTTGCCAAGCAATCGATATTACCAAAAGCAATTTGGCTGTTCCTCATTGACCGTCAGTTCCCTTGATGAATGGTCGCATATGCCCACCTCCAAGAAGTCGGATTGGCTGGGAGACGATCCAAGCGGAATTGCATTGCACCATACTTTTCCGGAGGAATGTTACCGTCGGTACCATCGCACTAGCGGGACGCGAGGCAGGCCGATGGTGATACTGGATACCGCGGAAGATTGGCAATGGTGGATAGCCACGTGGCAATATGTTCTGGATGCTTGTGGCATTCAGCCGACTGACCGCATCATGATGGCTTTCTCGTTTGGCCCGTTCATTGGATTTTGGAGCGCACACGATGCTTGCTTGAACCGTGGATGTATGGTTATACCATGCGGTGGCATGTCGACGGCCGCTCGCATCGATATGATTCATTCCGCCCAACCAACTGTGATCTTCAGTACGCCAAGTTACGCTATGCACATGGCGGAGGATGCGGCAAATCGCGGTATCGACTTGCTGAACTCATCGATTCGTCAAGTGTTTGTCGCAGGTGAACCAGGGGGAAGTGTTCCGGCAATTCGCTCCAAGATTGAATCAGCTTTTGGCGCCAAAGTGATGGACCATGCTGGTGCAACGGAGGTCGGGCCATGGGGATTCGGCTCTTACGATGGCCGTGCGATGCATATTATTGAAAGCGAGTTCATTGCGGAGTTTTTGCCGTGGGAACGCGATCCATCTGATTTAAGTCAGCAATCGGATTTGGATTCAGGAAACGGTATTCTCGAATTGGTCCTCACATCGTTGGGCCGAGTGGGTGCGCCGGTTCTCCGGTATCGCACGGGCGATCTGGTAAGTCCTCGTCAAGTATCGAGTGGCGAAAGCAAGTTTGTGCGTCTTGAATCAGGGGTGCTTGGGAGAACCGACGATATGATTGTGGTTCGCGGAGTCAATATTTTTCCATCGAGCATCGATGCGATTGTCCGATCGTTTCCGAGCATCCTAGAGTATCGACTCACAGTCACTAAAAAAGGAGCCATGGATGAACTGCTTCTCGAATTTGAATCAAGTGAAAGCCATGAAGCCAAAGTCTCCGAATGGCTAGCAGAAAAGCTTTCTATCCAGCTCAACTTGCGATTTCAAGTGATTGCAGTATCTAAGGGTGTGTTACCCAGAAGCGAGGGAAAAGCAAAACGGTTTTTCGATCGACGTGCCGACGGCGAAGTTGTGCAACCGGCAAAGAATGTCTCGGAGTAATTTTACGCAGTGGGTGGCAAATACAGACTTGCTGCGTTCGCGTTAAATCGCTAGAGAGCAACGAGTCGTTCAAGCTGTGTTGTTAAGTGGTTTTGGCCGGAGGCCTAAAATGATCAAGAATGCACTTCGTCTTGCCGTCTTAGTTGGTTTTGGTTTTTTTCTTGCTTCGGCCAATCTTCAGGCCACAGATTCGAACATTATTAAGAATTGGATTGAGCAACTTCGCCGACCAAACGCGAAGTTGCAAACTCAAGCCTCTGCGAAGCTAGCGGAAATAGGCAACCTGGGCATACTTGCTGACAGTTCATTAGATCCGCTGGCGAATTGCTTGCAAAACTCGGATAGTAAAGTCCGATGCCCTGCAACCTCGTAGGACATTTTGAAGAAAGGCGTTCGAGTTGTCGACAGGCTTGTGCCACTTGGGTGGGGTCAGACTTGGTTTTCGGTTTTCGAGCTCGAATTAGTCGATGTTGATGGTTCGAACTGCTCGATACTCGCGCGTTGCTCGATTGGTTGAGCGTGCCTTCGCGTTGAACAGGCGACTATGAAGTCCTAGGTTTGGCAAGTGGCAGTCGCCACTTTTTGTGGAATTCTTGATTTCCTTGTTATTCCAGGTGGACATCGCGGGTACGACTCTCATTGGCTTTACGATCGTTGGATTCAAGTGCTGGTTGATTATGCGACTATTCGAGTTATCGAGTTATCGACACGCGACGCATGATTGCTCATGGCCTTTTTTCGCTAAGAGGGTCATGTCGTCTCAGTTATCCTTGCACAGTTCAAGGCACTATGGTGTGCGCCTCAGGCTATTGCGTGGTCGTAGGTCCACATCGTTTGCTCCATGGCTAATGAGGAACTACTGCTTGGCTGGCCACATTCGGCGGGACGACGTGTCTGGCGCTCTTTGCATGCGTGAGCTCCAGTGTCAGCTGGTTTGAGTGG
>JAYVPJ010000145.1:0-4977 GCA_043757445.1 Pirellula sp. | reverse complement strand
GGGCGATAAGAATCTGAAGCCAGTTGCTTGAACTGGCTCGGGGGCGATTGATCAGACGTGCTTTAAGTCTTGGGGGATCGATTCCGCAAAGCTGTAATACTCTCCACCCGCTCCGATGATGAGATGGTCATAGAGAGGTATTCCAAGCAGATTTCCAGCTTGGGCAAGTCGTTTCGTAACGGCTCGGTCTTCATTGCTTGGGTAAACATGCTGTTCAATTTGGCACCGACCGCTCGCTTTAGCTTTTCCGCTTCCGTTCGCTTGCGCCCTTTTTGGAAATGGGCTTTGAGTGCTTCGAAGTCGACTTGGCTCAAGTCCAGTAAGTCCATTGACGAAGCCCACCAAGTCCGCACGGCGTTTTTAGATGCCGTTAGGCGATGAAATCCAGAACTGCGAAGCAAGGAAGAAATCGTTGTTGTGAGGTTCATTCCAGTCGATGACACGAACCGTTTCGTCGATCTCTTCCCCTTCGTCGTTCTCAATCGCGACCAAACGTTGCTCCGCTGGCACCGACCTTTTCATAGAAGCAGTTCGCCGTCTCATATCCGAGTTGACTGAACAGTGCGATGGCGGGTTGTTCAACGAGGGCGTCTTCAGAGTAGTCGGTGCTCAAGTGTTGGGTTCCTTCATCCGTTGCAAGACCAGTTCCCATTCAGAAAGTACATCGAGTTTCTTGGCCCAATGAGTCACGTAGTCGCAGTCGAGTTTGTCGCCCAGCAGCTTCAACATTCCGCCGATGTCGCGAAGGTGCTTTTGGCTTTCACCACCACCGAGTTTGAAATAGACAAGTTTATTAAGCAACACATCCTCGGGTGAACCGAACCAAACGGAATACTCCCCATCGCTCGTGATTCGTTTGATTCGTGTTTTCTCAGACTGAGTGAACTCAGTTATCGCCGGAACGATCACATCCACTTTCAACCCTGAGGCAGGATGGATAATGTTGAATTGAAATCTTCGTTTCACGGCATCCCGAGCCGCTTGCTCCGAAACATAGAAATCGGGGGCTGCAAATGCTTTGCAGAGGGCAGGTACTTTCTCCATGGTCAATTCAGCGACGATATCGACGTCGTTCGTAAAGCGAGGCTCGCCGTAAGCCATGCTCGCCATTGAACCAACCACCCGATAATCGATACCTTCGGACTCGAAGAAGTCGGCTGCAATCTGCATCAATTCAGATGGCTGAAGTTCAGTTGGATTCATGCTTCACCAATCCGTGACTGATCCTTTGTGCAATTTCTCGATTAACTTGGTCGACGCTCCAATCGGGGTGCTCAGTGCGAATAGCACCTCGCAAAATCACCCGTGCCGACTTCCACATCCGGCCAGCGATCCGTAGACGCTCGACTTCTGTTTTTTGTCGCAGGACGTCCGACATAGCATCGTCCATGACTTCCATTACAAATGGATTCATCGGGACATCTCCACCGTTGAATTCCTAGTTGCCATTTTGTAATCGCCTACCCGTCGGGTTTCGTTGGCCGTGCCATAACTCCCCAAGTGAAACTGCAGAGATAGCGATTGCGCCGGTATACTGGATAAAGCGATGTGCCAATGAAGCCGGACGACGCATGTGGGCCGAACAAATATCGGTGTCGATGAGAAACTTCACGTTACTCTAACTCCGGCGTTATAGCTCGCGGATCGTTCCTGCGAGCCAGATGAATCTCGTCCATGATTGCGTCCCACTGATCATCATCCGCCAGCGCGCCCTCTGTTCTGAGAAAACCGCTGCCTAATTTCTCGCCAGCGGACACGACGGTAATCAGCACTTCGACCTGTTGCCCATCCGCAACTCCTGAATCCTGATGGAGCTCGATCGTCCTGCCATGGGCAATTCCACTTATTTTCTTGATCATTACTTCGCTCCCTACTTTACGGTATTCGTCGCACCTCCTAAGGGGTTCTTCGACGACGATCAGATCGGATTCTTTGTTACTGGGTACATCCTACGGTATGTCCAGTAGGTCGATGACTTCTTCTACTCACACGTCCCTATTCTACACGAGCGTTGTCAATTTGGCACCGTTTCGAGTCACGGCGTCGGTAGGATGTTGGTACATGACTCCGCCTTTCACAATAAGTCGAGCGCTGTCCCACATTCGAAAAGCGATTGCAAGCCGTTGAGCTGGAGTCTTGTTGCGCATGATTTCGACCATCATTGGGTGCATGAGCTCAACAACAGGCGGACGTTCTTTTATCGGATAATCTTGGTGCGATTCAGAGACCTTCATGATTTCCCTCGCCAACTAACTGATTGGAGCACAATCTCTGAAACACAGAGGCACGGAGGACACAGAGAAGGGACCATCTCAGACTTAGGTTTCCCTCTGTGAGCTCTGCGGCTCTGTGTTTTTTGTTTTCAAGGATCATGCAGTCGTCTCCTGCAATTCGTCGGCGGTTAGCCCCAAGTCGATGTCGAGGTCTTCTACGTCAAGCTTGCCGGAGATGAGTTTGGGAAGGAGCAAGTCGCGGGTTGTGCGGAGGTTGGACGCCTTTTTGCCAAGGATTTCGATTTGAGATTGGATTGCCTGGAACTGCATTTCAAACTGATTCTGTATTTTCGTTAGCGGCACAGCGATTTGCTCTCTGGCTAAAAACTCGGTGAACTTGAAATTCTTAATACCCGTGGATTGAACCTCGTACTGCTCAATCACCCCGTTAGTGTAGGACTCTAATAGATAATGGAAGAGCAATGATGAACGGAGTTTTTCCCCGTTGGGGCGGATCAGTTTGCAAAAACTTGCACAAATAACGTCGTTCTCAAAACAGGCAAGAAGGCGGTCCGAAACGAAAACCGAACGTCCGACAGGTTGCCCTTTGCTCCCACCTGAAACTTCAAAAACAATGTCACCATCTTGCAAGCGTCGAGACTGGATGTTCGACGGTTTATGAAAACGAATCGGACAGGTCGACACATTTAGGTGTTTCGCATCGGGTATGTCGGTGCCTCGAATTACCGCATCAATTTCTTGGTGATCCTCGTCTCTAACTTCTTTCCCCCAACCTCCGCCGATCTGGAACGTTAAGAGTTCCCCAAGAGTGGTTGCCTTCCACCCCTCGGGAATCATCCCCAGAGTTGACTCGACGAGCTTGACGTTTTCGTGTCCTGGGAAGCGGAAGTTGACGAACCATTCGCGGTAAATCGCCAGAGCCATCTCTTCCAGAATGGCAAACCGCCCACGGGCCATGAATGCTACTGGCAGTTTGCGGCTGTTTAGATTCTCTCCGTCTTCGGCGACAAGCACTTACTCACCGTTGAACAAGAAATCATCAACTGAGTCGATGACTCCAGATGCACCATAATAGGGATACTTTCCTTGTCTCGTCGCACGTTGCTGTGAATTCAATGGAATTCGAATTGAGTCGAATATATCCACGACATTACCTAAAGTTATGGCTGACCATACCGATGAGCATTCTCTCTTTCAGTTGTAACCTCCAAAAACTTGGCGGCTTCGTACATGATTCGATGATTCTCATTTTTGAAACACAGAGGCACGGTGATCATAGAGAATGGAAATGCCAGCCTCTGTGTCCTCTGTGCCTCTGTGTTTAACGTCATAACGATCGTTCTCATTCGGACTCCTTGGGTTCATCTGAAATGTTTTCATAAGCGATATCGAATACTGCGGGGGCGTAGTACGTTTTCGGGGTCGCGCCGGGAAGCAGTCGGAGGATACCGACTTCGGTTAGCTTTTCGAGATCTGACTTGGCCGTTGGATACGTAATCTTAAGTCGTGATTCAACGTCGATGACTCGCACAAAAGGAGAACTGAATATCTGCTCAACGATGGAATTCAATCGAACATGGCCGCTGATGGTTGTAAGGCTGGATTGGAAACGCACTCGGATCGATAACAATCTTTCGCATCTGGAGATGGTTGCAGTCGCCTGAGCGATGGTCGCACGTAGACAAAATTCAATCCATGATTCCCATTTTGCTTCGGTACTGATGCAGAACAATCCTTGAATGTATTCGTCCTTGTACTGCTGAAAGTAATCGCTCAAGTACAACCAAGGCTTGGTCATCTTGCAATTGCGTTGCAACATCAAAGCCAGAAGCAATCGCCCGATGCGTCCGTTGCCATCAATCAATGAATGGGTGGATGGTTTCGAATTGATAGTGAACCAAGAAGCAATCCACGAGCGGATCAAAGCTGGATTCGGAATGAATGTATTTTTCAAGTCCATCCAAACAACTTAAGGCATGTTGTGGTGGAGGCGGAACGAATCTTCTGTTTGAACCGATCGCAACTTGAATACGTCGAAAGTTCCCAGGATCTTTCTTTTGCCCTCGAACGCCTTCGAGTAATATCTCATGCATCTGGCGCATCAATCGCAGACTAATAGGCAGTTCACTGGAGGCTGCATGTTGAATCGCGCGTCGGTAGTTGAAGACTTCGCGATAGCTGTTAGAAGGATCACTTTCAGATTCAGCGATTTTCGGCTCGAGTTCGAACAACAGCAATTCACGAGGCGTCGCATATGTCCCCTCCAATGCCGACGATTGAATTGCCTCACGATCTTCCGAACATCGCAATAAAATCGCCGGATCAGGGAGTACGCGACCAATGCCATCCAGAACTCCAATTAGTCGCTTGGCTTCTGCAACCATACTCCATAAACGAATCGGAAACACCCAATCGGGTGGTAATGGATTTGGAATAAAGGCATTGGCTCATCCGGTGTTCCGGGGAGGTCTGTTTGCTGTAACGGATTGGTGGTATAGTAGCAGAATCGAGTGAATCCATGATTTTGGGTTACTCGCTTCTTAATTTTACGATTGGATGCCAAGGATGGCGCTGACATTGTTGGTTTTGATGGACGATCAAAAGTGTTTCGAAAAGGTACGGAGCATGCGATGGCCAGATGGGGTTCGGTGTACGTCTTGCGGCTCTAGCAACGTTGCCAAACGTGGCATGGATGAGACCCAAAAGGAACGTCAACGATACCGTTGTACCGATTGCGAATGTG
>JAYVPJ010000144.1:0-18981 GCA_043757445.1 Pirellula sp. | reverse complement strand
TGAAGTTCCAAACCGTCGTTCCATTTGGCGGTCATGGCCAGGTCGCGTTCTTTCCGCTCTTTCTCTGTAAGATTTCGCTCTTTCTGCTCCTCTTTGTCCTTCAAATGCTTATCGATAATCTTCTTAATATCGGACTCGGTAAGTCCTTTGGAAATAGCAATATCGTCCACCGAATGGTTTTCCGACTGATTCCCCTCATACGCAACGGGATAGCCTCCATCGCTATTTAGAATAGGGTTCGCAATAAACTCCCCGACTGGCTGATAAGGAATTGGGTTATCAAAGAGTTGCTGGGCGAAAAGCGATCCGGAGGTCGCTGAGAAAATGCCAAAGCTAGCCAATAGAATATGTTGGCGAAAGCCTTTTACTGAAATGCGCATTTATCTCGTCCCTGAGAAGTCGTCTGGCCAACGTCGTTGTCGGCTTAGAATCAGTTTCGACGTCGACGGACTGAAGTTACCGGATGTTTCTTAACAAATTCTTTTCAACCCAAGGCGCGATCTCGTTGTAGCGACTGCAAAAGATTTGCGATGGGAAAGGATCACGGAGTGTCAATGGTCGAAAATGCTTGCAATAGAATGCTTGCGAAACGTCCGTTATGGGCAAGGAGCAGGGCGGCCAAGCTCTAGGCTTTCCAATCGAACAGCATTAGCTTTTTCTGCGAACGGATTGCAATCTGATTTCCAGCGACGGCCAAATGTGCCCAGGCCTCATCTTCCGAAATGCGACGTTCCGATACCAGTTGGAATTCTGCTGGGTTGTGCGCGATCAGTCGCAGCAGACCACTTTGGTCTAAAGCCAGAATCTGTTTGCCATTGGATACCATACTCCAGTACTCGCCGAACGGTTTGGTGGTCCACAACTCTTTGCCTGTTTGAAGATCCATGCAAGCAAACCGTTTGTTTTTCATGTGCATGTAGACGTGGTGATCGATGACGATTGGCGACGACATGTAACCCTCGATCTTGTTGTCCCACCGGACCTTGGGGGTTTCATTGTTCGACACGTCGAGCAAGAGTGAGCGGCCACCGTAACTGCTCGTGAAGATGGCGTTATCCCATATGGTTGGCGTGAGAATATTCATTCCTCGAAAGGCCGCGACGTCGTGGCTCCAAACTGCTTTGCCAGTGATGAGATCGAGACCAGCAAGTTTGGTTCGCGTCTGCACGATCAACTGGCGTAGACCATTCAACGTTTGAATCACAGGCGACGAAAACGCACCACTGCTCATCATGTCTCCGTTGTCACCCAATGAATCCCAGACGACTGAACCATCGGACGCTTTAAGTTTCTTGGCCCCTTTACCAGCTTGCACGTATACGTAATCACCATCGATCAGCGGAGAGCATGCCATGCCGAAGTCAGGCACTTTGCCGGCGATCTTCCCGAAGTCAACTCGCCAACGCTCCGTTCCGCTTTCGCAATCTATCGCCACCAACACATCTCGAATGCCTCCAACAAAGAGAGTCTTACCATCGGTTGTGGGCGTAGACCGGATCCAGCTGCCGTTGCGTGCTGCAAAAAAAGGGACCGTCAGCGATCCATCCCATTCGTATTTCCATTTGATTTGGCCGTCAACCCGAGAGATATTGTAGACTCGTTCTTTACTGGCCTGGCTTTCGGTGGTGAAGACCGAGTCCGAGGTCAAAACCGGTCCAGAGTAGCTGTCTCCAAATTCTCTACCCCATAGAACGCGAAGCGATTTTTCATCGAGCGAATCCGGCCATGTGGCACCGTTCAACAAACCATCTCGGTTCGGTCCACGCCAACCTTGCCAACCAGCCTCGTCCCCTAGGATCGAAGTTCCAAGACTACCGATACCGATCGCAGTCGCTCCGACTGCCAAGAATGAACGTCGACGCATGGATCGGGTTTCCTTATAGTTTTCAGGCAAAAAAAGACTCGTAAAAGAGGTCGCGAGGGATGGTAGCGCGACGAAGGCGAAAGTCAATCCGCTTATTTTTCGTTCGTCGAAAAATAACGAGACTTTGTGCTTGTTTCCGGAATAGTCGAAGGGGCGGGTTTATTGACAGCGTGGGTACAGGCAGCCGCGGTTGAACGGTACGATGTGTAACTGGCAAAAAAAGATTCCCTGTCTGTCAAAACCTTTGTTGCCAGTTTGGGTTAAATTGATGCAGTTACCTAACTTTTGCTACGCAGAATATTTTGTCCAATTCGCTGAATCCGTTGGAAAATGCAGCCGCCGACCCTGACGTGGGGTTGATGCTGCGCGTTCGCGACGATGATGCAGTCGCATTTGAGATCCTCATCGATCGGCATCAAGGCAAGATTCAGCGTTTCATGCGGGGTTGGGTTAGCAATGTCCAACAATCCGAAGACTTGGCCCAAGATGTTTTCTTGCGGGTTTACAGGGCTAGAAAGACATACCTGCCCACCGCCAAATTTACGACCTGGCTTTATCGTATTGCGAATAATATTGCTTCTAACCATGTCCGAGATACCTCCCATCGTCGCGAATATCAACTTTCGAATAGTGAAAATAGTTCAGCTTCTGAGTTCGTCATGGAAAGCATTGCGATTGCCCCGAGCGGCTTTCAGCCTTCGCGCGGCATCGACCGCTCAGAGCGATCTGCGGTCGTTTTGCAGGCGCTCCAAGCATTGGGGGAACGTCAACGAACCGCGTTGATGTTGAGCAAATTCGAAGGGATGAGTTACCAAGAAATTTCCGAAACGATGGGACTAAGTGTGAAGGCGATTAAGTCACTATTAAGCAGAGCCAGAGTGAACCTCAAAAACCTATTAGAACCGTACGTCGCAGACGGAATCCCTCCTGAAACAGCTGCCACGAAAGTAGCGGACCAAACGAACTCCGCCCAAGGGAATATCAAGGAATGAATCTCCCAGACATTGAAACGGTAGATGAACAATTGACCGCCTACCTAGATGGTGAGTTGTCGCCGACGGACGCGGCTACATTGGAAAAGAGCCTCGTGGGTGACGAAAGGCTGCGATTGCGTTTGGCAGAGTTACGGAAGGCTTATGATTTGCTGGACGAAATACCTGAAACGCCCTACAACCAAAGGTTCACCAAAAGCACTTTGGAATTGGTTATTAAGGATGTAACGGCCATTGGCTGGATTACCGACCGAAACGAGGTCAAGGCTCCAACCAAGCCCATCGAGTGGTGGGCATGGCCACACGTCTTCGGATTGCTTGGAGCGTTTGCTCTCATGGGTGCGTTGACTGCGTGCGCCATCAGCTTTGTCAATGCACGACGAGAATTACGGAATTTAGGGCTCTTTGCTGACATACGCGGTTTAGAGGATATCCATGATCTAAAAGCTGCCATCAAACTTTGCGAAGAAACTGAGATCATCGCAATTTTGCGAGACAACCTCAGCGAAAAACTAGTGCCTCCACCGCCGGACACCGTGTGGGATCGTAAGACATGGGTTCAGAGCTTAACACCTATGCAAATATCGAGATTGGAAAGCGGACGCGAGTTAACAAAAAAACTGGAACGCGACGCTCTATCTCGCTATCACGCCATGGAATCTCAAATCGAAAACCTCCCTGAACGCAAACAAATTCAGGAAACCATTCATTTGATCGGATTGGTTCTAGATAGCATCCCGAGCTACAAGCGTCTCGAAATGGACGTCATGAAATCCGAGCAACGATACGAGTTTCTCAAGGAGCAGCTCTATAGGAAAGCAGCGGTTTTTTATGCCGCCCACATTCCACCTTCCGATAAAGCAGCCCTAGAGAAGTGGGACGCTTCGACCTTTCACCCGGCTTTGGTGCTAGCCGTTATTCCGGACCGCCAATTGCTTTTACCGGACCGCCAAATGCTGACCAAAGAACTGCTTGGACGATTACTGTATAGGCGAATTGAACTCGAAGATCACGAGAGTCTGATCTCCGAGTTGGCTTCGACTCTTACGCCGACCGCCAAGAAATTGATCGAGGGATTCAATAAAGACGAACAGATAAAAGTACTAAATACATGGCTCTTTCCAAACAAAGACACTCCACTCGACGTTTATGCCAAACTCGGTGAGGAACGTCCAGACTATCGAGACCTATTGGATTTAGGTGACCCTCAAAGAGCAAAACAAAGACTTGAAAGCAACAACGGCGGCCCTTCGCGCCGAGGCCCTAGAGCTCCTTAGCTGGCCAGCTCCACCGAGAAGCCCTTTGGCTTGTGGGTCGTCCAGTTTTCAGCTAGGCGCTACAGCAGAAGTTCTTTGATTCGATCGTTGTGGCAGTGTCGCTCCGCGACACTGAATTGCCGAGTCGCGGAGCGACGTCGGCCACATGTTATGCCAAAATACTTCTTCACGCGTGCTTAGATCCATTAGGCCCCAAACTTACCAAGACGACCAGCGTTGGCCATCGCAAGAGTCATGAGGTATTGCGCCTCAAAATGCCCAAGGCCACCTGTGATGCAAGTGGTTTCATTGAAAGTCGCATGCGGATCAGGACGGCAGCAATCCGACACCAGCAACGTAGGAACCGGATGCCACGAATGTGCCTTGAGATAACTCGGCGTACTATGGTCACCGGTTACGATCGTTACCGTGGGCTTCAGCTTCAAGATACGAGGTAGGAGTGCGTCCAATTCCTCGATACGCGCAACTTTCTCCGCAAAGTTGCCGTCCTCGCCCGTGCTATCTGTGTATTTAAAGTGAATAAAGAAAAAGTCGTACTTTGCCCAGACCTGCTCCAGTGCATCTATTTGTTCGGACAAAGTTTGCGCAGTCCCGACAATGTCCATTCCAACTAGCCTCGCAAGTCCCTTGTACATTGGGTAGACCGCTATGGCCGCAGCACTTAGACCATACACTTCTTTGTAGGATGGTAACGCTGGCTTGTTCGCAAATCCTCGCATCGTGTGAAAATTCGCTTTCGGATGGGATGCCAGTATTTTTTTTGCTTGAGTTAAAAACTCCTTGGCGACTTGGGCTGTTCGCTCGCTGGATTTGTCATTGGCTCGCGGATCGAGTGGCGCAACGCCAGTCATTTGCGGGTCCGTGTCCGCTACATTTCCCACGAGACCATCGCCTCGAAAAACAACAACGAATCGATGCTCCTTGACCGGTTCGACAAAAATCTCGATACCGGGAATCTTTACTTGGCGAAGCGAAATTGCAAGCGGAGCACTCTCCTCGCTACTGATTCGACCGGCTCGCCGATCGGAGATACGACCGTCCTTGTCGAGCGTACAAAAATTGCAGCGGATCGCAACGTCTCCATCCTTGAGTTCAAATCCTATTCCAGTCGCTTCCAATGCACCCCGTCCAATTTTGTATTGCAACGGATTGTAGCCGAACAAGCCCAAGTGGCCAGGACCGCTTCCCGGAGCAATCCCCGGCTTCACTGGTATGCTTGCGCCCTGTACTCCCGCCTTTGCCAATGCACTTAGGTTGGGCGTTTTTGCCGATTCAAGTTCTGTTTTTCCGCCGGGAATCATGGGCAACCCACCAAGCCCGTCGGCGACGAGCATGACAATCTTGCTGTCATTGCCCAATTGCAATTCACGGGTCAAAGTATGCATGTCCATTCAATTCTCCCAAGCCTAGAGGTTGCCTAATCCAAGTGAGAATTGATAGCAGATCTAACGAAGTCCGCAAGATCTCGTAGAATACGCCGAATCAATCAACGACCTACCGACTTTTTAACGCTGGACTACGCGAAAGAGTGATGGCGGCGTATTAATGGGAGTAACCACTCTCCTCGTGCTCCGTCAGATCCAGCCCCTGTTGTTCTGCCACGCCTGTGACACGCAAACCGACGGCATAGCGAGTGATCTTGAGCAAAACGATTGAGGCCAAAACCGAGTAACCCGCAGTAATCGCGACAGCCGACGATTGCACCATCAACTGACGTCCAATATCCAAATTCATTTTGACTCCGCCAAGTGAGCTGGCAGCAAAAACTCCGACCAAAATTGTTCCTAAGATACCACCGACACCATGAACCCCGAAGACATCCAAGGAATCATCGTATTGAAAACGTTTTTTGATCGTTGTCGAAAAAACAAAACATGCTGCGGCTGAGACAGAACCGATTACGATCGCTCCAAGTGGTCCGACGAATCCGGAGGCAGGAGTAATCGCGGCAAGGCCAGCAATCGATCCTGTCGCGGCTCCGAGCACCCCCGGTTTCCCTAACTTGACCCATTCAATTCCCATCCACACGACGGTTGCAGCGCATGCGGAAAGGTGCGTCACGAGGAGTGCGGATGCGGCAGTACCATTGGCCGCGAGTGCACTTCCGGCATTGAATCCAAACCATCCTACCCAAAGCATTGCTGTCCCCGTGAATGTCATCGTCATGTTGTGAGGCGGAACTCGTGATGTTGGGTACCCAGATCGTGGCCCAACCATGATGCATGCAACCAGGGCTGAACAACCCGCCGTGATGTGCACCACAATTCCGCCTGCAAAATCCATAACCCCCCAATCCGCGAATAAGCCACCGTCTCCAGCCCAAGTCATATGGCAAATGGGAACGTACACAACGAGCAGCCAAAGCGATGAAAACCAAAGCACTGCCGAGAACCGAACACGTTCGGCAAAGGCTCCAATCATCAATGCCGGGGTAATGATGGCGAACGTCATCTGATAACTTGCGAAAAGCATTTCAGGAATCGAGCCTTTCAACGTGTCTGGCGTTATCGACAAAAGCCCTATGCGTGAAAAACCTCCGACAAAAGAGTGCAAATTCACGCTTCCTTTGACCATGCCTGTCGTATCAAAGGCGAAACTGTAGCCGCAGACCACCCAAATTAAGCTCAGGACTGCAGTCAAGGACAAGCATTGCATCATCAGACTGAGAACATTTCGGGCTCTGACCAAGCCCGCATAGAAAAGCGCCAAACCTGGAATCGTCATGAAGAGAACTAGAGCAGTGGAGGTAAGTACCCAAGCAGTATCGCCTGCGCTTAAGCTGGCGGATTCTTGGGCGAATGCCACTTGAGGTGAAATGGCCAACGTCAAACAAGCCAAACTGAAAAACGCGCACGCGGCTACAAGCCTACTAAAACCGGTCATAGAGATCTCGAGAGGAAAGAGTCTATTTAAATGTTTTTAAGCTATCTTGCACACGATTTCACCATACGGCGGGCGAACGAATCGCAGATGAAACGAATTTGAGCAAGTGGACTGATTATGCTTAAAATTTCCCCGACAGCAATGCAACCTTTTCCCCATCCCCAAACTAAGACGTGTGTGTATTGCGATCTAGCGGCAAGCTGAAATCTACCAGTAGCATGGCCCCCCGGGCCGTGCGAAACTCGGGCCAGGGGCCCAAGCTACCAAAAACCAACTCCTACCGCTCGCCTACGTCCTAAAATGGTTTATTGAAAAATAGCTTGACGGATGTCATTATTTCTAACGCTGCGGCGTTTTGGCTCTTCGTTTTCATGGGATTTATGGGAAACTTTCCGCAGTTGCATTTTGTCGTCTGGCCCCGGTTACTTTGTTACCTACGTACGGTGAGCCAAAGTGATTCCGAATGTTTTTTAGAATGTTTTTAAAGAAAAATAGCTGTCTGAACTGGATCGAGCGTAATCCATTTCCCTTTTTGTTTCTTGGCGCCGTCATGTTGGGAGGTTGCGCGCCACAAGAATTCACCTACTGCGCCAATGAGCTTCATGCGGCAAGCCTGACGCCAGACATAGCCGAGCATCCAATCGCTGAATCTGCCCAGTCTGCTCAACAACTCGTACGCGAGCTTTTCGGTACGCCGGATTCCCCGAAGTGGCCAGAAGGAACTGCTGTTGCCGTTGATATGGAAAAGGTTGGTCGAGCCTCTGGACCGGTCGGACGAAACGAAGCCAAGATTGAACGCGGCCTCTACCGAAAGCACTGCGTCCAATGCCATGGTACCTCCGGAGATGGGATGGGGCCTGCATCCGCGCTGCTTGCACCCTACCCACGTGACTTTCGTCGTGGATCTTTCAAATTCAAGTCGACGCCGATTGGCAAGAAACCAACACATTCCGATTTAATACGAACACTCGAGAATGGGTTGCCCGGCACATCCATGCCAGCCTTTGGCACCCTCAATCGTTCAAAAGAGTTTGCCGGCGATCTCGATGCATTGGCCCACTATGTTCGGTTCTTGGCGATTCGCGGTGAAGTCGAACGGAGACTCATTGTTGCCATCCTAAACGGCGAGGAAACGAATTTATTACCATTGCAACTTGCTTCCAAAGTATCGGAAAGTTGGGTTACGGCTGATTCTCATTCAGTATTGGCACCGACCTTGGTCGCGGCGAATACGTTAGAAGATCGATCTGCCTCCATGGAACGCGGTAAGCAAGTTTTTCTAAGCGAACTGACCGCTTGCTCTAAGTGTCATGGAAAAGCAGGTAACGGCCAAGGGACTTCGCAGGACTTCGACGACTGGACTAAGGATTGGACGATCCGCGCGGGCATTGACCCAACCAAAAAATCGGAATGGAAAGCGATGAACAAATACGGTGCCCTCAAACCGGTTATCGATAGTTCGAGAAATTTGACTCTTGGCGCATTCAAGGGCGGGGCAACTCGTGAGGACATCTACTTGCGAATAGTTCTCGGCATCGAGGGGAGTCCCATGCCAGCCATCGCTCGAAAAGAGAATGACAATCCAGGCATCACGGAGGAAGGTATCCGCGATTTAGTGGAATACGTTTACTCGCTATCCAGCCTCAAACAACCTTTAACTAGCGACCTCCATGGCGGGAGGGCAAACTGATGCACGAAGTAACTGATGTGCGTTCGCCCTGGCTTTATCGTTGGGCCATGATGGTTACCCTCCTCACCTTTCCATTGATTTGGCTGGGTGGGCTGGTAACGACCCACGACGCAGGCATGGCCGTCCCTGATTGGCCAGGTACGTTCGGTTACAATCTCTTTCTCTATCCAATGTCGGCTTGGATCTATGGTCCTTTTGACCTATTCGTCGAACACGGCCATCGCTTGTTAGCTTCGATCGTCGGGCTTTTTGCTATTGGTCTTTGTGTTGTAGCTTATCGGACGGAAAGCCGACGCTGGCTGGTGGGAACTTGCGTTCTGTTTCTTGGAGCAATCATCGCTCAAGGTGTACTAGGCGGCGTTCGGGTGCTTTTCGATGCGAGAACGCTTGCGATGATACATGGTTGTTCTGGGCCTTTGGTCTTTGCTTTAGGGGGATTCATTGCAATGGCAACCTCGAATCGTTGGCACTCTGGATTTTGCAAATCAAGCGTCAACGGCCTTGGACGGTTGGCAGTGCTATTGCTATTGCTTTCGGTAACACAGTTGTTTGTGGGCGCACATTTGAGGCACTCGCTGCCGACATGGCTGCCGTTGTTCTTTATGTCGCTGGTGCACACGCATCTTTTGCTCGCAGCGATTATCCTATTGGTAATATTGGGTGTTGCCATTCTCGTTCGCTTGCCATCAAATCGCAAGTTTCGCGAGCTTGGGAGCCCGTCGAATGCGTTGCTCGCAATTGTTTCAGTGCAGATCCTTCTTGGATTTGCAACGTGGATTGCAAACTACGCAACTCCTTGGGTGGAACTAACACCGTGGTTGGCCCGATACACAGTTCAAGGCAAGGGGTTCTGGGAATGCATGATCGTAACAGGTCATCAAGCGACGGGTTCACTTTTGATCGTTTGTTCGCTTTGGTTGGTATGCAGAGCGTACAGACATTCGTCCAGCATCGAATCCGCAGAACGAACGAAAGTAGAATCGAAAAATTCCGTATCTGAAGATTATCAAGCCGAAACAGTCAATATAGGCGTTGAATGAGCACATCGTTTCCGACTTCCAATACAACAACCGTAGAGATGCCGAAGCTGGCTTCGTTCGATGACAAGGTTGTTGCGGTCAACTGGTGGAGCGACTATCTATCGCTCACCAAGCCACGTATTACCCTCATGATCTTACTGACCGTTGGAGTCGCCATGCTGGCGGCCAAACAGATCCATGGCACGCTTGTGCCGTGGACCGTGTGGCTCAACACGCTGGTCGCAACCGGCATGATTGCTGGCAGTGCCAGCACACTCAATCAATGGTTTGAGCGAGAGCGAGATGCGCTGATGCCACGGACGCAAAAAAGACCTTTGCCAAGTGGGCGATTGACTGCATTCGAAGCAGCCGCATTTGGATGGATTCTTTTCTTCGTCGGTAGTCTTTACCTTGGGTTGGGTGCTAATCTGCAAGCTATGTTTTGCGGTTTTGCCACTTGGGCAATCTACTGTTGGGTGTACACGCCCATGAAATCGGTGTCCTGGTGGAACACCGCCGTTGGGACGTTGCCGGGCGCTTTGCCTGTCATGATTGGTTGGACTGCGGCCGGTGGATCACTCTTCGATGCGGATGGCTGGGCATTAACCTCGATCGTGGTCCTGTGGCAGTTTCCTCATTTCATGGCGATCGCATGGCTCTATCGCGATCAATATGCGCAAGCCGGCTTTCGCATGCTGACCAAGGAGGAACCGACCGGGGTAGCGGCTGGCTGGCACGCGATCGTTCCGGCGTGCTTGCTCATTCCACTTTCGATAGCGGTATTGCACCCAATTTCAACGACGACTTGGATTGTAGCTGCTTTAGGTGCAGCCTCCTGTTTAGGACAAGTGGTCGCGTCGATGCGATTTTTAAAGGATCGAAACAATCAAACAGCCAGAAAACTCTTGCATAGTTCGCTGCTTTATTTGCCGGCAATCATGCTGCTCGTGGTGGTTCGATGGGGAATTCAGTGATAGTGAGCAACGAGAAAAACAGCTCCGTATTCACTTTAAAGAACACCACCCATCGTTTTGAACAGGTGGTTGAACTTCACTGCTCATGAGCACCAATTTACGCAAAGACTTGGCTGAGGTTCTCTCTACCGCTTGGCCTCTAATGTTGTCGACCGGACTCTTTTCGTTGACCTTGTTCGTGGATCGAATGCTTCTTTTTCGCTTCTCGGCTTCAAGTGCTGCAGCCGCCATGGGGGCGGGAACCATCCTCTGGACGATCAACTGCCTGCCGATGGGGGTTTGTGGGTACACCAACACGTTCGTTGCTCAATACTTGTCCGCCAAACGTCCAACGCGAGCGTTGCAAGTCGTTTGGCAAGGGATCCTATTGGCGTTGTGCGTCGGGCCGTTGCTCGCATTGATAGGATTTTATGCAGAGACTTTGTTCTCCGCGATCGGGCATTCGGAAAATCTCGCTCGTCAGGAGGCCGAGTACTTTGTTTGGCTCATTCCTGGCACATGGGCAACGATCATCGCCTCGGCATTGGTAGGTTTGTTTTCCGGGAGTGGTAGGTCGATGGTCTTGCTTTACACGGACATGGTCGTCTCCGTTGTCAATGCAGTTTTAGATTACATTCTGATCTTTGGAGCCTTGGGTTGTCCAATACTAGGGGTGCGGGGTGCGGCGATTGCTAGTAGCGTTGCATTGATTTTGAAGCTGATTATTTTGGCCTATGTTGCCAGAAAGGACTTCCAGCTTAAGAACAAGGTGGCAGGTGTCTACGTCGATCCTGAGACGTTTGGCTCGAACCGCGCTAGTCTTTCCGAGTTACTCAAATGGGATTTTCGACTGATGAAGAGGCTTGTCCATTTTGGATGGCCTGCTGGCGTTTCTGTGGTGGCAGAGGCAGTATGTTTTGCATCTATCATGATGATCGTTGGGCGAATAGGCGAAGACGAAGCAGACGCGACGACGCTTGCTCTAGGGGTGAACTTGATTGCATTTATACCTTTGGTGGGCCTAGGTACAGCCATCGGCGTATTGGTTGCCAAGTATCTCGTACGCGAACAAGTGGATACTGCCAAGCGCATGGTCCTGAGTGGTCTCTTGATTGGGATCGCTTACAGCTTAATTTTCGTTGTGTTGTACGGCGGATTTCCAGATTGGATCATATCGGTGTATGCCGTCGACACGGACCCAGAACGATTTGAGGCAATGCGACCGTTACTGCGACCGCTCTTGTATTTCATTGCCGGATACTGTGTGTTCGACGCTTTCCAAACTGTGTTTGTGGGGGCGTTAAAGGGGGCAGGCGACACGCGATTTGTATTGGGTGGACACCTCTTCGCGGGCGCGGTGACGATCATCGGTGGAATCTTGGTCAATCGCTGGACCGGCTTAGACGGGCTGTATTATTGGTGGTCGGTCATCGCTGTTTGGGTCGTAATGCTGGCGATCATCTTTACGTTGCGTTATCTGCACGGAGGCTGGCAAACCAAACGTGTCATCGAACCCATCGTCGCTGACGTTTAACCCGGGTTAAACGATTTGGCTAGCCACCGGAGGCTTGTCGCTGGTAGATGGCTTGGATCATCGATTCGGTGTCTTTGAATTTTTTCGAACCCGCCAAGGCCTGTTCTACCAGGCGACGCGCATCGGCTTCGTTGTGACCAAGCACCAACAAGGCTTGAAAAGTTTCGTCGACAACTCCGGGCTTTTGCACCTCTGCTCCAGGCATTTCTCGGCGCACCAACAAGGCAAAGCGAGGCATCTTGCGGCGAAGGGTTGCGATGATTTTTTCTGCAGTTGCTGGCCCCACTCCAGGCAACGTAGAAAGCCCCTTCGCATCCTGCTGCTCAATCATGATTGCCGTGTCCTGAACGGGACGAACCATGGCCCGCAGAGCTTTCTTTACCCCTACGCCATCGACCGAACAGAACAGTTCAAAAAAGTCGCGTTCAATGGTCGTGAGGAATCCAACCAACTTTGGCATCAATCGCCCACCTTGAGCAGCATTGCCATCAATGTAGTGAATCGTGTGCAAGGATATGCTTTTGCCGACATCGGCTTGCAAGTGCCGACGCGTGTACTCGGGAATTGCCACCTCATACTCAAACGGTGGGATATTTAACGTTGCGCAATCGTCGGCAAGTGTCAGTAGCTGTCCCGTGACTTTGGTGATCAAAGTTATTTCCTGGATTTCTTGAGTAGTTCTGCGATAGGGCCGGTTGCGAAATGGTGACACAAAGCGATGGCCAATGCGTCGGCCACGTCGGGTGGATCGGGCACGTCTTTTAGCATTAATTGTTGTTGGATGGCTAGTTGCATTTGCGACTTAGGGGCTCGCCCGTTTCCCGTTAGCAGACTCTTGACCTTGGTCGGGGCATACGAATGAACCGTTTTTCCGGAATTGGCGGCAGCTAAACAGAGCACTCCGCGCGCATGGCCCATCAAGATTGCCGTCCGTGGTCGTTCGTAGTGCGAGTAGAGTTGTTCGATCGCAACCTCCTCGATGGGGAGGCTCTCAAACACCTCCATAATGCCTATGTAGAGTTCCTTGAGTCGCGCGGCCAATGGCTGATCACGCCGAATGCGAATTACCCCCGCCTCGATAAGCTGTATTCTTGTTCCGCTGCGGATGATTCCATAGCCAGTGATGGCTAAGCCTGGATCCAATCCTAAAATAACTCGGCTCTTATTGGGCAACGGTTCCGGCATCATGCCCCGCTCCCTTATCTGAAACCAGGCAAGCCGCGAACTCAGCATTGCGAATCAGCAAGTAAGGCCCCGCTACCGTAGGAACGTTCCACGTAATCCCTTCTAAGGCTTGTATCCCGGCGATCTCTCGCCCTTGGCCCGCCTCCGTCGCAGGAATGAGCGCCACCCGACCGTCCTCGGATATCACTAGCAGTTGGCCATTGATGACAATCGATTGCCCATGTCCGTAACGTTTTCCTTTCCAGACACGTGTTCCAGCCTTTGGATCAATGCACTCCAAAACCCCATCGCTGAGTCCGTACAGAAGGCCTTTGTAAGCTGTAGCACTAGTAAATTTTGTCTTCATTACACGATTGCTGGACCAAAGCGTGTCTACTTTCCAAAATGTTGGGTCGGCTTCGTTTTCTTCTTTGGTACCGCTGTAACTTAGCTCGATCAATTTGGAGCCTTGAGAGTAGCCCTTGCCCAGCAGCAACCGTCGATCGTCGAGAGCAACAGGTTGAGATGAACATGCGTCCGCATTGGACTTGCTCGGCCAAGGAGTCGACCATAACGTTTGGCCGTTCAATGGGTTATGGCCACTTGCTGAGTCCTCGTTGATGCTGACAATCTGCCGGACACCGCGTAGTGTCAACAGAACTGGCGACGAATAGGCTATCTGCTGATCGCCTTCGGACCAACGCCTCTGACCCGTTTTGAGATCAAACGAAATAAGGGACTTGGTCCCGTTGTCGCCAGTTTTCCCGCCAAAGGGAACAACCACCTGATCATCGAAAACGAGTGGCGAGCCACTTCTGCCCCACACTATCGATTTCTCCGATGTTTCTTGGTCGATTCCGGCCAGCTTCAACAGGTCCTGCTGCCAAACTAACTTTCCAGTTTCCAGTTCGACGCACGATACGATCCCCAATGCCGTTTGCGCGAAGACAAATACACCGTGAATGGTTGGCGTGGACCTTGGCCCTAGTCCGCCAAATGCTTGTGTGTGCCGTCCCGTTGTTTTATGTCGCCAAACAACTTTGCCGGTTGTCAATTCGAAAGCTGTCAAACTCTCTTGGTCATCTATTTGTTCAAGAGTAATCGCCAGTCCATGGCTAACGACAAAGCTTGACCAGCCAGCACCGATTGGAATTTTCCAAACGACCGAGGGCAAGCGTTCGTCCCACGACACGGAGAACTCATTGTTCTGGATGACTCCATTTCGATCGGAGCCCAAAAACTGCGTCGACTCGAACGGCAGGCTGGTTTTTTCGCGAATCGATAGCGCGTCGATTAGTTGCGATTCTTTTCCACGAGCCTTGCGACGGAAGACGGGGAGTGTTTCGCCCGTAAAACCTACAAACTCAAAAAACGACAACCCAACGAGAACGATCGCGACAGGACTGACTAGAAATAAAAACTTTCTAATTACAGTGGTCGCGAATCGATGCCAAAAACCAAGGTAAGCGATAAGGCAGCCGAGAAATGCGATACCCATCCCGAAAAGGTTAGCAAGCTGATGGTCTGTTTCAAAAACGTACCATCTAGCAAAAGGTATGACCGCAAATACAGCGATTGCAATCCATAAAAAGATAGGCAACCGATTCGACTGCCTATCTTTCGTTGATTTGATCTCAAGTTGACTTTGTAGGTCCGCCGAGTGTTCAGAATCGTTCATCTACTTCGCAATCAGTTTTTTGCTCAGCGCCAGGGCGTCAACGTAATCGCGAGCGACGTTGATAACCTCTTGATTGTAGAAACTTGGGTTGTAAATTTTGTTTCGTTCTGCTTTGGCGTCGACCTGTTCGTCCACCTCCTTTTCGGAGTTGAGTTCTTTTCGTCTCGCCATGAAATCGGATTCTTTCAAGGAAATTGTTTTGTCATCCTTCTGTTTAACGTACGCGTCGATTTTGGCAAGGAGTTTTTCAAATTCTGAGCTCTTGGCGATCCGTTGGTCGGAAGCTTGTTGCAATGAAATCTTCAATGCGCTGTCCACCATTCGATAGTTCTTGTGTGGTCTCGCAGGAACCTTGTCCACCGGCAGCGGGTAGTCTAAGTCGCTTTCGGAAATATCGAGCTTAGCGGTGATCGACGGCAATACGACATCGGACGAGACACCCTCCAATTGCGTCGATCTTCCGTCGGGCAAATAGAACTGTTGAATGGTAAGTTTCAAGGCACCATATTGTTTCTTAGAATAGGGGCCAGCTATATAAGGTGCCAGGTCCATCAGTGTTTGCACAGTACCTTTACCATGAGTCTTTGGGTCACCAACGATAATGCCTCGCCCGTAATCTTGAATGGCTCCAGCAAAAATTTCGCTCGCACTTGCACTCATTTGGCTGATTTTAACGATCAGAGGACCATCCCATGCGACACCTCGATCTTCGTCGTCGAGCGACTCAACTGTGCCAGTCGGCGATTTGACTTGAACGACGGAACCGCTGTCAATAAACAACCCGGTTGTCGATACCGATTCCGGGAGCGACCCACCACCATTTTTACTTAGATCCAAGACGACCGCGTCGACTTTCGATTCGCGAAACTTCTTTAGAATAACTTTCATGTCCGCTGTCGTGCTTCGGAAATTGGCTTTTCCAGATTTAGCGCCATCCATATCCAAATAAAAACTGGGCAAGTTGATATAGCCGATCTTGTAAGGCGACCCGTCGGATTTCTTGCCATCCTCGACGATTTCAGAACGAGCCGCGGAGTCCTCAAGTTTGATCAGGGCACGCGTGATCTGATAGACTTGGATATCGCCGCCTGCTTTCGTTTTGACGTGTAGCTTGACCCGCGTGCCCGCCTCACCACGGATCATCTTGACCACGTCTTTCAGCTTCATGTCTTGGGTTTCAACTGGAGATGAGCCGTCGTCCTGTGCGACAGCGACAATTTGATCCCCGATTTTGATTCGACCGTCTAAGTCGGCAGCCCCGCCCGGAACAAGTGTCTCGACTACAGTGGAGCCGTCATCGGGTCGGAGCGTCGCCCCAATTCCCTTGAGTTCCAACTTGAGATGGACATTGAAGTCATCTTGCTCCTGAGGTGCCATGTACGTCGTGTGTGGATCTAGCGCATTGGTGAGCGACGTTAGATAGAGCTCGAGTAGCTCATCCACATCGGTCTGTGATTTGATGTTGTATATCGTTCGGTAACGCTTATGAAGTGAATCCCTGATTTCCGAATCTGTCTTGCCGTCAGCTCGCATCGATAGGAAATTCAGTTTGATCGTTTTGCGCCAACGGTCGGTTAGCTCGTTTAGGTCCTTTGCGTAACCCACTTCTTTTGCATCTGCAGCGATTGCTTCCGTGATCGTGAAATCATGCTGAGTATCAATTTGCTGATGACAAATCGGCATGACTTGTTCAAGGCGTTGGAGGTAGCGTTTATAGGCTACGTAAGCGAACGAAATATCTTTAGCTTTGAGAAGGTCGTCTAATTTTAGTTCGTAGGGTTTAAAGTCCTCGATATCGGAAGCCAAAAAATAGGACTTCATCGGGTCGATGTTTTTCAGGAAGATCTCAAATCCATGTGCGGAAACTTCGTCGTTAAACTTGGGATGCAAAATGTGAGTCCCCTCAACGAGCTGCCTGACGGCCTGAACCACCATTTTGGTTTGGGGCGGAGGCACGTCAACCTGCGCGACGCGTTGAAGTTCGTCGGCCAGAAGGCACATTGGCATTGCTTGCAATGCCAATATCGAAGTGCACAAAATTCCGAAAAACGCTTTGCGATTTGACCTTTTTCGTGTGCTCTGAATTCGCTTGCGCATAATTTACTTCTTGCTTGGATTTGAACGAGGAATAATGTGAATCGCAGCCGTCTCATTTGGGTGGTTGAACCGGAAATCGACAGCTTCAAACCTACCTAACCTTCTTACTTTATCACAAGTCAATGGTAGGAAATGGGCAATGGGAAGGCAACATGAATCTAAAACTACCCAAAATGTCGTTTCTAGCCGCCTTACCCCTGTGGTAATTGTCTGTCGAATCTGGAGAATTCTTTTGGGTTGTTGGTTTATCAGCTTTTTCGGGTTCCGGTCTTGTTCGTTTTCCTCGAATTGCCGCCTTGTTTTTCTGCTTTCCCATGAGCGATGAACGTAAACAAAAGTTAAGATCCATCCTATACGCCATCCGTGAGCTCGACGACTTTTCGTCCGACGGGGCCAAGCAGGTTTGCCGCGACTCCAACTCAGCCTACGTTACCAAAGTCTTGAATTTGCTTGCACGCGATGGCTTGCTCAGTCGCGTGGAACGTGACAAGCAAGAGTATTTCCGCTGGATCCACAACTCTTCTTTCACGCCGGATAACTGGATCGATAGTCAAGTTTACGGGGAGCAAATCAAGCAATCACCGGAGCAGGATAGACCGCGGGAGCAATTGCTTCGCGACGGACCGGCCAAACTCACCGACGCGCAACTCCTAGCAATCTTGATTCGGGTTGGCATCGTCGGTGAGTCGGCCGTCCAAGCCGGACGCAAGCTCTCCAATCGGTTCCCGGAAGAACGCGTGGCAGCCTTGGCGGATGCAAGTTTGACCGAATTGCGAAATATTAGCAAAACCATTCGCAAAGACAGTTACGCGCAAGTCATGGCGGGCATTGAGCTTGGTCGCCGAATTGCCTTGCTGAGGGATCAGCCACCGCAAATACCGGATCGAATCCGGGGTTCCGACGATGCAGTTCGCTATTGCATGCGAACTTTTCACAGGTTGGCTGTCGACGGAAAGCAAGAAGAATTTCACATCGTTACGCTAGACACACAGCATGGACCCATCAACTCTCACTTAATTACAGTCGGGACCTTGGACGCCAGTCTCGTTCATCCCCGCGAAGTTTTCAGGGCCGCTATTCGCGATTCCGCTTCGGCGATTCTATTGGTTCATAATCACCCATCGGGTGATCCGACACCAAGTCGCGAGGACAAGGCAGTCACGGATCGATTGGTGCAAGTGGGTGATGTTATCGGAATCAGGGTTTTAGACCATATCATTGTGGCCAAGGAGCGGGGACGAAGCGTAATGGCGGAAAGGTAAGGTTTTAAGGTTTTGCAGGTTATTCCCGAACGCGTAAAGAAATCTTCATTCAAGTTTTTGCGATGAATCCTTGCAAAGTTAGGCCGATTCTTCCAAGATGGTAAGTCATTGTTCGAATTCTCGCGGTGTGACTGGTGCTTTGTCCAGATTGAAAGTTGGTTTGGTAAACATAGTTGCACGACTCTGCGCGTAGTGATTCCTGCGACGCGGAGCGTTGCACAACTAACATATGTCCCCAATTCCGGAGATGAGTTCCATGGCTTTCCTGACCAATCCAGGGTTTATCTTCTGGGGAGCAATCGTAATCATTTCCGTTGTCCCAACAATTACCTACTATAGGCACAAGACGCGCAAAGCTGAAATGGACGCAGATCTGAAGATGCGGATGCTCGATATGGGCATGTCCGCATCCGATATCGAGCGCGTTTTAAAGGCCGAGAGCAGCGAAACCGCAGCCCACCATGCTTAGGGCCGTTCGTTCAATAAGTGGCGTAAGCTTCCAGCTTGCGAGGAGAAAAACGCAAGCTGGAAGCTTACGCCACGTTTGAAATTGGACAGTTATTTATCG
>JAYVPJ010000143.1:0-19046 GCA_043757445.1 Pirellula sp. | reverse complement strand
ACGCGAATAACCCAAAAACATGGGTTCACTCGATTCCGCTATGATACCTGAGATCAGACCAAACAAAGAGACCTCCCCGGAACGCCGGATGAGCCTTGACCAATTGCGGATGCGGCTTAGCAAGCTAAGTATTTTCGCTGGATTTTGCTTGTGCCAAATGGCATCGTCCCAAGCGAGTCGATTGACTATAGTCCTCAGGCATGTTCCCTGTAAAATTCACCCGCTACGTCCTTTGGGATGTACTCAAGATGTTTGCGCTGTCGTTGCTCGCAATGACATTGGTGATTTCGTTGGTTATCGTTGGCCAAGAGTTAATCTCCAAGGACTTGAGTTACTTTGCAGTCGCCAAGTTGATGCCCTACATTTTTCTTATCGCTCTCCAGTTTTCGGTGCCAGCAACCATTCTATTTTCCGTTTGTTGTGTCTATGGCAGAATCTCTGCTGACAATGAGATCATCGCTTTGAAGAGCGCTGGGATTTCGCCAATGTGCATTTTTCGCCCAGCGGTGGCACTTGGTACCCTCCTAAGTATTCCCTCCGTTTGGCTGAACGACATGGCTGTTTCATGGGCGAAACCTGCGATGCAACATGTCATTCTGAGGTCGTTGGAAGAGATCATCTATCGAGGCCTTAGTTCGAAAAAGGCTTACAATTCGGAAAGGGGGTTCGCGATCCATGTTCAGGAAGTCAAAGACCGATGGCTGATTAAGCCGAAAATATGGATGCAGAACGATAATGGCTTGAAAACCATTGTGGCGGAGGCCGCGAAGATTTCGATCGATCGAACGGACGACAAAATGGTCATTGAGTTGATCGACGCGTTTATCGATGACGGTCAAAACAAGATTCGTCATCCGGGTTCGCTCCTAATGGATATGCGGTTGGACTTTGCTTCCAAGAATGGATCGAACTCCATCAGCCCGTCGCAGTATTCCATTGGGCAAATCCCGGGAGAGCTTTCCCGCCGGCACGGGCTCAACAACCGGCGGCGAGAAAAGCTCGCGACTCGATTTTCTATCGCTTTGGCCTCCGGTCGATACATTGCGTTAAACGACGCCACCAGCCAAACGCTGCGAGCCGAGGTAGCCGAAACGGAAAAAACACTATCTCGTCTCAAAACGGAGCCCATGCGTCGGTGGGCGATGGGGTTTAGCTGCCTCGCCTTTGTTTGGATCGGGGTACCGATGGCCGTCCTAATTCGTAGCGCTGACTATTGGTGGACATTTGGTGTTTGTTTTGTTCCGATCTTGCTGATCTACTATCCAATCTATGGATTGACTTTAGAATTTTCCAAAGACGGTACTTGGCCAGCATTTAGTTTGTGGTTGGGAAACGTCACGTTGGCCTTGATTGGAACTTGGCTGATGCGAAAAGTAGTTCAATCCTAGCGGCTGGCATCATCCAAGTAGAGTTATCAAAGCAGAGTCATCAAGGCAGAGTATTGTGAGAATCCCAAACTACCGCGGTTCGAAAGGTGTCACTATCAATATGACACCTATGATCGACGTGACATTCCTGTTGATCATCTTCTTTCTTGTCAGTAGCCACCTTGCTAAACAAGAGAATTTCTTAAAACTGGATCTGCCAACGGCCGCTGCCGGTGTGAACGATTTTTCGGATGCGCCGACCATTACCGTTCAGGTACTCTCGACTGGCACATTTCAAATTGCTAGTCAAGAAATACCCCTGGAACAAGTTCAGCGTGCAATACTATCGCGTATGCGAACAGAGGGCGGGTCATTGCGCATTCGCATTCGAACGGACAGGACGACGGAATACAGATACATTGCGGCATTGTTAAAGATTTGTTCGTTGACAGGCAACACGGATGTCGTGTTTGCAGTGTATGAGGACAGCCAACAGTGAGAACTTCCTATTCGGCAGGCTCCAAGCCTGCTAGCGTGGATAGCATGATGACTCCCATGATCGACGTCGTCTTTTTGTTGCTAGTTTTCTTCTTAGCGACCTCTTCCTTTCAACGACTTGAAAAAGCTTTACCGAGTGCGGTCGCTGCTGCTCCTGACTCGAGTCAACAAGGGAATGGAGCTCAGCCAAAGAACCCATCGACTCTCACGGATTGGAGCGACGTAGTTATTCGGATCAAGAAAAGCAGCAATTCCGTCGCTACCAATTCAATGGAATACTCGATGAATGGCGAACCAATGGCGTCGCTGGAAATTTTGTCGAGCCGGCTGACGGCCATTCTAAGAGTGCGAGCTGATGTTCCCATAGTGATCGATCCGGAGGACAATGTTCCAGCGGGTGAGGCCATTCACGTTTACGATGCCGCACGAGCAAATGGATCAGTGGCTGTCTTTCTAGTTGCGCGATAGTGCACCAAGTTGAGTTGGCAAGCACAGGTGTCACAAGCACAGGTGTCAAGCGCCGCCTGCGGCTGGATTTCCTAGTGTCGTGCTTCTGCTATACTTGCGTCAGTCAGGACCTTCTTTCCTATTCCTTTGTTTCGGAGCGTTGATCGTGAAAGCAAAACCTATTAAGCACTTGAACAGGCTCCTTGCGATTGGACTCTTGTCCAGCATCATCTATCCAGCAGCTAGTCGAGCCGACGAAGGCATGTGGCTGTTCAACGCGGTCCCTAAAGCTCAACTTAAGAAGGCCTACCAGTTCGAACCGACTCAGCAATGGTTAGATCACGCCATGCTATCAAGCGTCCGCTTTAACTCTGGGGGATCTGCATCCTTTGTTTCATCGCAGGGCCTAGTGCTTACGAACCATCACGTTGCTTCCGATACCCTCTACAAACTTTCGACAGCTGAACGCAATTACAACGAAGATGGCTTTCTGGCGTCCACACTCGCCGACGAAATCAAATCGCCGGATCTTGAACTCAACCAGTTGATTTCGATTGAAGATGTAACCGCGTCGGTGAACTCGGCAGTCAAAGAGAGTATGACACCGCAGGAGGCCGGTAAAGCACGACAGGCCAAGATGGCCGCCATCGAAAAGGAATCGCTCGATGCTACGGGCTTGCGAAGCGATGTGGTTACCCTTTATGGAGGCGGTCGATACCATCTTTACCGATACAAAAAATACACCGACGTGCGACTTGTATGGGCGCCGGAAGCTGGCTCGGCATTCTTTGGCGGAGACGCGGACAATTTCGAGTATCCTCGCTATTGCCTCGATGTGACTTTGTTTCGAGTTTATGAAAACGGTAAACCAGCACAAATCGAACACTTTCTCAAGATGGACCCGAATGGGGCAAAAGAGCAAGACTTAGTATTCGTCTCGGGAAACCCAGGTAGAACTCGACGTATTTTGACGCATGATGCGATCGAGTATCAGCGCGACGTTGCGATGCCCCGCACGATGAATACGCTCCGACGGAAAGAAGTGCTTATGCAGCAGTACGCGTTGGCCGGTCCGGAACAGCAAAGGCGTTCACGAGACGACCTTTTTGGAATTCAAAACTCGCGAAAGGCATACACAGGCATGCTTGGCGGTCTGCAGGACCCAAGCTTCACGGCCTCGAAAAAGCGTGAGGAAACTGAGCTTCTTGGACGCATTGCCCAAGATCCGAAACTTGCCCCTCTTCAAAAAGCTTGGGAACAGGTTCGCGAGGCACAAACCAAACGACGCGAATGGCTCACCAGGCAAGCATCACTACGCAGCAAGCTCTATGGTATCGCAGAGACTTTGGTTTTGATGGCCGGCGAGGACAGCAAGGCAAGCGGCGATCGACTGCGTGAATTCCGGGCAAGCAATCGAGAATCGCTAGAACAGGAGCTTTTTTCCGAAGCGCCTACCTATGAAGATTTGGAGCGCGTTCAACTCGCCGACGAACTCGCCCGCCTGGCCGATGATCGAGGCGGGAATGATCCTTTGGTCCTGGCGGCGCTTGCTGGCAAAAGCCCACGTCAACGCGCTTCTGAAATCATCGCTGGGACAAAGCTTATTAGCGTCGCGGAGAGAAAGAATCTCGCTGCCGCAGGCACTCAAGGAATGCTTGACTCCAAAGATCCGTTGATACAGTTGGCCAAGGCCTTTGAAGCGGACTATCGACGCGCTCACGAGGCCGCCGACAGTATCGAAGAGCAAGAGCGTCAAGCTTATGCCAAGATCACCGAAGCCAAGTTTGCGGTCGGTGGCGATTCTGTTTATCCGGATGCAACCTTTACGTTGCGACTCGCCTATGGCAAAGTCCTTGGTTATGACGCCGACGGCAAAAAAGTGCCTGCTCAGACAACGCTTGGCGGAGCGTTTCAACATGAGACTTTGCATTTGAACAAGGACCCGTGGGTTCTTCCGAAAAGCTGGCAAGCGGCTAAGGGCAAACTGAAATCCGATACGCCGTTTAACTTTGTCTGCACCGCGGACATCATAGGCGGCAACTCCGGTTCACCGGTGATTTCTCGGGATGGGGCAATGGTTGGCATTATCTTCGACGGCAACATCGAGAGTTTGACTGCTGATTTTTACTACACCGACAAGGTTTCCCGAGCCGTTGCAGTTCATATCGCAGGTGTGCTTGAAAGTCTGAGGACGATATACAATGCGCCAAAGCTCGCCGACGAGATGGGCAAATAGTGACTTGGGATAGTGCATCCACATGAGTGAAGCGCCAGAGCCTATGCTAGACCCGCAGAGGATCGCCACTGCTTATCACGAGGCGGGGCATGCGATCGTGGCTCTTTCGCTAGGTCGCTCCGTCGAGAAATGCACCATCGTGCGAAACTCGCTTCGTTTGGGTGCAGTGCAATTGAGCAAAGGGCGTGGCCAGCGTCAGCAAGACTTCTTTGAGATCGAAGCGATGATCCTGTTAGGAGGGATTGTAAGTGAGGCCAAGCACACGGGGCAATACAATTGGGGCGGTGCGCAGCAAGACTTACGATCCCTCCGCCGTCTGACGCTAGCCAGAGTCAATTCAGAACCGCAAGTCGAGCGACTGGAAAAGAGGCTGCTAGACAAGACTGCTCATCACCTAGAACTGCCAGGTCATTGGGAAGCAGTCGAGAAGATCGTGGCCGAATTGATTAAAAAACAAGCTATTAGCGGCCGGTCCGCAAGGCATCTATTTGATGAAACAATGAAGAGGATGTAGCCTCTTCCTTGAAGAGATCCGATTTATGTTAAGCTACAATAGGGGAACGGTAAAACGGTAGTGTTCGTTAAACGGGACAGCATCAACTGAATTCGAGCTTGATGATTTGCTCAGCAAACTTGAGGAGCGAGAACGTGAGGTTGTCATCGCCAGAATTTGGGGCGGGCTAACGTTTGACGAAATAGCATCTGTCATCGGTGAATCCAAGACGGCGGTTTTCTTCACCGGGCAAGTTCTAACTTGCAAGTTCGTTCTTTCGAACATCCAGAAGCAAACGAGACCCTAACATACTTGCGAAAATCGGAAGCATAAATAAGTTGAGTAGGGTTGACGTAAGAAGTCCACCGAGAATTACAATCGCCATCGGTCCCTCAATTTCACGGCCAGCTTGATTGCTCCAAATAGCAATCGGGGCAAGTCCCAACCCAGTGACTAGGGCCGTCATAAGAATAGGTCCAAGGCGTTCTCTGGCACCTCGAAGGATCAGTACCAAATGGCTTTCCCCTGGGCTCTCCGTTGCTAAGCGTTGCCAGTGAGCTACCATCATGATTCCATTGCGCATTGTGATTCCAAACAGCGTCACGAATCCAACCAGCGATCCGACGTTTAATACGTTTCCTATCCAGAAAACGGCGAGGACTCCACCGATCAACGCGAATGGGACGTTGAGCATCACTAGAATCGTCGCTGTGTAAGTTCGCATTGCCATCCACAGAAGGAGCACAACCCCAATTGCGGCCCCACCGCCGGTCAAAAGGAGTTCCGCTTGAGCTGTCCGTTTTGCGATATGTTCGCCTGTGATTTCGATCTTTATACCACTGGGAATCGGAAGTTTGTCGACACGAGATTCCAAGTCACGTACAAAGGATTCGACGTCACGCCCCACTGCTTCACAGGTAATCGTTTGTGTACGTATTCCATTCTCATGGGTTATCAGGAATCGGCCATCGTTCAAGTACACATCTGCAACTTGGAAAAGTTGGACTCGTCCTTCGTCTTGCGTGCTATTCAATGTTCTCAATGTTCTCAATGGATTTGATGGCTTGTTATCGTCTAGCCGTCGTTCGACTGGAACGGTAAGCCATAAATTCTTAATAAGCTGTGGTTGATTGCGAATGTCCGGATCGAGAATCACGACGATAGGTGTAACGCGATTTCGATCGAACACTTGCCCAACGATGGTCCCTTGATATGCTGCGTGGATACTCTCGACAATTTCGGCAGGTCTCAATCCAAGCAATGCAGCATCGTTGTGCCTGACGCGAATAATGCACTCGGGCTGTCCGTTTTGTGGCTCTGTGAAAACTCCTCTACTTCCAGGTGTTGCGTTCATTACGGACACAAGTCTTTGGACCGTTCTATCGACTGCTTCGACATCTGTTCCTTTTACTTTGACGAGTACCGGCGCGATTGCACCAGAAAGACTGTCATGAATGCATTCAGACAAAAAAGTAAACGCATGGAAATTATTTCCAGGGAACGCGACAGGCAGATCTTTTAGAAGTCGCTCCCGAAGCTCCTCTACATTTGCATCTGGCTTAAGCGGAACTTCGATTTCTCCGTACTCGATTCCCCAGGTGTCTTCGCCTTGTTCTGCTCGACCCGCTAGGTGGCAGACATTTGCAACCTCATCCATGGCTAGAAGGACCTTCGTGACCTTTTGACCTGTTTTGACGTTTTGTAATAACGAAGTCCCAGCGAGTGACTGCATGTGGACAATGAGGTGATTTTCTCTCAACTCAGGCAGGAATTCGCCGCCGGACTTCGAAAGCAAGAAGCTAGCGAACGTAGTTGCGATCAATACAAATCCAATCGCTATCCACCTAAATCGCATCGTTAACTTAAGAGCACCAACGTAGATATCTTGTATCCAACTAAGCACGATTGGGTCATGCGTCGCGACTCGATTTCGTAGCAAAACAACGGACATAGCTGGTGTTACCGTCAGCGCTACCAATAACGAGGAAACGGTTGCCAAAATGTAGGAGTAGCCAAGCGGCGCAAAGAGTCGGCCTTGCACTCCGCCCATTAACAATACTGGCACAAATACAGCAACGACAATCCATGTCGCGTACACGACCGCTGACCGGACTTCGAGCGACGCAGCCAACGCAACCGCCGAAGCATCAAAAATTCCAAACTTGGCTTTGGCTTGTCGAAACCGCCGATAAATATTCTCTACGTCGATGACCGCATCGTCCACAACTTCGCCGACTGCGATGGCTAACCCTCCCAAAGTGAGTGTGTTCAGGCTGATGCCGAAGAACCATAGAACGGAGATCGCAGAAAGCAACGAGAGAGGAATTGCAACTAGGGAGATTAATGCTACTCGCAGATTCATCAGCAGCAACGTCAATATCACGGAAACCAAAATAGCTCCAAACCAAAGCGAATCAATGACATTTCCGACTGCCTTTTCAATGAAGTCCGCTTGACGGAATAGTCCGAACCGCATTTCGATTCCTTGCGAAAGCAAATCGGATCGCATCAATTCCAGTTCGGATTCAATACTGCGCGTCACTGTAAGTGTGTCGCTGCCGAACTGCTTATAGACAAGCATTGAGACTGCCTCCTGGCCATTCACCGTCGAAGCTCCAAACTTGGGGGCAGCGACTTGCACGACATTAGCGATGTCTCGAAGTCTGACTGTCGCACCATTTTTCCGAGTCAGAACCGTTTGGGCCAACTGACTTTCGGACTGAATCTGTCCCTCTGCGCGGATAACGACCCGCTGATTATCGTTTTCTTGAAAACCAAGCCCACGAATCCCGGTCGATTGCCTGGCTGCATCGATCACGTCGTTAATTCCAAGTTGGCGAGCAGCCAATTGCTCTGGCGAAATCTGCACTTGATACTGTCGAACGTCCCCGCCGAATATCGTGGTCATTGCGACTCCGCGAAGTGCTAAAATCCGAGGCCTGACGTCCCATTGCACACGATCACGAAGTTCAATCGCGTTGAGTGACTTCGACGTAAATCCAACGACCAACAGTCGTCCTGTCGTCTTTGTCATTGGCCCCATTCGAGGAATCTCAGCGGTAACGGGTAGCAGCGACTGACCCTCACTAAGTTTTTGGCCAACAAGCTGTCTGGCCAAGTAGACATCGACGTTGTTTTTAAACACGACTGTGATCGCAGAAAGTCCTTGAATCGATCTAGAACGTATCGATTCTAGATCCGGTAGCCCCACGATTGCTTGCTCGAGAGGCAAGGTAACAAGTTGCTCAACTTGCTCAGCAGGAAGTCCGACCGCTTCTGTTTGAACAGTTACCTGAGGCGGTGCAAACTCTGGAAACGCATCCAAGTCAGATCGATACGACGCAACGATCCCTGTGATGATAGTTACGGCTGCGAAGGCCAAGACGACCGGACGGTTTTGTAGCGACCATTGAACGATAGATTGCAACATCAATCACTATCCCCACCAACCGCAAGAAATTCGCGGGATAGCAGCAACTGCGCTCCAGAGCTAACAACCCATTTGCCATCGCTAACTCCAATCGCTAAGTCCTCGACTGATTCGAGTGACGGCTTAATGAGAGTCTCGTTATCTCGAATACCCAAGACGTCGACTCCTCGCCTCTGATAAGTCGAATCATCGATCGCGACATAGACGAAATGTAATCCTCGATGCTGAAGGATCGATGTACTGGGGACACTGATCGCATCCGCGTTCGAATCCCCATGGGCAATGCTCGCTGTGACAAGCATACCGGGACGTAATTGATGCGTAGCGTCTCGAATCGAATAAAGTATGTGAGAATTCTGACTGGAAAGATCGATTGACGGTGCGCGTCCAAGGAGACTCGCATCGAATGATTTGCCTCGGCACTTGATCATCAGAGTTTGGGCTTCGGTCGAATCTTCAAGTGTTGAATTGATCGTCAGAGGGACGTCTATTCGAATAAGCTGCTGCGAAAGATCGATGATTCTGAGGAGTAATGAACCGGCTTCAACATAGGCTCCTTCGGACGTTCCGATTTCCTCAATCGTGCCGTCGTGAGGTGATGACACTGGTATTTGCCAGAAGTCGCCTTGAACTGATTCTGTTGCATTCACGCGTTTCATTACGCTTTGCCAATTCGCAATAATCGCCTTGTCGAGTTCGACCTGCGATTTGGCTTTGGAAAGATTCGCACTTGCCATATCAAGTTCAGTACGAGACAGAATCTCCCTGGCTGAAATATTTTGCAGGCCTTGCGCAATGCGTGAGAGTGATTCGACGACATCTTCATTATTTTTCAAGCGCGCCTTGGCTTCGACAATTCTGCTTTCAAAGTCCGCTCGCAAATCTGGTGAAACACGGACTTTGAGAGTCGCCAAATGCTGCCCTTTGATGACACGCGTTCCTGGCAACGGCCAACGTCCGCTATTGACGAATACCTGCCCAGCCGAAGGTGACACTAGGTCGAAGGTTGCGTTCGGGTTTACAATAACTCTTCCGTAGACCTCTGTCGTTGGCTTGAACGGAGTATTTTTCGCAACAACCTTTTTAATGCCAATACGTTCCGCTAAAGATGCGTCGACGCCAACCGTTCCTTTGTTTAGAACTTTTTGTTCGGATACCTGCTTTGCCTCGACGTCACTTGTTTCTCGGCCGCATCCGATTACCATGCCGCTCCATAGCACTAACATCCAAAGTGCGAAATCAAGTCTTAACTTTCGGTTAATTACAGTTGGGTTAGCAAAATTACGCAACCTTTCTAATGCGGACTTATGAAACATCGATTTAAAAGCCTTCCGCCTGTAACGCACCCGGTAGATTTCGATTGTTCGCATTAGTCGAAGTCTGAATTTGTTGCGATAGAATACTTCGCGCCCCGTTGGATGATGTTGCTGTCGATTGAAGCGCCGTCCCAACTTCAGTCGGATTGAGTGCCCCAGTCAATTGCAAGCCGTCGATCTCAACGAATGTCTTTTGCATTTCAGCGACTGCTTCGACCCGAGCTATTTTTGAATTAAATAATAGCTTCCTCGCATCGACAACGCGTTGAAAGTCCATTCTTCCAGCTTTGTAGGCCACCGTCACGAGTTCGAGATTCTCTTCCGCTTTGGGTAAAATCTCGATCTGCAATCTTCTGCTTTCCTGTTGCAGAGATTTATACTGGCGCAGAGTCACCGATAGTTGGTCAGAAAGAGCAAGTTTCAAGCGTTCATATTCACGAACCTGTTGCGCGTAAAACGCTCGTGAAGAAATTCGGTTTCCTTGATTGCGATTAAAGATGGGTGCAGGTATCGAAACGAATGTACCGATGCTGCTAAATTTTTCTGTAGAATCTCTTTGCGCCACCATTTGCGCACTAACGTTTGGAATCGCTTGAGCATCGGATAATTGGATCTCAGTGCGAGCCGCTTCCAATTCGGCGTCTTGCGATTTAAGTAATGGACTGTTCTTTAACAGTCGGTCGAGACTTGAATCCCAATCGAGATCTGGCATTGCAACTTCGAGATCGGTTGCGACATCAGATTCTGCGAGGCTGGTGCCGACTACTGCCTCAAGCCCGTGTTTTGCGGCATCGATTCGCAATTTCGCATTGGTAACCATTCCTTGTGCATCCGATAGTTGCATTTCCGCTTGTAGCACGTCCGGTCTCGTTCCGATCGACGCTTCCCGCATCGTGTTAGCGATCTTGAGCCCATCTTTGGCTGATTGGACGAGTTCGATAGCGACCGCATATGTTTGCTGCGCGGCAATCCATTCGTGGAATCGAATTCGGACGTCGTTAACAACACGTTGCTCTTGAGCGGTAACTTGCCATGAGCGCAGCGTCACATCGTAACGACTTGCAAGTTGTGCTAACCGTAGTTTGCCGGCCGTTACGAACTCTTGGCTCAGGAAAGCGCCGCTAGATCCGCTCTTGCCTGGTTGGTCCGGATCGGAACGCAAATAGCCGACTTGCGGGTTGGGATACAGTCCGGCCTGGACCGTAGTGCCTTTCTGCTGTTGCACGAGTGTCCGTGCTTGTGGAATGGTAGGGTTATTCGCTATAGCGAGCGTTATCGCTGCATCTAATGATAGCGATCCTGTGTTCTGAAGAGAGGACTCGGAAACGTCGAAAACTTCAATGAAGTTGGCTATTTTCACAAATGGAATTGCATCGATGTTTCCTGAACTTTGCATGTTACCGGATGCGAGCCTAACATGTTGGGGAGCATTCGCAGCCTCGTGAGTTCGGGTAGTTTGGAAATTTATCTGAGACGAGTAGGGTATGTTCGAAGTAGGCAAATCGAAGTTTGCTGAAGATTTCGTAGTCGATGCCGTACGTCCAAGCCCAATAGTTCTACAGCCCTGGATGGCTAGCAAAAGGGCGATGCAGGTTGCACTCGCGAATGCCTTTTTCATCTTCAATTTGGAAAACTCCACTGCAATCGTGAATCAACCTCTGCGATTAGCTCGACCAATTCGATACGAAAATTCAATACGCACTGCAACGTCCTCAAAATACGATCTTTCGGAAAAGTCATCATTTTTCGAAACGCGCGGACGATCTCTATTCATTTCGAGAATCCTACCCGTTCCCGAAGTGACGGAAAACGAGATCAACCTGGAAGCTTCAATCGTAAAGCTTCCGTAGGCGTACCTCATACGAGCGTCGATGTTGATTGGCCAAGCAGGTGTAACTCGGGTACCCTTCCCGATTCTTCTCAACACTGCTCGTAGCAATTGCGAGAGCCTAGAGGTTTGTGATACTAACTAGAAAACTATTCAGTTCCGCTAATTGTTTTACATCCGACTGTACGTTCGATCTGGGCTAAGACACCGGCCAGTGACGCCTCAATGCGCACGACCTCGACTCGAAACATTAACACTTCCGAATAGTTATCGATCAACTGAACGAAGGAGATCTTTCCAACCATGTATTCTGACTGCGAGATCTCAAAAGCTTGCTCTGCCCTTGGTATAAGCTTTTCAGAATAAAGCGTGCGCTGTTTATTAAGCGAATCAGCTTGTTGAATCAGTCTACGCAAACGACCGGCGATCGTGTTCCATTCGGACTGGTAAAGTTTAGTTGAGCTATTTCGTTCAGAAGCTGCTTGGCATACGCCAGCTTGGATCTTCTTTTTCCAAATCGGAATCGTTGAGCCAACGGAAAAGCTGATGTTATCGATGCCATCTGCGACTGGACTGATCGCTTGACTTGTGCTCATCATGCCGTATTGGACGCCATAGGTTAGATCTGGATATTTCTGAAGGCTTGCCAGCCTTTGTTTTTGCAGGTCACGCTGGATTTGCCACCCCAAGCCTTGCAACGCCGGGTTACATTGCTCGGCGGTTGCCAGCAGTCTATCAATTTGCGTAGCAACATCGTTCAATGGTAACTTCTGCGTTGTTTCTATTGAGAGTTCCAACGGTTGCTGAACCAGCGTTGCTAAGTCGGCTTGAGCAACTTCAAGTTGCTGGTTGAGTTCTAGGAGTTGTTGATCGCGTTTCTCGACTTCCAATTCCGCGCGAATGACATCTTGTTGAGAGCCACCTGAACGAAACCGATTCTGTGCAATCTTGACGATTTGCTCGGCGAGTTTTCGATTTTCATTGACAATTCGATAAGCTTGTCCTGAAAACCAAACTTCATAGTAAGCCAAACGCACCGATTCGGCGATCTCGCGTTCAATCTCTCTCATTTCAGCTTGAGCCATCCCGACTTCTCTGGCCGCTACTTTGGCTTGAGCACGTAACTTCTCCGGCCATGGGACAGTTTGAGATAGTGAAAGCTGATTCGTCATGCGTCCGCTGGCCAACTGCTGGGCATTATTTGCAATCGGCCAAAACAAAGTTTCTGCCATCGGATCCGGAAGGGCACTCGCCTGGGGAATACGAAATTGTGCGACCGCAATCCTCGATCGAGCTGCTTGAATTTTTGGATGAATGGTGATTGCTTGCTGAATTAGTTCTTCAACTCCGATGGGTGGTTTTCGCTCTTTTTTTTCACTTGGCTTGCTTTTTTCGCCCTTCTGTTCATTCGTATCCTTCTCAGCATTCTCGACCGGCTCACTTGGCTCGCGTGTTTCATCTTGTTCACTTATCGCGAACACACTTGCTGCCGCGAGAATTACGGCGCCATCTTTAGTCGAAAGGTCTTCGATGGTTGTGGTCGATCTAGCATCCGACGCGACTAAAGATGGCGTTTCTCTCGCTGTCGCCTGCGGAGTTGGATTTGGCCTTGGCAGCAGCGACATCCTCGAATCCGCGAGCATTCGCATTTGGGGACTCGCACACCCTACAATCGCTACAACCAATAGAGTCGCCCCGAAGAGAATCTTTCGATTGAGCAATGCTTGAATCGTTGATAGAGTCATGCGGAATTCTCTTTCATGAGAGCCAATTCGCTGGTATCGATAGAGTGTTTGAACTGCGACGATGCATGCCGCTTGCAATATTCGCTATTGCTAGATAAATCAGCACAATCCATTTATCGGAATCGTAAGACGACAAATCTAAACCACGCCGGTTTGTCGTCACAATCCGCAGGATCGATTCCATTAGTTGGAATCAGCCGGTCGCTTGACGGGGAGACGCCACTCTTTGACCAAGCAATAGATGCAAGGTATTACGAAAAGCGTGATGAGCGCGACTCCCATTCCACCGACGCTGGGGATGGCCATGGGTTGCATCACGTCCGAACCACGCCCGCTATCGAGAAAGATCGGTGCTAGACCAAGGATCGTCGTGACGGATGTCATCAGGCATGGGCGGATGCGTTTCATACCGGCTTCGACGACCAGATTCCGCATGTCCTCTTTGGTTTGAGGCGGCTTTTCCTTCGAAAGGTCTTCGAGGTAGGTGAGCATTACGATGCTATCATCGTCGGCGACTCCAAACAATGCGATGAATCCTACCCAGACAGCGACACTCAGATTACTGCCCCAGAAAAATAGACCAATGAAGCCGCCCGCGGTCGAGATTGCGATATCAACGAAGACCAGGAATACCAGCCACCATTTGCCGAAGCCGAGGTACATCGAGAAAAACATCGACAGCAGAACAATGGGGACCAAGAGCGACAGTCTCGCCATGGCTCGCTGTTGGTTCTCGAACTGGCCGGACCAAGTCCAATAGTAGCCGGTTGGGACGACCAACGAGGCTTCAGAGGCACGCCCGGCTGCGATCAGTTCGTCGCTCTTCTTTTTTTCGGATTGCAACAGACGTTCGGCGTCTTCGACGACGCTGATTTCGTCCCGGTCACGAGTGTTCAAGGTCACGTAGCCGACCAGCAGCCCATTCTCACTCTTGATCTCTTGGGGGCCAATAGTGAAAGTGAGTTTGGCGACCTGTGCTATTGGGATGTGCTGTCCTGTTGATGTCGGTACTAGAATGTGTTCTAGGTCGTCGAAACGTTCTCGCAGTTCACGTGGATAACGAATACGAATTTGATAGCGTTCTCGCTTTTCAACGGTCGTGGTCAGTGGTTCTCCGCCAATAGCGACCTCGATGATATCCTGAATGTCTCGGATGCTGACGCCGTAGCGCGCTGCTGCCAGTCGATCGATCTCGTATTCGATATACGGCTTGCCGATAAGCCGATCGGACACGACATCGACCGCGCCGGGCACCTTCTTCAAGAGTTGTTCCATCTGCAGCGCGACACGTTCGATCTCCTGAAGGTCGTTGCCGAAGATCTTCACGCCCATCATGGCACGGAAGCCTGATTGCAACATGACGATGCGGGTTTGGATTGGCTGCAACCATGTCGGTAGCACACCGGGGATCGCAACCTTCTGATTTAGCTCCGCCAGGATTTCGTCCTTGCGGATGGGACGTTCTTCTGGCCATACCGTCCGCAGCGCAGGACGACACCAACTCAACCAACTGCGATCGCTGTGCCAGCGTTTCTCTGTAATCCTTCGCCATTGATCCACAGGCTTGAGTGAAACTATCGTCTCAATCATGCTGATCGGTGCCGGATCGATAGCCGATTCGGCCCGACCGGCTTTGCCGACGACATGTTCAACTTCCGGGACTGATTTAATAGCAATATCTTGTTGGGCAAGTACCTCTTGCACTTGGGTCAATGATGTCGAAGGTAAAAGAGACGGCATATAGAGAAACGATCCTTCGTCTAGTGGCGGCATGAACTCGCGGCCGATACCAGGGAATGTACGCTCGATGCGTTGCCAAGCAGACCATTTTGTCGGTTCGATTCCAAAGGCGTTCATGGCGACTTTAATCGGTGAAGCCATCCGGTCAAAGCCCAACCAAACAGTGACGCCGATCAATATGACCGCGACCGGTAGCAACAAAAACGTCCCCTTGTGAGCCAGCACCCAGCGAAGTGCTGGTTTGTAGACAACGAATATCGCTCGCGAGACGCTATTTTCTTCCAGCGGTTGCAGACGCTCACGGGCCATTCGGTAGATGAGCGCAGTGACGAGAAACCCCGCACCGATGGCGGTAGGCCAACCAGTCCAGACGCCGCTCAACCCGAGGCCCCATGCGACTGCTAAACGCAACGTAACGATCGTCAGCAATCCGACTGTGCAACCAACCAACAGCGACCGCTGCTTCGACCAAACGACTGGCTTAAGTAGGTAGTAACTCAACACCGGTACGACCGTGATCGCGAGGATCACGGAGGCTGCGACTGCAAACGTCTTGGTGTATGCAAGCGGCTGAAACATCTTCCCTTCCGGTCCAGTCAAAGCGAACACGGGAATAAAGGAAATGACTGTGTTGGATACGGCACTCACGATGGCTCCGCCGACTTCGCACGCCGCTTCGTAGACGACTTCGGCATATGGTCGTTCAGGTTCGGCGGCCAGACGGCGATAGATGTTTTCGGTCATGATGATTCCCATATCGCTGACATCGCCGATGGCGATTGCGATTCCCGCCAGCGACATGATGTTACTGTCTACGCCGAACCAATACATCGCGGTGAATGTCATGGCCAACGATAAAGGTAGGGTTGGCAGTACGGCTAGCGAACTCCGCAAGTGCAGCAGAAACAAAATGACAACAAGACCAACGACGATGGACTCTTCGAGCAGATTGTCCTTTAGTGTAACCATCGTCTCGTGAATGATCTCCGTCCGGTCGTAGTACGGCACCAGACTCACGGGCTCAACTTTGCCGGAGGCCAACAGGACTTTTAGACCTGGCTCAATCTCAGCGATGCGAGCTTTCAATCGGCGGATGACCTCTCGTGGATTTTCGCCATAACGCATTAGCACCACCGCTCCAACTGCTTCGTGTCCAGCGTTATCGAGCGTGCCGCGCCGAAACTCCGGGCCAAGCTGCACGGTGGCGACATTCTTCACGAAGATCGGCGTACCCGCTTCTTGGCGAATGACGATGTTCTCAATGTCGGCTACATTCTTGACAAAGCCTTTGCCACGAATAAAGAACTCGAAGCGATTGTTCTCGACAACTTGAGCTCCAACGTCAACGTTGCTTCGACGAACCGCTTCGTAAAGTTGCGGTAATGTTACACGATGCGCCCGAAGTTTTTCTGGCATGACGTCAATCTGGTACTGTTTTACGTAACCGCCGAGGGTCGCTACTTCCGTCACTCCCTCAACCGCTTGCAGCTGATAGCGGATATACCAATCCTGAAGCGACCGCAGCTGCTGAAGGTCGGCTCCGTTGGCTTCGAGCGTGTAGTAAAAAATCTGCCCGAGCGCTGTCGCGTCCGGCCCCAGCGTCGGTACGATCCCTTGAGGCAACTTGGTTAGAGCTATATTCATTCGTTCGAGTACGCGCGACCGCGCCCAGTAATAGTCGACTTCATCTTTGAAGATGATGTAGACCATTGAGAAACCAAAGCCGGAGAAAGAACGGATCGACTTCACGCCGGGCGTACCCGACATACTGACCGTGAGTGGATAAGTGACTTGGTCCTCGACATCCTGGGGGGACCGCCCCGGCCAATCGGCCATCACAATGACTTGCTTATCACCGATGTCGGGGATCGCGTCTATCGTTGCATGTGTTAGCGAATAGTAGCCAACCCCTAGAATAGCCAACGAAAACAGTATCACGAGAAACCGATTATTCAAACACCAACGGATAATAAAATGCGTCATGATTTATTCTGTAGTTCAATCAGTGTTGGTGGCCAGCGGGCATCGAATTGACGGGCGGCGGAGATGGGCTGGAACTGCCGGAATTGGTCGACATGCCACTATGGCCCGCGTGAACAGACATGCTCGCCGACTGACCCGTCGGATAAAGCAAACTTGGCATCCCCTCGATCTGACGCTGGCTATCGAGTAGGAATCCGCTCTGGACAACCACCTGGTCGTTTTCCTTGAGGCCATCGAGTACCAAGTAATAGTCTCGTCGTTTGCCGGCATCATCGACTGCTTGAGCGCGCGAACCAAGTTTTAGCTCGACCAACTCGTAGGCGCCTTCTTGCGTTAATCGATAGGCAATTTGACGGCGCCCGGTGTCGAGCACAGCCGACACCGGGATGGCTAACTCTAGGTTGTCATCCATCGATGGTAACGAAGAACCCGCGACTAGCGCCGTCGGCTCACTTTTGGGACGACTATTGCGAAACTCAGGCACTCGCTCTAATGGCATTCCGCAAATAGTACATTTCCCCGGGTCGGCTTGGATAACTTCCGGATGCATTGGGCAGATGTACTTGCCTTCTGCTCCTGTTGGTTCTGGAGAGCCGTCCGCACGTAGCGGCACGCGTATCGTTGCCTGGGCGTACATCTGCGGTTTAAGGCGGCGATCAGGATTTTTGAGATTCACACGGACACGAATCGTACGCGTTGCATCGTCGAGGAAGGGATCGATAAATGTCACCGTACCGCGAATGGTCTCACCTGCGAACGCTTCGAGCGTCACATCGACAGGTTGGCCAAATCGCACCCAGGCCATGTCAACCTCGTAGATATTAAGATAGAGCCAAATTGGATCAAGATTAGCGATTCGGTAAAGCGAGTCTCCTTCCTTGACATATTGCCCGGCCCGAATACTCTTCTCGATGACCGTGCCGTGGAGTGGTGCGTAAATTGTAACATGTGTTTGTTCCTTTCGAGTCCTTTCGATTTCTGCGATTTGCTCCGGTCGTAGTCCCCACAATCGCAGCTTCTCACGGGAGGCCGAAAGATTTGATTCAGCGAATCGATCCAAAGTTCGATCGCCTCCTGAACCGCGTACTTCGTAGGCTTCCAAGGACCGAATCAATTCCGCTTGAGCTGAATACAACTCGGGACTGTAAATATCGACAAGATGGTCGTTCGCTTTGACTTCAATTCCAGTAAAGTCGACGTACAATCGATCGACTCTTCCCGCTATACGGGCCGTAATCAATTCAACTTGGCGTTCGCTATAGTCGAGTTTTCCAACTGTGCGAATCTCCTTAAAAAGCTCGCGACGGAGGATGGCTACTCTTTCCAGTCCTGCGCGTTTTTCTAGATCTTCCTTGGCGTTGGGTAATTGCGATACCGGAATCAGCTTCATACCACAGATCGGACAAGCACCGGGATTTGTCAAGCGAATCTGGGGATGCATAGAGCACGTCCAGATCTCGCCGGAAGCGGCGACTGGATTCGTGCTTGTCGGCCACCACGCAATCAAGGGCACCAGCAAAGCGATCACTCCAAATACCGTTCCGATTCTCAGAGCGAGATGATTCCAGTTCACGGCAAAACTCCTGGCGTTACGACTTCACGATTTGTTCTGATGCGTTGACAGATCAGCTTGTATACTTCGATGACCGTGACCGGAGTGAGGGCCAATAATACGATAGTACTCCATTCGCCCATCGCGTGCGCTGGCATGTCAAAAACGCTTTGGGTGAATGGGAACACGGCTACGCTCACCTGAAGCAACCCGGAGACGATTATGGCCAGCATCAATTGAGGATTAGTCCAGAACCCAAGTTGGCCTAATGTCAATGTCGCGCTGCGCGCAGCGAGCGCTCGGAAAAGTTCTGCGTAAACCACCACGCAAAAGGTCATGGCTCGAGCTCGATCTACATTGTCAGGCGCGTGTTGTATGCTCATCCCGAAAGCTAAGATGCCAACGAGTCCG
>JAYVPJ010000142.1:0-19056 GCA_043757445.1 Pirellula sp. | reverse complement strand
TGATCTTTCGACCATGGAAAGTAACGTACCGCCCTTGAAATTCTTGCGGGCAACGCTTTAGCTTCAATGAGGCCATGATCTTTCGACCATGGAAAGGTGCTGGACCGTTCCAGTAATTCGCCGAGTGCATAAACCGCTTCAATGAGGCCATGATCTTTCGACCATGGAAAGAAGCCAGGCTAGCGGTCGACAACCAAGCGAATTCGGAGGCTTCAATGAGGCCATGATCTTTCGACCATGGAAAGACGGACCGCTGGTTTACGTTGTTGTCGTTGCCACCGCTTCAATGAGGCCATGATCTTTCGACCATGGAAAGATGGGTACTCAGCCGTGCATTTGTATTCGTAATTCCCGCTTCAATGAGGCCATGATCTTTCGACCATGGAAAGAGCCTCCGCCGGAACGAGGTAGTCACTCGAAGCAAACGCTTCAATGAGGCCATGATCTTTCGACCATGGAAAGCTGGGAAACCAGCCCCTTAGGACTATCCCGAGTCCACATGCTTCAATGAGGCCATGATCTTTCGACCATGGAAAGGAACCGGTAGCGGGCTATCAGTGGTCCGACGGGCCGGCTTCAATGAGGCCATGATCTTTCGACCATGGAAAGCGGTGGATCACACCGAACTAGTACAATCAATTATGGAGCTTCAATGAGGCCATGATCTTTCGACCATGGAAAGGTAGCGATCGCAAACGGCGCAACGGTTTCCGCTGTCTGCTTCAATGAGGCCATGATCTTTCGACCATGGAAAGCGGGTACGCTCCCGACGAAATGAGTTTCCCAAACCAGGCTTCAATGAGGCCATGATCTTTCGACCATGGAAAGCGTCTGCGTCTCGCAACCTCACGTCGCAGAAGATTCCGCTTCAATGAGGCCATGATCTTTCGACCATGGAAAGATGTCGGTGGTTTCTTCCGTACCCATTTGCGTATTGCTTCAATGAGGCCATGATCTTTCGACCATGGAAAGTCACTCCTGTCGTATTGGCTGCTAATGTCGTGTAGCCGCTTCAATGAGGCCATGATCTTTCGACCATGGAAAGTTTTCGGCATTGATGCGATGCCAGGCGATGGGGAAAGCTTCAATGAGGCCATGATCTTTCGACCATGGAAAGCGTTTTTTTCGGAATTGCAGAACGAAGCAAAATGTCGGCTTCAATGAGGCCATGATCTTTCGACCATGGAAAGGGAGAAAAGTTCCACGTCACCTATCCGCTCAAGTCAAGGCTTCAATGAGGCCATGATCTTTCGACCATGGAAAGCTTCATTGCCATGTTTTACTCATCCTTCCAAAAGTTAAGCTTCAATGAGGCCATGATCTTTCGACCATGGAAAGATCTTAAACCTTTCAGGCTGCCAACTTTCGCTGGCAGGCTTCAATGAGGCCATGATCTTTCGACCATGGAAAGATGGCACGTGATCCTGTTGGTTTGAGGCAAAGCCGAGGCTTCAATGAGGCCATGATCTTTCGACCATGGAAAGACGTCGCCGTCCCGTCTAGCGGTGCGGTCATTGATTTGGGCTTCAATGAGGCCATGATCTTTCGACCATGGAAAGAGGTGCAATTGCAGCAGGTTCGACAATGCGGATTGCGCTTCAATGAGGCCATGATCTTTCGACCATGGAAAGAGGCCAGTGCTTCGAGCGATGCAGCTCCAGTAGACGCGCTTCAATGAGGCCATGATCTTTCGACCATGGAAAGGCACGACTCGTGCGAATTGCTTGATGACACCAGCAGGCTTCAATGAGGCCATGATCTTTCGACCATGGAAAGTGCACTAGCCCATGCTGAAGAATCGTACCACCATCCGGCTTCAATGAGGCCATGATCTTTCGACCATGGAAAGCACCATGCGGGACGTTGGCTGCGCCGAAGTAAACACGCTTCAATGAGGCCATGATCTTTCGACCATGGAAAGCGCGTAGGCTGTAGCTTCGCTGCCTTTCAGGTCAGTCTGCTTCAATGAGGCCATGATCTTTCGACCATGGAAAGCGTTGGTTTCGGTGACCTGACCCGAGATCAATTTCTTGGCTTCAATGAGGCCATGATCTTTCGACCATGGAAAGAATCATGGAAACATACTACAAGCAGGCCGCAGACGATGCTTCAATGAGGCCATGATCTTTCGACCATGGAAAGCAATTACATCTGGCTTATCCCTGCCTCGCAAATAAAAGCTTCAATGAGGCCATGATCTTTCGACCATGGAAAGGTTGCGGCTCATTTCGTAGTCACCGCGAAGCGTATCGCTTCAATGAGGCCATGATCTTTCGACCATGGAAAGAAATTTAGGCATTTCTGTTTCGCTGGAATATCTTCGGCTTCAATGAGGCCATGATCTTTCGACCATGGAAAGGTAGCTAATATCGATAGAGTTGCCCGCGAAGATACTAGCTTCAATGAGGCCATGATCTTTCGACCATGGAAAGCACAAGCAGACGTTGTCGCAGCTATCAAGGCTAAGGCTTCAATGAGGCCATGATCTTTCGACCATGGAAAGGTTGGCGGATTTCGCTGCCATGCGGCGGGACATCAAGCTTCAATGAGGCCATGATCTTTCGACCATGGAAAGGCGTGTGTAGCCATAGCTCTCGTCCGTGTTCATCGAGCTTCAATGAGGCCATGATCTTTCGACCATGGAAAGCGGGTCAGCGGCAGTTAACGCCATCGGTGCCGTAAAGCTTCAATGAGGCCATGATCTTTCGACCATGGAAAGTCTACTACAAGGTTTCGACACTCAGGGAACACGCGATGCTTCAATGAGGCCATGATCTTTCGACCATGGAAAGGTAGCGGCAAATGCAGATACCATTGACGATGCAGCGCTTCAATGAGGCCATGATCTTTCGACCATGGAAAGCGGAGGGCTTGATATGTCGCGAACTGATATTCACGGGCTTCAATGAGGCCATGATCTTTCGACCATGGAAAGATTCCAAATGTACACACCCCAACGATTGACGTCCGTGCTTCAATGAGGCCATGATCTTTCGACCATGGAAAGGAATCCACTTGTCAAGACAAGACATATGTTGTCCGAGGCTTCAATGAGGCCATGATCTTTCGACCATGGAAAGGCAAATGGCAGCTATCGACGGAAGCGGCCTGGGATGCAGCTTCAATGAGGCCATGATCTTTCGACCATGGAAAGCGAAAGGGTAACGACGTCGTTGAGCTAATCCCCTTGCTTCAATGAGGCCATGATCTTTCGACCATGGAAAGAAAACTAGCTGATCCAACGACAGCAAAATCTCTATCGGCTTCAATGAGGCCATGATCTTTCGACCATGGAAAGGTGACGACGAGGTGCCACCAGAGCTACAAACGCCAGGCTTCAATGAGGCCATGATCTTTCGACCATGGAGAGAAAAAATTCAATCTGCGGTAAAATCCAAATGGCCTGCTTCAATGAGGCCATGATCTTTCGACCATGGAAAGTGGTCAATGGACGGCGTGACGGATTTAGATTTTGTCGCTTCAATGAGGCCATGATCTTTCGACCATGGAAAGAAGGGTGCCTAGCGGCTGTGACGTGTCGTATCCACCGGGCTTCAATGAGGCCATGATCTTTCGACCATGGAAAGATGCGAAGGGAAACAAAACGAGAGTCGCGAGAACTGGCTTCAATGAGGCCATGATCTTTCGACCATGGAAAGTTAACGGAAATTGAATCATGCAAAACTACTTAATTTGGCTTCAATGAGGCCATGATCTTTCGACCATGGAAAGGCTCGCATTGTCTGTTGTCTTTTTTGATTACTGCTACTGCTTCAATGAGGCCATGATCTTTCGACCATGGAAAGTGCAACAGCAACTTACCGTCCGAGTCGACTAGTGTTCGCTTCAATGAGGCCATGATCTTTCGACCATGGAAAGGCAAATCGCTCAACAGTATTAAGCATCGACCCGTTTAGCTTCAATGAGGCCATGATCTTTCGACCATGGAAAGGTGGGCGGTGACCCTGCACTCACAAGGCCGGCTGCTTGCTTCAATGAGGCCATGATCTTTCGACCATGGAAAGATGTTTTCGCTAGCGTCGATTCGATCGTCCTGTACGTGCTTCAATGAGGCCATGATCTTTCGACCATGGAAAGGGGGAATCTTGGCTGCACTTTCATCTGGTGATATCCGCTTCAATGAGGCCATGATCTTTCGACCATGGAAAGGTGCGGGTCATCCATGGTGCCGGCTGCAAGCGCTGCGCTTCAATGAGGCCATGATCTTTCGACCATGGAAAGTTGGCGGATCACGGATCAGGTCAGCCTCGATTCCTTGCTTCAATGAGGCCATGATCTTTCGACCATGGAAAGAAATCGCAGGCCGCAAACATTGGCAAATGCAATACGCTTCAATGAGGCCATGATCTTTCGACCATGGAAAGGAAAAGCAACTGCCGTTTACCAAAGCGATTGCCAAGCTTCAATGAGGCCATGATCTTTCGACCATGGAAAGTGCAGGTGGTCGGAGCCGTTGACCTCACGCCTGTCGGGCTTCAATGAGGCCATGATCTTTCGACCATGGAAAGTTCCAACAACTTCCGAATATCTCACCCGAAGTTATGCTTCAATGAGGCCATGATCTTTCGACCATGGAAAGATATATCGGACTCGGTGCAGCAGCGGCAGGTATTGGGCTTCAATGAGGCCATGATCTTTCGACCATGGAAAGAAGGAGAAGACGACGAACACGATGACAATCAGTAAAGCTTCAATGAGGCCATGATCTTTCGACCATGGAAAGGAAAAGACCATTGTCTGTATCGCTTGCGATTGGTGGCGCTTCAATGAGGCCATGATCTTTCGACCATGGAAAGTTAATGGGCTACGAGGATAGTGACAACAACATCGAAGCTTCAATGAGGCCATGATCTTTCGACCATGGAAAGTGAGTAACATCCGCATCACTCAGGCTCGTCTTCGGGCTTCAATGAGGCCATGATCTTTCGACCATGGAAAGGTTGCTCTCTGCCATCGTTGTTCTCTGCGGTAGATGGCTTCAATGAGGCCATGATCTTTCGACCATGGAAAGCAACGGTAACACGGGCAGCCGTAACACGGGCCACGAGCTTCAATGAGGCCATGATCTTTCGACCATGGAAAGAGCCGAACAACGGGCAAGTCTATGCTGACGCTGAAGGCTTCAATGAGGCCATGATCTTTCGACCATGGAAAGCACAGGCCACCGGAACACGGGCAACGGTAACACGGGGCTTCAATGAGGCCATGATCTTTCGACCATGGAAAGGAACATGCACGATGCTGAAAAAGAAATTTACCAGAGCTTCAATGAGGCCATGATCTTTCGACCATGGAAAGATTCTGCAACGCTACAGCAAAAACAATGGTTTGTGTGCTTCAATGAGGCCATGATCTTTCGACCATGGAAAGGCCCCGTCAATCGACCCTTGGAATGTGATCGCTGTCGCTTCAATGAGGCCATGATCTTTCGACCATGGAAAGAAATCCGTAAAGGGAATCACTGTAGCAGTAATCAAAGCTTCAATGAGGCCATGATCTTTCGACCATGGAAAGATATCGTTTCCGGTTAGCTGCACATCATACGTGTTTCGCTTCAATGAGGCCATGATCTTTCGACCATGGAAAGTTGGACGCAAAGACTGGCAGAACAGCCGCAAAGCAATGCTTCAATGAGGCCATGATCTTTCGACCATGGAAAGAACGCGGTAGAGCGATCTCGGGTCTGCGCTGACTGTTGCTTCAATGAGGCCATGATCTTTCGACCATGGAAAGGAATAAGCGGCGTCGATTCATCGGCCGACCGCCACGCTTCAATGAGGCCATGATCTTTCGACCATGGAAAGAAAGAACTGTAAAAGACTGGGAAAACAGAGTAAATGCTTCAATGAGGCCATGATCTTTCGACCATGGAAAGCTCTCTTTAAACTCTTCTCTTCTCTTCTCTTCTCTGGGCTTCAATGAGGCCATGATCTTTCGACCATGGAAAGTGGGTACTCGGCAGTATCAATTGCGAGAGCGGATTGGGCTTCAATGAGGCCATGATCTTTCGACCATGGAAAGCCAGATTCAGCCGGGGAATGACGGCATCGATACGTAGCTTCAATGAGGCCATGATCTTTCGACCATGGAAAGGAAAGCGATCAACGCCGAAACGATCATCCTTATCGGGCTTCAATGAGGCCATGATCTTTCGACCATGGAAAGCCCTATTCCGACATTGTCGTCACAGTTGAGTAAATTGCTTCAATGAGGCCATGATCTTTCGACCATGGAAAGCTTGCTTGGCGTCGTCAGTTCGAAACGTAAATGATGCGCTTCAATGAGGCCATGATCTTTCGACCATGGAAAGCTACCGCAACTCGGGCGACTGTAACACGGGCGACAGGCTTCAATGAGGCCATGATCTTTCGACCATGGAAAGGGCTGAATGTCCGTTGGGGCTGTGATGGCTGTCATGGCTTCAATGAGGCCATGATCTTTCGACCATGGAAAGGTAAAGGCATCGTGCCGATTAGTTTGCCGCGTTGGTAGCTTCAATGAGGCCATGATCTTTCGACCATGGAAAGGAGGCGGACAAAGCAGCAGTCAAATCCGTAGAAGATTCGCTTCAATGAGGCCATGATCTTTCGACCATGGAAAGAACACCAAGCAACGTATCTGTATGCGATAATACGTGGCTTCAATGAGGCCATGATCTTTCGACCATGGAAAGCCCGCTCGCGTAACTGCTTGTCCCGTAAGGGCCAAGAACGACTTTTGCGAGCACCGACGTATTTTTCAAAACCACTTACCCCTTTTACTGATCATTTTCACAGGAAATTATATCCCTTTCTCACTAAAAATCAAGGTCGCGAGAGGTCTACGGTCTTTTTCGATCACCTCACCGCTCGCTGGCCATCTTTTTCATTGTTTTATCGCGTTACAAATGTAGGATAATCCCAGATCTCCCCCGTTAAGCAGCGGGCTAAAAGCCGTGTTTGAATCTCAAGCATCCGACGATAACTGACACGATAGTCAAACAGCGGATGCGTTACCAGCTGATCCATTCGTTGCTCATAGGCCCGAAAGAAAGCTTTCCGACCCTCTACCGTCAACGCAACTGCATCTCCAGCCGAAACAAAATGCTTTGGTTCAATCATCCGTGTATTGATCGCCGTGATCACCGTGCTATCGACCACCAATGACCTGAATGGCTCCATCAAATCTAATGCCAGGGCCGGGCGCCCATGTCTAGGTTGATGATAGAATCCTAAGTAAGGATCTAACCCAACCCCAGTGCATGTAATCGTTAAATCCTTTGCCAGCAAACTGTACCCCAACGACAGGAGTGCATTGACTGGATCGCGAGGAGGACGCCGATTGCGTCCGTCGAAGTCAAACCGTAGCCAATTTCCAGCAATTGCGTCGCTTGCATCTTGTACATGCTTGCTCTGCCCGGATGAGTCGCGATTCGCCTTGATCATCCCGTTGAAATGTTCGAAATAGACCCTTGCTGCCAATCCTTCAATTCCCAAAAGAGAAGCCAACGACTCTGCGCGTTCCGATTCCCATTTGAGATTCTTAATAAATCGTAATGCATCTGCGGGCGGTTCAATATGATTACGCATTAGCAAAGTCCGCTGGTTCTGAATCTTGGCCGATACCAATTTCCGAGCAAACCGTAAGCAAAATTCAGGGCGATCCGCACAGCGAAATTGCTCTCGCCGCCACAAGATATTTTTTAGTCCAACTCCTTGAGTCAACCCGTGAAACCATCCACCAAAGCTAAAATAAACGACAGGAATCTCCGCCTGCAGTAGTGACTGGATGGCTTGTGTGGTGACCTGCACACTCCCCATGATGTTGACTTGCGATACATCATTCATTCGGAATTCTTGGACCAACTTGCCTTTGTCTTTAGCCTGTAGTACATCTCCCGATTTCCCCAAGGAATAACCTTGTGTATTCAAGTAGAGCGGCTTTCGCTCATCCCTCGCCGTGACCATTTGGCGGATTCGACGCACTTCCGGTGCAGCCTCAGTTGCCCTAAACTGCATTCGCGTTGGGCCTATGTCGAATAAGAGCGGTTGTTCAAGTGTATCGCCACTCGGTGAGTGCCTGCAATAACTGGTCTCATCCGGCAGGCAAATCCCGACCAACGAGCAGCGAGGGCACTTGGGACTGTCGATTAACGGTGGTGGAGCAACGTCTGATTTTTGCAACTCACGCGCACCGTTAATAGCGGACAACGTCATTTCGATCAGCGAGTCGTCAATCGCAATTCGAACCCGTTGACGTGTTTCCCAAAAAAACAGAATACCCTCATCGCATCCAAATCCATTCTCACGCAACACCAACGCTTGAACGCAGATTTGGACTCGCTCAGGATCCCAAGCACCCAACGATCCATCGTCCAACCTCTTCGGAGACCCGCGTTTGTAGTCTACGGGTGTGGCATTCATTCCATCACTTTCGACCAAATCCAGTTTCGCTAGAATTCCATACCGCTCACTCGAAAGGGTGACGCTTCTCGCATGAATGATTTCCAACTTTTTACTATCAACTTCTTCGATCTCTTCTTCTGTCGCAATTCGTTTGCGCTTGCTTTTAGGCAATGCAGTCGTTTTTTCATCGACTCGAGCATGCCTAGCGGCTCCCTCGATCGTGTCGGTGTTGTGAGCAAACAAACCGTCAACATGCTCCAAATAAAACAATCTAGGACAGTAGGCGAACTCGTTCAGCATACGTGCTGGTAAGTAGTCTTGTTGATCATGTTCAGATACTGAATTCGGGAAGATCATGGGACCACTGTTTCTTTAGACAATCATGCAAGCGGCGTCGATAGGCTGATATGCCTGGCCGAGGGCGGAGATCACACGTTCTCCGCGTCCCTCGGTTGGTCCCAGCTCAATGAAGAGGACCTGGTCATGTGCATTGTTGATAATCTCGGACAGCCGTTGCCGACATTGAATCAAGTCACTTGGTGAAAGCTGACATTCGAAGACACTGTACTGAAGATGATCGCCATAGGCTTTCATGGTCTTGAAGACTTTTCGAAGGCGTTTGTCATCAGCGATGTCATAGCAAACGATATAGGTCGAACGCATACAAAAAACCCTCTGGGCGTCAATGAGATTGCGAGCCGCACTCTAACGCTAGTTCGTAGCTCAAGCAGCTTCAAGCATCAAAGCAAGAAAAAGAAGCCAACCAGATTGTCAAAGAGCTATTTGTTGGACAACGCTCCGCGTCGTCACCCATACCATCATCGATTTACAATGCATTTTATCAATCGCGATACGACGCGGAGCGTATCGACGGTTGCCGCAACTTTTTTTGAAGCCAAATGCGTTGAGTAAGAGGCTTCCAAATTAACTTCCCCACTTTTGGGGAATCGGAATCGCATTTGCGGACGTCGAGCGACAGTTTCATGACGTCCACCCAAGCGTTGTTGTGTACCAATTTCGTAAAATTCTTCTCAGCAAGTTTGTACGCTCGGCTGTCGTAGTCGAAGTTGGTATTGTAGTCGTCCTCGTCAAAGAACGTCGCATCCTCAAGGGCCTCATTGATGGCATCCCGATCGAGCTGCTGATACCATTTGGTGGGTTCAGAGGATTTTGATTTTTTCATATTTTCCTTTGGCATGGTTGGTTGCTCACTTGCGAGTTGTCCGGTGAGAGTTTGCCATGTTTTTTGACTTCATGCACTTTCTCGGTCGGCAATTTTACTTGCTCGAGTCAATACCAACCATCAGGCCGAAACCGCAGTGTCGACCCGCGCCAAGCGTCAATGGACCGGGAACTTTTAAATCGCCCGCAAATCTCAGTTTCAAGTGAACCGCAGTCTGATTCAGAAGGTGACTAGGGCGAACATAGCCAATGAGGCGTTTGTCCTTGTCGTACTTGTGCGCGCTGAACGCTTTTGAAAAGTGACTGAAAGCGCTCCACTCGAAAGTGCAAGGCTGTTCAATACCCGATTGGACGAGAGCCTTTTCGATGAGTTTTCGAGTTTTATCGGGTTTGTGGTCGTCATGCCCAGGGAGTATGACTGGTGTGAAACTCGCCCACGAATTGGCAGCACATCTGTAGCAATCGCGAACGCCATCTTTGTTTCCATCGCGAACACGTTCAAGGTGTATACCAGGTGGCAATACGGTATTAGGCAACGGCTCTAGCAGTTCCCCGTCAAGCTGCTGACTCAAGTGTTCTAGCCAAGCATCGTCGCCGTGCGGTGCGATGATCATGACTCGGCGAATCGAAGGGTCGGTATGCTCGTGACCGATGGACGGCAATGGCACAAATGAAAATTGCGAATGAGGCTTGTTTGCAACTTTGTCGTCGTTCGATTGATGACCCGCGACAATTGAACGCAGCCAGTCATCTTCTGAATAATCGCGCAAGTTACTTGGTGGATTCAACTTCATCCGTTCAATTGCCAAGTGTCGCACCATCCCCGAAATATGAATGAGCTTCGATTGCGAATAGGAGAAAGTGTCATCGTTCGCATCGAGCAGTTTGAAGACGGCAAACGGAAGCGGTGTCGGATCTGAATCGCGGCGATAGCGGACTATGTCAAACGCACTGAACGGTGGGACTGGCGTCCAGTTGCCGTTGCGCAGGCGATTGAGAAATCGTTCATGTCGGGCAGTTAGGGAGTTCAGAGAGCCCTCACGATGAATACGCAGACGCCTCCCACCTTGCGGCGTAGGCGTCCAGCGTTCTCCGGATGTGAAAGCAGATCCCGCTTCGACGAGAGTTGCGTCTGAGGCAACCTGATCAATCCCCCATCCGAGGCTATAGATCGAACGGACGGCTGGACGGATTGCGTTGAGCAACTCTGCCGGGTCGGCGGTCGTTGCGTCGAGAGAATAGACGTAGTGAATGGCAGGCAGATCGTCGCCGAGGGTCTCCAAACGGAAGGGGCGAATGTCTTTCTCCATTCTATGCAAGGCGATGGACGCACTAACGTTGCCACGATGCCAAGCCGAAGTGACTAGATCGGATTGATTATGTGGTACATACGCGCGGTAGCCGACTTTGCTGAGCGTGGCAGTCGGCGCGACAATTATCGGTTGAACCACTTCGAGGACTTGGATCGCGAAACTCAACTCCGCCGAGAGTAATCTTCCTCGCGTACGAAGACATGCCGAATTGAGCAGCGCCTGGAACGCTCGCATTGGCGACGGTGGCCACTCAGGTTCGTCGGCGTCAGCCCTGCCGTGGAAGAGTGGAAAGGGCTGAATAAAGCGGAAGCTGATACATAACAATGGTTTCATTACAGAGCCTCGGACTTACCTTCTGCAGCAGCTTTGCCTGTTTTCTTGCGGGTTGCCTTGATGTCGCTTTCGCCTGCGATGTCTTTCTTAGCGAGATTGGGATCGAACTTGACCGTCTTGGACTCACCGACGCCGAACTCACTGGCAGCGAGCTTCGCAAAAGCAAGTGCTTCGCCATGATTGATTTTCAATTCGATGCGTGTACCGTCAGCATTCACGATCGAGACCATTCGTGGGTGATCGATATCGAGTACAAGATTGCACCCCTGCCGAAGATATGTTTGCATCGGCGCGGTCAAAACAACGAGCGATAGTCCGAGGATATATCGACGCAGTTTGAGAGTTTTGATCGGATCGTCTTTGGCACTGAGCAATCGCAGCGCTGCAAGGCTGAACGTGACATCGCGTCGAATGCCACCTTTTGCGATTACTCCCCCGTGCGAACCTGTCGCAGGAACATGAATGAAGCCGCGTTCGGCATACGCATCCTTGATTTTCTTGTCTGCCGTATCCTCTAGCAGTCCGAGTCCGATATAGTCCGCAGATGGGTTGAACTGCGCCGAGCGAGTAAGACGTTGAACGTCGAATGCTCGGATAGTCGATGCGACTAGTCGCGGGAGCTTTGCTTGCGTATCACGTGAGTCCCACACGCCAAAGACTAGCGAGGTCGGCGCGATCTTTGCCATGTCAATAGCGTTGCCCATCAGTACTGACTTAAAGGCATCCTGAAACGATTTTTGGAGAGGCGTGCAACGAGCGATTGCATCGCCTGCTCTGTGACCGGCTTCGAGTAGGTTAACGGACTTTTCGCCCGCCTCAATGATGATCTGCGGTACTAGAGTGGCATAGTCAGGCTTGGCAAAGAGTGGCTCAATTCGGTTGGCCTGGGAGCCGACACTGTCGACAAGGCAAACGTTCTTGTCACCATCAGGCGGGTCGATGTTGTAACCTCCTGGGAAGACCTTTTTGTCCTCTGCGGCCGCGTAAGTGGCAGGGAAAATCACTCCGTCAGCACCTTCTACGGAGAGGAGCGGCTCGCGAATCACTATGGCGGCGACGTCGTCTGTGGTAAGCCATTTATCGTAATGTTTAATGTCACTCATTGTGGACTCCTTGAAATGGAATAGCGGGTAAGAAACTTTTGAGATATTTAGTTCGATAGAGCAAACGGAACTCGTATATCGACTCGTGTCCGATCTCGATAGCTCTGCACGTACAAGCTGCGGCGACGAGTGGTGCGAGCGGGATATGCCATGTGGCAAAGACGAATCGGTTTTGTCCTGTAAGCTCCAGTGGACGAAAACGCTGTAGGCCGATGAAAGCGAGAAGTTCCAGCGAGGGCTTGCAAATACTTTCAATGCGGGTAGCTGCACTGCTTGCGAGCGGGTCAAAGCTGAAGCCGATGTCGAGCGACGAGCCTTGTCCGCCAAGGTCAGAATCGAAGTTGAACGGCAAACCGATGCCGCGAGCACTTTTCCAGATAGAATCGCTTGCCTTTAAATCGAATTCGTTGATGACTGCGTGCATTGCGGTCGAAATACTGAGCACGGACTGTTGGCCGGCCCACGTTTTGAATCGAGACCCGCCAGATAGCTCGTCACAAAACCAGTCAACACAAATCGCGATCGCTCCTGAAAGTACAATCGGAAGCTCACGACGCAACGATTCAAGTTCCTTCTTCTCTTCTTCCAGGCTCAATGTTAAGTCGTGCCCCTTCTTAGTTAGTGTGGGAAGTTCATCTAATCTCGATTTTTGAACAGGCGTCAACAGTTCGCGTATAACCGACTCAAGTTCCTTCTTCTCCTTCTGTAGCCCCGACACTGTTTCTCTCTGTTTCTTTGCGTGAACAGGAAGCTCTTCCAGCCGTTCATTTTGTAAAGGCGACATCGTATTGGCCACGGTAGAATTCGCAATTTTGCTGAACAATACTTGAAGTGAACATTTCGGCGAACCGGCAATTAGAAAATTTTCATTTTCAAACCATCCCTCCGCCCCTGGCCAGAGGCGATCCGCGAGTTCGAGCAGGCCGCAGCAGGCGAAGAATTGGCCGGGGTTGGTCAGGTCGACCGGGATTTGGATGTTTGGTTTCTCCGTGCTCATGGCTTCCATCTCTCGATCGGAAATGATTCTTGACTCATGCTCAGATCTCGCTGACAATGGGGGAATGGAAATTCAAGGACATGTTCAAAACGGAGTGGTCGTCTTCGACAACGGCCTGATGTTGCCTGAGGGGGCGGCAGTGACGGTAACTCTGCGCACCGAGCCGGTGATCCACGTCTCTTCCGTTCGAGAGCGGGTGCAGCTACCTCTGGTGAAAAGCAATCAACCGGGAATGCTTGAGCTGACCAACGACCGGATTGCCGAAATCCTGGAGGCTGAGGACGTCGAAGCGCTGAAGGCACAATGGAATGCACCTTCTTGATATTAATGTCTGGCTGGCTCTCACCTTTCAATGCCATCCCCATCATGCGCCAGCTAACGCATGGTTTTCGGCCGCTCCAAATGGCAGTTGCTGCTTTTGCAGATTTACGCAGTTGGGCTTTTTGCGACTCGCGACAACGCCTCAAGTCATGGCGACAGACGTCCTGACGATGAAAGCGGCTTGGTTGGCGTTTGACAAATTGTATAACGATCCGCGCGTAGTTTTTGTCGACGAGCCTCGAGGAATTCAGCCGTTGTGGCGCAGCTTTACGGTGCAAAAGACGTTTTCTCCGAAGGTCTGGAACGATGCCTATTTGGCTGCCTTCGCGATGGTAGTCGATTATGAGTTCGTCACTTTCGACAAGGGATTTGCACAATATGCCGGTTTGCGACATGTGATCTTGACTTAATAACACTCTAAGCGCGATCAAGCGTCACCTCCCATTTCGTTTTCCAACTCTTCTTCAGTTTCGAGTACCGCGCTGGCTGCGGCGTCGGCGCAGCGGAGCAGGTTTTCCAACCAGGCAAGTTGCCACCAGCCGTACTTTTTTTGCAGTCGGGCGAAACGCTGAATGGCGGCGGTATGGATGTCATCGGAACGAGACTCGGCGTCGGGATCGAATCCACCTTTGGGGAAATGCGGCCTGCCTCGACCGTGATGGGCTGCAATCATGTGCATCGCCAAATCGAAAACATCCTGTGATATCGGCTTACCTTGGTCATTCAGTAATTTGCCAGCATTGAAAGCGTCAGTGAACTCGCGGAGCGAGCCGAACTCATGACGATAGCCGCGACCATCGCGTTTCATTTCGCCGCCAGACTTGCCGAGCGATTGATGTCTTCCGTGGTCTTCGAGAGTGATCTGATGAAGCCAGTCGGTGTTGCTGACGGCATTGCCATTCGTGAAAGTAACAGTCGCAGTTCCGTTCACCGAACGTTGCCAGCGTACCCGATTCTTTCCGTGGTCATGATAGTCTGCAGCAAATCGGGCGGCTTGATTTATGTCGTCAGTAATCGTCAAGCGACCAAGGATCGTATTGACGGACTTGCGGACTTTTTCGACGTGCGATGCTAGGGTTTCAGGTTCACTGGATCCGAACTCTGGCTTTTCGCGGCGCGGAATGTAGCTGACGAGCGTGATACGTTTCTCATCGTCGTATTCTAGGTCGACTCGATGCGTAAGCGGCTTGGATGGCGCTTGGCCAGGCGCGACATTTCGCCTGCTCTCGGTGCCCTGCTCAGACTTGGTGATGACTTCGCGCAATCGCTGCCTGCTGGGTGCGATGTCGGCGACATCTGGGGCAATAAGTCGATTTGCGCGAGCCTGGCGCTGGTCGTCGATCGGCTTCTCGTGTTCGTTCTTTGGAATTTCTGGTGCAGAATTGTCGAGTAAGCCAGTGCCTCGTTCGATCCCACCGAAGGACGCTGGTAGGACGAGGTTGGCGTTGCGAATATTGTCGAAGTTGCCGCGTTCGAGTTCGCGGAGGAGTTCGCCGAGCCTAACGACTTCGAAACCCGAACAATCAACAACAACAGGTAGCGCGGCGATATGTCGAATTGGCTCGTCACCAAGCGTTTCTCTCAAATGCTTCCAGCGTGCCTGTAACCACTTTTCAGCCGATCCTTCAGACTTGCTTGATGTCGGTACGCTAAGCGATTCATGCGTCATGATTCGGTGCGTGTCGAACCATTCTTCGATGTATTCTGGATCGAGATCGCTGAAACCGGGAAGGTCCAGTTCAGCCCGCCAAGCGATTGTGGTTTGCGGCTGTTCGTCGTCGATCCCACGAAGCCACGGTCCGACGGATGGCCGGCCGGGCATACGTCCGGTAATGCTGGTCATGCTCCAGTTGTCGAGCAGGATGTCAGTGAGATCGACCATCGTCGGTACGGGCGTGGACGCGGCTTTGAGTAGTTCAGCAGTTAGCGTTGACTTGAATTCTGCCAGTGACTTGGGACTTACATCCATCGAACTGTCAGTACATTTTCCAATCAGCAAATCAAACGTCGTCTTTATCGCAACCTCAAAAGGCGATAAAAGTTGGAGCTTCCCGTCTTTGTTCTTCTTCTGCTGAGGAACTTCTGCGAACAATTGAATTGTTGCATCGCCCAGACCGCGCCGATTAACTCGGCCAAGTCGTTGAATCAATGAATCAAGCGGTGCGAGATCGCATACCAAATGGTCTGCGTTAAGATCGAAGCCGACTTCTCCCGCGCTGGTAGAGATGAGGAATACGGGGTCTTGGTTCTCGTCGGGCTTTTCGTTGCCATCGAGAAATCTCTTGAGGACGGGATTCTCGACAAGTTCATCTCGTTCAAGGCCGCGCAAAGTGCCGGTGAGGACCGCGACGGAATCCAAAAACGGATCGGGCTTGGCTTTCGTACTACCATTTCCCCGGATTGCGTCGGCGATCTTCCGCGCGTCGTCAGGCTTGCGGACGAAAACGACGATGCGTTTGCCGTGAAGCATCGGGTGTTTCGAAAGATCAACCAGCTCGATCGCGGCATCCTTCAATTTGGCGTTGAGATTATCTTTCTCGCCCAATGCAGTGATCGTCAGTCGCTTCTTTGCAGTGAATCGCTCATGAACGATCGGGTCGGCATCGTCGGTAGAATCGAGCTTGAACGTATTCTCTTCAGATGAATTGCCGCTTGTCGCCGACATGCGGATGACTTGAAGGGGCTTCACTTGCGAGACGCAAGTGCCACATTCCACGGTCTGGAATTGCTCGATAGAGCTTAGGAGCTTATCGAAAGGCTTCGATAGATGCGCTTCATCCAACACCAACAGCGAATCTTGGCCGAGCAGGCCCGCATGAAGTGGTTTGGCTTTGTATCCGGAGCGGTATCCGGAGAATAGCAGCGCCGAGCCGATAAGGTCGACAGTACCAATGATGATTGCCGGGCGCGTTGGATCACGCGACCATTCGCGATTGTCGGCGAGTTGGCCGCGAAGCGTGGATATGGCGAGTCCATCGGTGGCTAGTTCAAGCCGCTTGTGAAGATTGCTCAATGAATCGGCGTGCCTTAGCTTTCGCTCGACGACTTCGGGTTTCCTCGAGGTCGATTCTAGTGAGCGTTTTGAATTCTTAGGCGCCAGCAAGTACGAGAGATCCTCAGCGAAATCCGTCGCCTGATCGACAACGGTTCGCCGATCGACGACATAAATCAGTCGCGTGGGAGTACTTTCCGGATGGCTCGACCGCGCGATAAGCCAGATCGCCATGATCATCGTCTTACCCAGACCGGTCGGCAGATCGATTACGGAGGGTAGTGACGCCGGAGCTTTAGCGAAATGTTCGCGAAACAGCCGCGTCTGCCAGCTCAACGGCTCGACGCCAGTCAGGACTTTAAAACTGTGACTGAATTCCAATTCGATCATGTCGCAACACTCCCTATCGACATCGGCTCAATGATCGCTGGATCGCTGGTATTCATTCCCGATGCGCGAACGTCGGCGGGACGAAAAAAAGTTTCAAGATACTTTACGCAAGGCCGTAATGATTGACTGGCATCAGAATCTCGAAACGCTTGCAATTGGGCCGAGGTCGCCAAGCCGACGTCCATCAACTGAACCTCGTCCATTACCCAGAGCGCATCGTGATTAAGCAGGCCGTAATCAATCGGCCACCGCGCCCGTGCGGCTGCATATCCGCGATTGAGCGCACGCGATAGCAACATGTCTTGCGTTCCGATTAGGATCGCTGGCTTCTCTGGCGCATGATGCCAGTCCGCTTGATCGACACCGCCCATTAGCATGTTGACCGAAACATCATTTCCAAAACCAGCGTTCTTTAAAATCTTGCGAGCTTCGTCGCAAGTTTGCTCGACCAATGTTCGCATCGGCAAGCACCAGACCAATCGCCGTGGCCAACGATCATCATTTCGCTCAAGCCGATGATAGGCCCACGCAAGGAGGACGCCGTATGTCTTGCCCAAACCGGTGGGAATTCGGATCAATCGATTTGCGCAATCATCACATGAAGCAAGTTGACTCTGCCACGGATGCGGTGAACGAACAGGTTCGTTCGGTTCTTGTGCGACTATTTCAAACCAGGATTTAAAGTTCTTCATAAACGATTCCGGCTCCTTTTTCATCAAGATTGCCTTACTGCTCGGTAGGAATTGGGCTGTGGATTCATTGGTCAGTACATCGAGATATCGACGAAGCGAAACGCGTATTGAGTTGACGATGGGTGCTAGGATAGCATTTGTCGCGGACACGTTTGGTCACTGATAAACGAAGAGCTAAACTTTTCTACAAACTTTTCAGGTGCAGCTCGCACAGAAGTAACCCCGATGCTCGTCTGACATCAGCCGGTTTTCAATATTCCAAATGCCGTCATGAAGCTTGGTAAGGCGCTCAGCGATTTAATTGGCTTCGATCCAAACGTTGATCCACTTGATTTAAAACAGTTTTCATTTCTTCACCTTGCCTGCAAGTACCCCGAGTTCCTTGTCACAGATGCAGCCGACGCGATCAGCAGCAACCATTTTGGTAGCCCAAGATTTTGCAGCAGAAGCATCACCAGCTTTGACCGCACGAATCACTGGCTTGAGACACGCTTCGATCTCGTCGCTCATCAAAGTCAGTTGCCCGATCCATTGCCGATACCACATCCGCCAAAAGCAAATCCGCCAAAAGCAAATCCGTCGGTTTTTCGATATTTAGCTTGGATTCCAAACTTCTGTAAACCTCGTCATGCTCCCTCGCGGTGTCCATCAACAACTCAATCAAATCCGCCTTAGTTTTCTTGAGCAGCGCCGCCTCAATCAATTCAAACCGATTGATTTCTTGCTTCTTCTGCGGGACCTTTTTTTGCTTCGACATGATGAATTGGTAACTCAGAATTCCAAGGGATATGACTTATCAGATTGTTGCACGATTCGTGTCTGAGTCATAGACGTCGACGCGTTTTTGATGCTTGCACTGTCCTTGTTACACGATGTCATGGTCAAGGAGGAGTCACATTGAGCACTTGACCTTCGCAGTACTCTGGTCGATGGGAGGCCACGACGACATCCGCTCTTGGAAGGGAACTGCTTTTTCCCATTCGCGCAGCGGGATCAAGGACTCGCGTTCGATGTGTTCAAACAGAGTTTTGTGAGCTTTAAACCGCGTGCGACTGAACTCAACTGGCAACGGCGGAAGCTCCAACAGCGTGGTCGGCTACTTCTTTAAATTGGGGTTCAGCAACTTGACGATATCGCGGATCGTCCTGCTGCCATAAAAATCTTTGTCCTTCTTCCCTTTTTTCTTATCTGGATCGTCCCAAACTCCGGTATAGCTTGGAATTGATTCCAGCCAGTCGCGGATCCAGTCGAGACAATCTTTAGGTGGATTCGAATGTGATTGGGCGAATTGCAATAACCCTTGCGTCATTTTTTGATGGCCAGGACTC
>JAYVPJ010000141.1:0-5025 GCA_043757445.1 Pirellula sp. | reverse complement strand
ACAAGAAACGCAAATAGTCTTTCCCCGTTTGCCGTTAACACTTCATAACTAAGTACTTCGGTGCAACTACTTGTCTTCGCAATCAAAGAGACCTGGCCCCCGTAAGTCGGCTGTGTCTTTCGTGCTGTTTCGGGGAGGTCTAAGAAAACCGCTTCGCAAATACGGAGTTGGCTTTCGAATATCTTTTGACTCTAAACCGAAAAATCAGTTGAAAACACTGCGATTGAAGACCTCCGGGAATAGCCGGATGATTTTACCCCACATGATTTTGTCTTCAGAAATCGATGCGTTGAAATGCGTTTAAATCAGGGCAAAATGTCTTGAACAGAAGGGAACTTAGGGAACAATTACAACTCACGTCGCCATCGTTCTGGAACGCCTTCGAATGCAGCTTGATAGGTTCGCTCTAACGGGACCAAGAGATGTCTGTGCCTTTGTAAAAACAATGGCATATCCGGCAACGGTTTGCCCACTGCAACCGGTTCAATGAATGCCTCAAGCTCCAAATTGGCAGAATACGACACGAGCGTTAGAGGTTCATCTAACGGCAATCTAAATGGCTGTTCCTCTTCGATTTCACTCCAGATCGCGCCGTGAATCCCGTTTGGATCTCTTGGCCCAGGTGGAAAAAGATCAATAATGAGCATGTGAATCTCGGACTTAAGTAATTCGATCGCTTTGTTGACAAAGGAGTTCAGTCCATTGCGACTCGACTTATTACCCGGCGATACGATTTCTATGATCGCGACGACATTGTCACCACTTCGATGACGAATAACAACTCGACTCCGTCGCTGCGCGTACAACTCCATTTCGGACTTGGCGGTGAATCGTGTCTTGGGGCTAGCAACAGCTAAACCACTCGTACTATTAGAAACTACGGAGTTATCTTGCTCTGAATCGCAAGTCGTAGACTCGCTGTGATCTCCGAGCGTCAGCACATCGGGGCCAAGGCCACCTGCGATTTGCTCGGCCATTGCATAATAGCCACTTGGCAGCAAACCGGCGTTTAAGCTTCTTTTGATCGTTGTGATCCACTCATGATGGAAATCATGAAACGTACCCGCAATGACTTTTGTCCAATCATGTATCGGCATTTCGACCTATCCAACAAAAAATCGTCAGCGCATTTCGTCAGGTAATGAACGTAAGTCTAGCATGCTGTTCGAAAATACTTCAAACCCATTTTATCATGAAAGGCTGACACCTTCTCGCAGATCGCCAGCAAACTGGCCTTCCGATGGATTTCATCCGGATTTCTGCGGAGGATTTGTTTTGGCGAAGAAAATGACGGGTTCCTTCGCTAGACGGGTATTGTAAGGAAAACAGGACACTAATTGGTCGACGATCCTAAATGAGCGACGAAAATCCATTTCAATCGCATCGTTGCTTTGAAGATGATTCTTTTAGGCGAATTCGCATCAAAAGACGAAGTGGACACGGTCTACTCGAACCCATACAAGCGACTAGCACAATGCTGGAGGTGTCGCAAGCCGTTCACTACGCACACGAAAAAGGGGGTATTCGTAAACGATTTCACACTTGGTGGGAATCGCTTAGTCCACCCGCATCGTATCAAGGTGTCCCACTTGAGAAGCAAGCGGCATTTGCTGTTTGGATGGCTGCCGAGGAGAATAACGAAGATCTATTACAGACCTGCTATGAGTCAATGGAAGCAACTTGTGACCTTCGCCATCGCGTTGCTTACGAAGAAGCTTGTTACCTTTTGTTCCTCGTAACAGGCAAGGACTCGTATAGCTTTCAGCACAATGACTATCTCGAATGGCTACGTGTCAACTGCGAAAGCGCTCGCCGCGAATACAGTAACGGAACCATCACGATCACCTACAGCAAGCCAGCTGAACCTCGATCGCTTCCGTAATCTCGAATCGATGGGAGCATTTTGGCAAGGCACCGCGTCCGGTTCTTCCGATAAAACGCGTCGCCATGCGCTCCCGTAAACTGCGCCGGGGTGAGCGACGCGTTTCATCTCCAGTCCCTACTGCTAACGTATCTGGCAGGTTTGAATGTTATTCCTTCCGGCAAGTTGAAGTCGCTCGGCTGAGGATCAAGAGCCCTAAGCACGTCCGCTTCCGGCTATCGCGGATGTATCTTGATCGCAGTGCCTCACTGCGGAACATCCTTCTGCGCTGGCAGAGCTCGCACACAGAAGAACCTTCTTGGCGGTTGTTTGAACAGCCATTTGCATCGGACTGCGCTTTTGATGTACTGCGAGTACACAGAACATCAACGCTTGTCCATGCCTTGAAGTCAACATCCAATGCCATCGGGGAAATTCGCTACTTGGCTTGGGAAGTGTTGACCGTTGGTACTTGATTCGAGCCATCTTGCTACCGCAGATTCGGATGACGTTGCTCTCTCGACATTGGTTGCTACGATGCTCAAGTGTTTACGCAGGCGCTTCGATATTTGGTGTCCCCGTCATAAATTCATGTCACGCCGACGAGTCGCAATCGGATTGGCACGACGTTACGCCTTGGATCGACAAACAACGACAAACAGAAACTCCAAAGGCTCCAGTTTGGGCACAAGAAGATTTTAAGAAAGGTTCACCCAGGTGCGATGGATTCACCAAACTCGCGAATTTGTGGCGCCACAGACTTTTCGCCGAGAGTAATGATGCCGTTTCCGGAGATGTTAACGAGATTGCTCCGGCGGCTGCGACGGCTTGCGCATGTTCCGCCGTTGGTTCCTGATTTTGTGAAACCAGTGGCTGTTTCATCGGGTGCTCTAAAGTCGGCCTACCATCAGCAAGTCCATCGCGAAACCGATCAAACACCGCATGAGCGTTACTTCACTGAAGACAAGATCCTCAGGCCTGTTGCGATCGATTCGTTGCCGCCTATCTTTCATCTATGCGAATATCGCACAGTGGAGCCGACGTTTTCGGATGTGGTATTGAAGAACACGTTCTACCAAGTCGATCCGAAACTTCGCGGCCTGCGGCTGCGAGTTCACTTCGATCCGTTCGCCGACGAAACTGGCATGCCCGCCACCGTCGAACTTTATAGCGAACAAGGAGTCTTTTTAGGGGTAGGGCGTCACTATGAGCGGCAGCGTGGTTCACACGAACAACCGAATGCGACAACTCCCAACAAGCTCGAAAAATCAGCCTACTTAGAGACCTTACTACGAAGTTCAGAGCAAGAAATCGCATCGAAACGCCACGATGGCATCTCCTTCCAAACGGCGATGGCTCACGGTCGCTTGACCAGCAGCACTCTATGTCAAGTTGTCGCACAGTTGCTTGGGAGAAAAGGTGGCCTGTCTGGCTTAAGCCCGGATGAAATAGCCGCTTTGAACAAGCTGTATGAAAAACACCCGCAGGTTCAGCAGTCGCATGTGCGCACTGCCTTCGAGCAATCGTCATCGGCCAGCTTTAGCTCGATGTTGTGGGATCTTCAGTGTCTATTGGCCGAATCACCCAAAAGGAATCCTTAGTTATGTCCTACCTGGAATACTTTAAGTTCGCGCGTCAGCCGTTTTCGGAGCACGCATCTCGCGAAGCACTTTGGAACGACACTCGTATGGAAGAGGGCTTGTCGCGATTGAACCACTTACTGGGCAATGGATTGGTGGGCTTGGTGACTGGCGCGATCGGACTGGGCAAATCGGCATTGGTGCGTCGATTCATTCAAGAGTGCTCGCCCCAAGTGTGCGACCCTCAGTACTGTCACTTGGCTCAGCTACCAGCCAACCGAGTGAGCGTTCGCTATCAGCTGAAGCCACTTTCGAAAGACCAAACTCGCAAGTACATCGACTATTCGGTTGGAAGTAGCGGTGGCGACATGAAGCTCTTCGATGACGGGGTGAAGGATCTGATTCATGAGTTTACCGGTGGCAACCTTTCCACTCATGACTCATTAGAGAGGTTTTAGCCGGCCAGACGGACACCCGAATAAAAGCTGTGTCCCCTTGGTTGCCCCTTGGTTGCCCGTTTTCCAGGCTGACCGTTAGATACTTGACATTGGTGATTTCGGCACCATCGATGGTGAGAACGGCTTCGAGACGAATTCTTACTTCTGGCAAAATTGCACTTCGTGTTCTAAAATGGAATGGAAAGCATCAAGGAGAAGACAAATGACACTCAAAGAACTAGAACAAAAGATTTCTCAATTGCCTCCAGAAGAACTTGCGGAGTTTCGCGAGTGGTTTTTGCGTTTTGATGGTGATCGTTGGGACGAACAGATTGAAAAGGATGCGTCATCCGGAAAGCTGGATTCGCTCGCAAAATCGGCTCTACGTGAGTTTCGTAGCGGCCAAACCAATCCCCTATGATTCATCTCGCGACATCGGTGTTTTGGGATTGCTATCAGCGCCTTCCTATCACAGTCCAGTTACTCGCGGACAAGAACTACGAACTTCTGAAACTCGACCCCGTCCATCCTTCTTTGCATTTTAAGAAGGTTGGCATCTATCGATCGGTGCGTGTCGGTATTGCTTATCGTGCACTGGGCATCGAAGATGGTAATACCGTTGTTTGGTTTTGGATTGGCAATCATGATGAATATGAACGGTTGATTGATGGATAAAGGTTTACTTGATGGAATTGGCCTAAAACGTTGGAAGCCGACTGTGATTGGCAGCCAGCGCCAGCTTCATGAACGGAAGTTTGGGACTTCTGTCTTATTCTTGGCGAGTTCTTAGCGAATCACTAGCTTGAGCTTGCCAGTCTGTGTATGCGGCGGTCTCCCTGGCTTGGAGATCACCCAATGGAATGTGCGAACGCTACTGCTCTTTTCGAACGAACTGTGCATCAACCGAAGCGAATTCGAGCCCAATTAAAACTGATAAGGCCGCCGAACAGGATTGATGAGCAACCTTTCCACTCATGACACAGTAGTGGGGTTTTAGCCAGCCAGCCAGCCGGACACCCGAACAAAAGCTGTGTCCCCTTTGTTGCCTTTGAGAACGCACAGCGAATGAGGGACAAAGGCCAGACGGCGCTGATAGTCATCGCAGTGGAAGAACGAATGGGTGGAGTGATTGGAGTGGCGGATCGCT
>JAYVPJ010000140.1:0-19151 GCA_043757445.1 Pirellula sp. | reverse complement strand
GCACCTAAAGAAGGAAGTTATTTTACTCCGCTCAATGTGGCTTTGGCACGCTCTTCCATCGAGTGGATTTCGGTAGCGCTTTTCGTTGAGGCAACACGTCGTTTCTGTTGCCAGGTGTTCCCAAATGCTGCAATCCGTTTCAGCCTACCCGATCAAAACCAAAGGTGGCATGCCTATCGCGTGGGTACAGCTACCGCCACTTTGTCTCTCTCGGTTATCGCCAGCCGCAGTACTCATGTTCCCTATAATTTGCAAACTGCAATCTACTTTCAGAAGCAGGGACACTACTGCGTCGATGAAGCCCAATATGGGAGCCGCCAATGAATTAGCTCAGGAGGTCACGTGGCGAGGACCGCGTTTTTCGATTGCCATTGTGGTTTGTTCAGTTTTCACTGCTTGCGGTTGCTCGTCTGCAATTCAAATTTCCGACTCTGGAAAATCGTCGATTGTTTTCGACGCGGGAATCTTATTTGAAAATGAGGCCAGTTACGTTTGCATCCCCTTGGAAAAGTTAAGTATCGATTCAGCTCAAGAGATCGTTTCGATCGAGTCATCGTGTGAGTGTGTTCGGCCAAGCGTGGTTCGCTATCATGACCGACCGTCGCAGGAAGGAGTCGCTCTTCGATTAGACTTTATCAAAGACTCAAAAGGATAATTCGAAACGGATCCCGTCTCGTTGGCTGTGGGGATACGGCTTCAGTTCGCAAGTGGAACCAAGCAATCGGTTACAGTTCAGTTTCTGCGCACAAAGCAAAGGAGTATCGCAAAATGAGTGCGGTGTACCGAATTGAATCCGATACCAGCTATGAATGCCCAGTGTCCTGTACATTCAAAGCTACTTTGACTAGGAGATTCGATTATGAACCTCGGTCCTGAACGACTTTCGTTCGTTTTTGCCCTAGTTGGACTGTCCCTGCTCAGTTGCTTTCTGTTCTCACCTTGGCGAGAAAAGCAATTCGAAGATTTAGTCGCCATTAGCTCAAATCCGGTAGATGTTGGACAGGTACTCTGTTTTGAAAAAGCTCATGGCGAAATTACATTGACCAACCTATCCAATATCCAGATTCCATTCAAGGCAAATGCGGATTGCTCGTGCACGACTTTAGCGACAACCTCCGGCGTCATCGAACCGAAGACCAAGCAGGTCTTGCAATTCACTTATTCGCCCAAGTCGTTTGCAAAGTTGGATTCGAGCATACAGCAAGAGAGCAGTGACGTCGTAGTTAGTATTCTTAACAAGGGTGTCAAATTGTCAAAACTGGTAGGGATCAAAGCTCAGGGCGTTTTTCCTTTGACAATAGATCCCAGCGCGCTTTCCAACTCAGTTGAGCCTTTCAGAGCTTCAGAGATAATGGTTCCATTTTCGACTGGCAAAGACGTCCAAAATGTCCGTTTAGTCAGTGCTCCATTGTTCTTGACTGAATCGAGAATTGATGGAGCAGGTGATTCATCAACTTTCCGAGCGAGAATCGAAATGCCAAGTGGAATCCACAAAGGACCCTTAGTCCTGGAATTCGAGGTCCGGAACATAAACAAAGTGGTTCGCATAGAGCTTCCGTTCTCGGCAGTTGTGGAAAAGCCCTACGAATTTTCAACGGAAGTGCTTGCGCTCGAGCCTAATAGTGAATGCATGATCAATGTGCGCCCGAAGTTCGGAGCTGCGCGTTCGACATTCATCGCAGTCAAGTCGGAGTGTCCGCAGGTGACAACTCAAATCAGTGAAGCCGCTTCGAATTCAATTCGAGTTGTTTGTTCTCCGTCCAACGAGGCGCAGCTTCCCTTAACTGGCAGTCTACGAGTAATAGTGCGATCAGAGGATCCTGCAGGTCGTGAACTTACATTGGAAGGCGATATACCCTATGTCATCTCGGAAGGAGGATTAAGCGACATGTGATACATGCAAGTAAGTGATTTCGACAAGGATTTTTTCTAAATTTCCAAATCAACTAACCTTCTAGAGTGAGAAATCAATAAATGAGAATTAAGAATGTATTGGTGAATGGATTCCTCGGACTTTTCGTAGTCGCTTCGACCCATGGGGTAGTCCTATTTGCAGGTAATTGCCTGTGGTACTGCGACGATAATATTCATTGGCGTAAAGTACAAGTGAATGTTGTTGGGCAGCCGGGAACCAAGCAGTGCGAAAATCTCGATTCGCGCCACGCAGATTTTATTTATACGGATGATTCCAATCTCGACAAACTTACTGTTGCAACTGGAACAGTCCACTATAAAAGGTATGGTGCAAGTAACTGCTCTGCGAGTTGTGACGGGGCGAATTTGACGCCCTACAAAACGAATGGGAGCCCCGGCGGTGACGTTATCTCTGAGGGAGACTACGAAAAAAACACTTGTTCGATGAAAGGCTCGTAAACTTGTGATTGGGCATCATGATCAAATGTTGATAGCTGGTTTTCGCAAGTGACGGACGCCAGACGCTTGGTGGGAGTTCGAGAAACCATGGAATGGGAAACGCGTGTTAAGTCATTTGCGAAATAGACACTCAAGTCGTGAAAGTACCATGATGGCAACCTCGAAAACAATTATTGCAATGATGTTTTGGAGTGTTCATTTGCTTTCTATTGGATTGCCCGATGAACTAGATTCTGTTTCGAATCTCGCCGTTTCCGAACGTCCAGAACACATCGCTTTGAAGTTGAAGGAGTACGCGTCGCAATTCTCGTCGTCGGTAATGAGCTTCACTGCGACAGAGCGCGGCTCCAAGGAGGTTGATTCTTTCAAGATTGTGGACTCCAAGCAAGTACAGGAAAGCAAACTTGTAAAGGGAAAATTAGTTCATGAACTTGTTTTGTCTAGTAGCCTGCGGTACGCCAAGATCCAAAACTTAGATGGCAGTGCGACTCTAATCACCTACGACGGCAAGGATGGCAAACGATACGGATTCAAGAACAAAGTGATGACGTATGTTGATCACTTTTGCGATTTTCCGAGTTTGCGTTCAATGACATTGGATAAATTTGTGGAGATCACTGGAGCCACAACTTTTAGAGAGAGTTCGAACTCCAATTTGGCTAGTAGGGTCGAGGGCTATTCATGGGGTGAGCGTCGTTTAGATCCAAAACTCGGAGAATGCATTGTCTTGCAAAAGGAAACTCGGGGTAAAGGGCTTAGTCTAAATCGAAATGCTATGTATTTCGGGATACGTGATTCGTTCCTCGTTTTACTACGAGAGGAAGCTATGTCGAAAGAGGAGAATCCAGAACCAATAAACGGAGCGCCCGCGCTACTGAAATACAAGTGGCTCAATGAGTACGAATACGGTCGAAAATTCGGAAAACTCTTGCCGGAGTCTTGGACTTACCTGATCAGTTTAGAATATTCCGATTTGGAAGATCGGTTACTTCCTGTTTTTGACGGTCTGAGGATGAATCCAAACATTATTCGTTCAACGACAACAACCATCTCCAATTGCAAGTTTCCAGACCGATTTCCGATCAAGATTTTCAACATTGCAATTGATCCAAAAACAGCGTTGGTTGACTCTTGTCAGCAGGCTGCGCAGTCGGAAGTTGCTCGGGAACAAAACTCCGAGCGATCATCTAGTAAATGGCTGCTAAGTCTATGTCTAATTTCGTGTGCTATCGCTGCGTATTTTTACGCCAGGAGTCGACGAAAATGAAGAACAAGAAAAGACGTGGAGTTACGCTGATAGAATTGCTTGCCGTGATTGCAATTTTTGGGGTATTACTCGGCTTGCTGATACCCGCAATTCAACAGGCTAGGGAGGTTGCCAGACGAAGCACTTGTCAGAACAATTTGATTCAGCTTGGAATTGCAGCACATTCCTTTGAGGCGGCGCATCAGTACTTCCCTTCGAATGGATGGGGGTTTCGATGGGTTGCGGACCCTACTAGAGGGTTTGGGGCTAAACAGCCTGGAGGTTGGGTTTATCATTTGTCCGGTTTTATGGAGGTCACACTACCACAAGGTGACGTTAATGATCCCTTCTTGCAGATGGCATGGCGCACGAACCTTAGCAGAACTCCGGTTTCAATCGTACGATGTCCAAGTAGGCCCGGCGCTAGTCTGTTGCTTGCGTCGACAGCTGCATCGCCTATCAACGCAACGTATCAGGTGCTGGTCCCAAAGTCGGACTACGCGATCTGTGAAGGTGACTACATCACGAATACAGACGGTGGTCCATTAAGTATAGCGGACGCCGAGCGGCCGAATTATCCGTGGGTTCCTACTAAGGATGCAACCGGCGTGTCGTACCTACGGAGCAGAGTGCGTACTAGCGACATCTCAGACGGACTCTCCAATAACTATCTAATTGGTGAAAAGCATGTAGGCAAGAGTGCATATTTCGATTCAACGGATCTCGGCCATGACCAAAGTCTTTTCTCTGGCGTCGACCTAGACCTGAATCGTTGGACGATTGATCCTCCTTCCCGCGATAGTTCCGCTTCAAAGAATAGACTCTTTGGTTCCGCTCACTACAGTGGAACGGGAATGGCATTCTGCGATGGGTCCGTTCGATGGTTAAGCTATTCCATCGATCCACAAGTGCATCGATTTCAAGGCAATCGACGCGATGGTTCAATTAGCTTCTCTCAGGAATGATTGCCTCACCATTAATGGCTGGTTCTTAATTGCGATTGCCTGCTTGTTCGTTTCTCACCACAGCGGCGGCGTCCTATACAGTAGTTTTCCACGAACGAAGATCTCGGTTTCGACCAAGTAAGGCGCTATGCTTTGCAGGTCCGGTTCGATACCTAAGCCAGGCGAATCGGGAATATTCAACTCGCCATTTGCATCCGGGACGATGTGGTTTTGGCTCATCGCCATGGCCAACGATTTTAGTTCCGTTGGAAATTCGCAGATCTTGTGCGTTTCCAAGCCTGCGTAGGGCTGCAGGGATGCAGAGAGGGCGAGATTAGACGTAAAGGTATGGTTGACGTAGGTGACGCCCTTTGCATCAGCATATTCAGCAACGTCTTTCGCGACAGTGATACCACCAATTCGACCGGCGTCGATCTGAACGTATTTGAGTCCAGCAAGGTCGATCATGTGTTTTGCCATATGCAAGTTATGGCAGCCCTCGCCACCGGCCAATCCGACCGGCGGGCTTTCCATGGACAAAGCGCGGTACTCCGACAACGCACCGGAGACAAACGGTTCCTCAAGCCACGCGGCTTTCACTTCTTTCAGCATTCTCAGCCTCGCGCGGGCAGCGTCGACATCTGTATTCCAAACGGTACCAGCATCTACCAAGAGAATACCTTCCGGGCCCAGACCTTCCCTGGCTGCATGAAGTTGTGCCTCGTCGTCCGCAATCGTGGCTAATCCAAATGGTCCCCATCCGAATTTAGCAGCTCGAAAACCCTTTCGCGAAATTGCTGTTGCCTTTCGAAATGTTTCTTCGGCGGAATCGCCGAACAAGACTGAAGCGTAAGGTGTTTTCGGGAAGCACTCTTGATAGCCGAGCAATCGCCAAACGGGCTCTTCCAATTGGCGCCCCAGTAGGTCCCAAAGCGCAATGTCGATACCTGAGAGCGTATGGTCCGCTTGAAGCAGATCTAGGCTATTTGCGCGGACTAAGTTTCCGATTGCTCTTATGTCGTCAACACTGTTGATGGACTGACCGAGTACCGAGGCTTGTACAGGCTTGCAGGCGCTATGGGACATTGGGCAAACAAGGCTCGCGATCGACACTAGCGGCGACGCCTCACATTCTCCCCAACCCACCGAATCGCCAGCGGCAACACGTACGAGCAACGCATCTTGGCTTCCGTCGCCGATATCCAGAACATCGGGCATCGCGAGGTAGTAAAAGTCGACCGAATCAATCTTCATTTCGCATTTTTCTATTGTGGAGTTCGACGAGCAGGATCTTTCAAAGGGACGGTCTGGTATCGTATGTAGAAGCTCCATATTACACAATGTTGGTGTACCGACAGTACTACAGGCTAATGATTTAGTATTCTGACGTTTCGCAAAGGTGCTATTTCCGCACGATGGCCGAGAAACCAGCTTGACCGATGCTGACGTTACCAAGGCTCGTGTCATTCGCGAACTGTTGGCATAGCCCACCTTTCGCGCAGCGGAAAAGGTGAACAGTTGTCCACAACTGTTTCGCCTTGCGTTACGATACTCGATTATCGCGGAAGTTTGGCGAACGTGGATTTGCAGTATGGTACGTTGAACTAAGGCCGAGCCGTTGAGACAACGTTGTGACAATTGCTCTCCAAAATGGCGCGCACTGGGACGGTTGTCACGCCTATCGAATTGGTGTACCATCACCACCCGAGCAGGGGTTCTGACTCACACTTCAGTGGCGTTTTGGGGCACGCTTTAATAAGTTAGCCATCCTGCATTCCGATCGAATCCATTTGACTAGGTGATGATATGCTTGAAGCAGGCGCCGATCTAAGTCCCTTTATTGATTTCGAAACGGCGAGCCGGGCCGTGTTGGCGTTATTGCGTCAGCGACTCGGGTTCAATTTGTGGATGATGACTAGAACGGACGGAAATGATTGGGTCGTCTTGCAGGTTGAGGACCACGGATACAACGTCAAAGAGGGTTCTGTATTTCGGTGGGCGGATTCGTTTTGTTCGCAGATGGTGCTTGGACGCGGTCCCAGAATTGCCCCTTGCGCGAAGGAAGTTCCGTCTTACGCTGAAGCACCGATTGGTAGGCAGGTGGCAATTGGCGCATACATAGGTGTGCCCATTAAGAAGGCGGATGGATCGCTTTTTGGAACCCTGTGTGCAATTGATCCGACGCCGCAGGATGAATCAATTCAACGAGATTTACCTTGGATAGAATTGGTTGCAAAATTGCTTGGGACAATCCTGGCGGATGAAATGAAATCGGTTGAACTTGCAAGGGAATTGGAGCAGGTGCAACAAGCTGCATTGCTTGATCCGTTGACGGGCTTTCTGAATCGAAAAGGCTGGGATCAAAGGATTGTAACCGAAGAGGCCCGCTCCCGACGCTATGGCTGCCCTGCCTGTGTATTGATTGTCAAATTGGACATCCAGGAGCCGTTTAACGATGTTGGTGACAACACACCTGACGAATCACAAATCCGCAAAGCGGCTAATTGCATTCTTAAAGCACGCAGGCAAACCGACATAGTCGCTCATTTTGGTGACGGGGAATTCGTAATACTGGGAGTTGAATGCGATGCGGCAGGTGGTGAGGAGATGTCGAACAGCATCAGGAAGGCGTTGGTGTCGAGCGATATAGCTGCTTCCATTGGAGTCGCTTCGCGTGATCCTAGCCAGGGACTTCTTGCGGCGATATCCATTGCAAAGCTAGCTGTCAGCAAATCCAAAGTATAGTTTTGAGCTAACCTTAGTTGGAGGCGGGCTCAATGTAAGCCAATCGTTCCGACCACCCCCCTGCAAAGGCCATTGCGCCAATTGCAAGCGGTTTGTCGCATCGATTGTCCGAAAGGAAGTTTTCTAGCTCGGGAGCTAGCATGGGATTTGCGAAGAAAGCACCTTGCATAAACTCGCACCCCAATTCTTGAAGCGCTTTGTGTTGGGACCTCAATTCGACTCCCTCGGCAACCAACTTGACGTTGAGATTGCGCGCCATGACAACCAGTCCATGAAGCAATGCTGCTTCGCACTTCGAATTTTCAATTTGCCTGATTAGCGAACGATCGAGTTTCAAGAGACTGACCGGGAGTTGATGTAGCGCTATGAATGACGCTGTACCTATTCCGAAATCATCAATAGCCAGTTCGACTCCAAGTTCCCGAATCGAATTCATTGTCTTCGCGGCTACTTCCGTTTCCAGCGTAAAGCAGTCTTGAGCAATCTCCAACAACAGTCGTTTTGGCTGCAATCCGGTTTCGACTAGGATGCGACTGAGTAAATCTGGTAGCTCAGGCGAAGCGAACTGCTTGCGAGGGATGTTGACGCTGATTTGAGGTGGTGCCGCAGTACCCATTGTGGCGTGCCAAAGGCTGCATTGGCGACAGCTTTCCCACAACACCCATTCGCTAAGCCGAATCGTCAGATCGGATTCTTCCGCAATGGCCATGAATTCGGATGGCTCGATGGCTCCTAGATTGGGATTAAGCCAACGCACCGATGCTTCGACAGAGCTAACCTCGCCCGTCAAAAGCGACACAACTGGTTGATATATCAATGACAGCTGGGGCGTTCCGATAGCCTCCCGCAAATCGAGTTCCAATTGGCAACGACGACGAACTCGCATGTGCATTTCACTATCAAATACGACGTATCGGGCTCTTCCAGTCTGTTTCGCTTCGTACATTGCAATATCGGCGTCACGCAAAATGTCTTCTTCGCGATCATAGAATGCTGGTCCGAATACGATACCAATACTTGCTGACGAATGTGTTTTGTGTTTTCCTAGCTGAAACCCTTGGTTCAGGTTCCTTTGTATGTTTTCTAGGATTGCGGACAACTCGCCAGGGTGTTCGAGGTTTTCAATCAACACAACAAATTCGTCGCCGCCAAGTCGAGCGACAGTGTGGAACTGCATCCATGTCGAACTACTTGCAAATAACCCCTGCCTAAGTCTGTCGGCGATCTGTCGCAAAAGTTCATCCCCGATATCATGTCCCCAGTTGTCGTTGATCGCCTTGAATCGGTCGAAATCCAAAAACATAACAGCAAAATGTTTTTTAGCTGCGTTCGCTCGGGAGATTGCTCCGCTCATCCTCGCCGTGAAATGGACTCGGTTTGGGAGTCCGGTCAGTTGATCGGTCACAGCTGCCCTGGCAAGTTTTTCTTCTGCATTTTTTTGTACGGTGATGTCCGATATCGAGCCCGCCATTCGGTTTGGCGTGCCTGCCTCTCCTTTCACCGCCTCTCCACGTATCCTAAACCAACGCCATTCACCTTGCTGAGTGCGGACTCGCGTAGTGGTTTCAAACGGGAAACCGTTTTCCAAGTGCTCGTCCACCGCCGTCTTGTATGGAATCTTGTCCTCCGGGTGGATGAGGCCAATGAAAATATCCTGCCGATTGAGTCGAACAGCGTCTTCGGCAAAACCCAAGAGAGCATGAAATCTTGGCGAAAAATAAACCTCGGCAGTTTGCAAGTTCCAATCCCAGAGTCCATCTGACGAACCGCGTACAGCCAACTCAAGCCTTTCCTTAATGACTCGCACGGTATCGAAAAGCACGCGGTAGGACTCTTCGCTTGCCTTCAATTCCGCCTCGACCTGCTTCCTCCGTGAAATATCATTTGCAATTCCCAAATAACCCGTCACTGTGTTCGATTCATTTCGCAATACAGTGATACCAAGTGAAACAGGAACCTGAGTTCCATCCTTTCGAACATACGTCCATTCGTGTTCATTTGGCAAATCCCGAAGCGATTTTTCGACAAAAACCTCAAAACCCGGTTTTATATCGATTCCCAATTCCGCACTAAACTCACGAGCGCGATCAACTATTTCCTCTTCTAGATGAAAGAGCTGCGGTGTATGACAATGAATCAACTCACTGGCAGAATATCCGAGTAGCCGCTCCGCAGCGGGATTGAAACTGGTAATGGTACCTGTCGGAGTCGTCGCAATGATGGCATAGGCTGCATTACTAATAATGGCCCGATGCAGCTCTGAGTGCGAAGTTTTTTTGGCATCCAACTGCCTTTGTTTCATGGCGTCGCTATGAAAAACTTCAACGGTAGTCATGGCACATGGATTCTGAATAAGTGAGTTAGGCATTGCATAGCGACAAACTGGGACATCGATTCTCCCTTGGTTAGGGTTGACATTCGAAGGACGTAGTGGATCTTGCTAAAGATCCTTTTGTGGGGAGGAACTTTAACAAGATCCACTACCCTAAAATCAAAATGAAACAAAGCACTAGGCGTGTAAGGGAAGGGTACAACCTATAACGGGCGAGCAACGGATTTGCTAACACGATTGAACGATACTTCGGCGAGAATTCGCTGGAGGTCGTTGGGTTTGATCGGCTTGGTTAGGAATCCATTCATGCCAGCCTCGCGACATAAGTCTGCATGGTGCTGATCATGATGGGCCGTCATGGCGTAGATTGGCAACGCAATGCCGCGACTTCGAATGAGTCGTGTTGCTTCGACTCCATCCAACTCGGGCATGTCTAGGTCCATCAAACAAATATCAAAATCGCACTTCTCAACAATCTCGGCTGCTTCGCGACCATTGTTTGCAACGGTTGCTGTATGGCCAGTTAACTCGAGCAGCCCAACCAGGACGCATTGGTTTACCAATCCATCCTCGGCAACGAGTATATTCAAGTTCGAATGGTTGGAAGTTTTCGGGGCTGAGTTTTGCGCAGGATTCGCTACGAAGGCTGCCTGACCCGATGAAAAAGCGGGTGAGTCCGACCCAACTTCGGACAACGCTGAAACGATATCATTAAGCCATTCAGGACCAATACATGGCTTGACTAGATACCTGTGTTTCAAATGCTGTGTTGCATTTGGTCCTTGTGCCAACCACCCTGGAATGCTTTGCTCTTTGGCATCATCTAGGAGTACTTTTGCGTGAGTTCCTGCTGCAATGACCGCATCGAAAAGTTCGAGGTCTGGCCGATCCAGACTGGGCTGGTCAAACCAAGAATTAAAACCAATTGCCAATCCGCCGCATTCGGTTACCGTCTGTTCCAGGCATCGTCTGGCTGCGTCGCACGGATCGACAATTAGAAATTTTCGGCCAATCAATAGCTTGAAAGTCTTTTTTCGTGATGGATCTATGAAGGTGTCCACGATCAGCGGCAGTGTGATCGTAAATTCGCTGCCCACATTGGATTGGCTCGCGACCTCGATAGTTCCATTCATCAATCGAACAAGTTCCGTTGATATAGAGAGCCCCAACCCGGTTCCGCCGAAACGACGTGTTGTGCTGTTGTCCGCTTGCGAGAACGCTTCGAAGATCGACTTCTGTTTGTCCTCAGGGATGCCGATGCCTGTATCGATAACATGGATCTTCCAGGTAGATGCCTCGACGGTTGCAACTTCTACTCGCATCTCGACGTAGCCAACGGAGGTGAATTTGATCGCGTTCCCCAACAGGTTAAGAATGATCTGCCGCAACTTCACGGGATCGCCGATCATGTTGGATGGCAAGTTGGGGGAAATGGATGCGACAATTTCAATACCTTTTTGCCACGCGGGTATAGCCAGAAGTTCAACCGCATCGGCGAATACCTCTCTCGGATCAAATGCGATCGTCTCGACAGTCATTTTCCCTGCCTCGATCTTCGAAAAATCGAGAAGATCATTGAGCAGTCGAAGCAACGAATCACCGGAACGCGATATGGTTTTGAGATAGTTAGTGAGCTGCGGGTTGGGGCTGTTTGCCAAAGCAAGTTGCGTCATACCTAAGATGCCGTTAAGAGGCGTGCGGATCTCGTGGCTCATCGTTGCCAAAAAACGGCTCTTCGCCTGGCTAGCGGCATTGGCAACTTCGATTGCATCGCGAAGTTGCTCCTCTGTTTCGCGAAGAGCGTCATTGCTTAGCACAAGTTCATTTGACCGAAGTTCAGCGGCTGCAGTGCGTTCCTCAACACGTTGTTCCAATGTGGAATTGAGTTTGTGAAGCTCGTCAAATCCCTCGGCGTTTTCCATGGCGGCGCCTGTTAAGGTGGCGATGAATTCCGCAACTTTCAATTCTTCATTTCCAAACAAGTTATCCAGCTCTACATGCCCAACCAAAAGGTAGGCAACGATCGATTCTCGCACCTGGATAGGGGTGACTAAGAGGCTGCCTTTGGTAAAACGATCGGGATCATCCCACGGCAGGATCCTCGATTCGCACCCATTACCCACTCCTACGAGGAAGCTGTCAACATGCGAGATCTTGTCGATTAGTGCTTGCGCAACAACTCCGGTTGCGATCTTTTCTGGAATAGTCCAGGATGGGTCTTTATGTTCCCTAGAAAGGATCAGAATGACCTGTCCACGAAGAAGATGCTGCGCGGCTAAACAGCTTTCGCGAAAGATATCCCGCTTATCCAAAGAACGGGTAATTCGACGCCCGTCCGCCAGCAGCGTGTCGAATCGATCTGCAAGCGAAATGGATTCTTGCGATGCCGCATTTCCCTCGATACATCGAATGGAATCTGCCAGATCTACCGTTAGCGATTCTAGCCTCTCGGCTTCTTCCTGAGTCAATTGCAATCGACTGTCATTCGCATTTCCAACTAATTGACTGAGGCATTTAAGCGATTCCCAAGCTTGCATTGGGCTATGCAATATTTCTGCAATCTTGATGCTATTCCGAAACAGTTTCGAAGCCGAAAAACTTCGCCCAGTAAGCGATTCCATCAACGCAATTTCCCTCCAGGCTTGAGGAAGATCGGCTGGAAACTTCTTTGCAATTTTGAGTGCAATCTTGGCGGCTCGTTGGGCTTCCGCTATACGATGATGGAACAGTTTGACTTGATAGCGTGGCGTTGAACTGGCTAACGTTCGAAGAGCGGTTGCAAGCCACGCATAGCAAGGACTGATATACGAGTTGAGGTGCCCTGCTGTCTTGCATCGCTCAATGGCACCCCGTAATGTTGCCTCGGCCTCAACGAACTGTTCGGCGCGAAGTTGAACAATGGCTAACGCCAGGTGCGTTTGTGCATGACTTTGGGCATCTGTCCGATGAATCCTTGCCTGAGTAGCAACGATCTCTGGAGCAACTTGATGCGGCGCGGATCGCATCCAGACGTCCAAACTAATCCCCGCAGCTTGGTCGTCGCCAATCTCAATTCCAGAATCATGAATGCGTTTTGCATCGTTGGCAGCTTCACGAAACCGGCCGGCCCGATAGAGAGCGTTGGCGCGTTGATACCTGGCCATATTGGTTTCCCATGCATCGCCGGTTCGTTCAAGCAACTCAATTCCCTCGGAAGCCACGCTGACGCAGGTTTGAAAACGAGCCGCTGCTAAATGTACCACGCTCGCATATGCAAGAGTCTGTCCCTGACCCCAAAGATCCTTTTGATCACATCGTATCTTGAGTGAACGCTTCGAATATGCGTCAGCTCGTCGAAACAATCGCAAGAGGCTACATACCGGAGCATGTTCTGAATAGCTCTTGGCCAATTCGGGAGTGTCTAAATATCGTTCAGCATCATTCATACCTGAGAGATGCGCGAACAACGTCCAAACTGCACCGCGGCTAAACCAGTAGGTGTGGGCCAAGCGGCTAAAGAGGGTCCACCGCAATCTCTGTAGAGGCGTTGCAGCTTTACGACAGCTCGACAGTCCAAGGAGTGAATGTTGGCCTTGGATTGCCGACTGACAGATCAAACCCAGGAGCATTCGAGCCACGCTGTGAGGGACTCGAAAGCCGCTCAATGCGAGAGCTGCCACATATTGCTCGGCCGCTTGGCTCATGCGGCCGCGTTTGAATTCAACATCTCCTAATTTGCCGGCAAGTTGAGTTCGATCGATGGCTTGGTCCGCGAAGCTTAGCGACTCTGCAAAAGCGACACCCGCTGCATCGTAGTCTCCAGTACTAAGAAATACCTCTCCAATGCTTTCCGCCGCCATTCGTCTTCGGTCGCGATTCGATGCCGGTATCCACTTCTGCGCCATCCGATAGTACCGAATAGCCAAATCGTTTGCGTACTGGCGTTGCGCATGCTTGGCTGCCAGGGTAGAGAAATGAATCGCTTCGTCACGGCATTCAGCCGCATCGTAGTGGTGTGCGAGTTCGTAGTATCGCTCTGCATTCTCCTCGAGGATCAGTCGCGCCGCGCTTTGATGCAATAGGCACTTCGCTTCATTGTTTAGCTGCCCCAAGAACATGCGTCGGATATCATCGTGAACAAACCCCGCTTGCCGTTGATGACCATCTGTCCAAACAAGCTGTCGCTGAACGGCTAACTCCAAGGCCTCTTGTGCCAGATCCGAATCGATACCGGAAAGCAATCTCGCTTCGCGAAACTCAAAACCCTTTCCTAAAATTGCACCCGCCCGCAATAGTGAAACAGTTGAATCTGGAAGTCCCATGGTGCGCGTTATCAGTGCACTTGAGCCCTGCCCGTGGCTTTGAAGCTTCAACGGTTCGCCGGGGCGAATGGACCAAGAGCCTTCGCGAAACTGAACAACTCCGGACTCGATGATCCCCTGAAGCAATGATATCGCCAGAAAGGGGTTTCCGTTAGAAGCACCAGCAGTCAAATCCAGTGCTTCCAATGGGAATTGCCCGATCATTGATTTGAGAACCGCAGTGATGCCCTCTGTCATTAACGGTTGCAACACTTCGACAGCCAATCCTAATTCTGGCTGCAAGCGCATCTCGCTACTCAATGATCCCGTCGCTACGAAAAGGAGCGAACCGGATTGACGTACTTTTCGGCTTTGCAACCACCCAGCAAGTAGGTCGCGAGAAAGCTCGTCGATGCAATCGAGGTTGTCCACCAACAAGACAGTTCGTTTATTTTGCAGATTCAACAAATCCATTAACGCTTCTATAGCCCTTTTCAGTCGTTGGCCGGCAAACTTCTCGGGGCCAGCACTCGCTTGTTGCACTTGCGTTTGAAACATCCAAGGAAATACGGGCCGAATACTTTCTTCATGCTGGGACAGACCGTCCGCTAAATAAACCACTAGCTCCGGATGCGATCTGCAATACTCCTCCAAATCGCTGCTGACCGATGCGAAGGCCTGTAGTGGACGGGCGTTTTCGCTGTCAACACCAGTCATTCGAACTACAATCGCAGCCCGCGCCATGGCTTCCTTCGCGAATTCACTTATCAATCGCGTTTTGCCATCACCCGGCTTGGATAGAATGAACCACCGCTTGTTGGGCGCTGCAAGATCGGCTAACGAATGCACAAAACGATCCAGCCACGAATCTCTGCCCACCAGCGAAGGTTCGCATAATCGTTCGCGTTTATCCATGCAACCAAGGACAACCGCATCCGATTTCTTGCCTTGCAAAAGGTCTACTATGTTGATCAAATCGGCCAAGGCGGCTTTGGCGGACTGGTATCTGTCGCGAGGGTCGCGCCTCAATAATCGAAGAATGAATTCGTCAACACATCGCGTTACACCGTGTCCTTTCCATCGCACACTTGCAACGGACTTCGTCATTTGCCCCAACATCAATTCACTCAGATTAGATGCTTGTATAGGAGCGGCACCGCAAATCCAACGGTACAGAAAAACGCCCAAACTATACAGATCCGTGTAGGGACCTAGTGGGCGTTGAAGGGCTCCGGTCTGTTCTGGCGCAAGAAAAATCGCCCGCTCCATCGAACGGTTGGAATAGGTCGACAATTCCGTTTCAACCAGAACCCCGACTCGCTCCGGCAAACGAATGCGAATCGTCTCCTCACTCAAATCCGAACAGACGATACCGTTGTCATGCCTTAATTGGAGAACCGATAGGATATCTACGACCAATTGCAACAGAGTTAGATGCCGCTGTCCGGCGTCGTTGATGGCGAGAAGCCAATCCGCAACCGGAACGGTTCGGAGCGTAGCCTGCGGATTTAGTGGTGGTTCACCAGCCCGATTCTTCGATGAATTTGGATCGCGCACTGGAAGAAACCGACAGCAAGAAAAAGGTAATGTAATACACTGCGAAGACTCAACGCATTGCATCGATTGGAGTATGCGAGATGGCATGCATCCTGCAACCGTGAAGCCAACAGAATCATCGAATTCGTGTAAAAATCAATCGGAAATCACGATTGTACGGCTGTGATATTTTTGAATCCCAATTCTTGAAAGTAATTATGCTTTTGTCTCAAGTCAAAACGTGTATGCTCCGTCTTCGGCATTTCAAGGCCAATTCGCCCAGCCTTTCAATCGCTCTTTTAGTTCGATTCAAAGTAGTCTCTTGTTTGAGCACGGATTGGAGTTTTCAATGATAAAGTCGATCTTGTCAAACCATCATCATCCGGATATTCGCAATGGCCCTGGAGCAGTACTAAGGCGTTTTGATCTCGAACGCAACTCTATTCCGGACACGAATCTCACGTTCGTAAAACAAATCGCCTCAAGTCTCCTGTGCGACACAGAACCGCTGCTGGACATTCAAGGCTCAGTACATCGACTTTTTGTCGAGTGCAAGAAGTTAAGAGACCATTTAGTAAAAAGCGAGTGGGTAAAATGTGTCAAGCAAATCAGAGAATCTGAGTTGCTACCTCTCGTGCACCAGGATCCATTTACGAGCAGAGCCTATAACAAGCCTCGAGGGTATGCTGGCGACGCGGTAATGATGGACTACATCTACGGTCTGGAGGAAGGGTGGCAACCACCGACCACTAGTTTGCTCGGACAAGGTGTCTACCAATACACAACCCGCGCGGCCGCCTCGGCTGGGGTTCGAGCCAGACGCGAATTCATCGCAGAAAAGCTTGATGAAGTCGCTCGTATCAAACCATTGCCCGATGTGTTGGCGGTCGCTTCGGGCCATCTTCGCGAGGCCTCAATGAGTTCAGCGGTTCGACGTAGTAAGTTCAATACGTTCATCGCTTTAGATGCAGATGCAAAAAGCCTAACTGAAGTGGAACGAAGCTTTGCACGGTTTGGAGTGCAATGTGAATTGGCCGATATCAGAAAAATGCTGACAGGTGTTATGGACTTCGGTACATTCGATCTAATCTATTCGACCGGATTGTACGACTACCTCAATCAAAAGTCGGCTCAAAAACTTAGCTACCATTTATTTTCAATGCTCAAACCGGGGGGTAAATTAGTGATCGCAAACTTCTTGCCTTCCATCCATGATATCGGATACATGGAGGCTTGCATGGATTGGTTCTTGGTGTATCGCAATCGCATGGACATGATGGGGCTGACAGAATTGATCCCTCAACATGACATGCGAGAAATCCTGGTCACGGTAGAAGAGAATCAAAACATCGTCTTCCTAGAGGTGACACGTTGCTAAGGCGAGAGGCAGTTGAAATCCAACCTTAGGACCGTTCGGTAAATAACTGTCCAATTTCAAACGTGGCGTAAGCTTCCAGCTTGCGTTTTTCTCCTCGCAAGCTGGAAGCTTACGCCACTTATTGAACGAACGACACTTAGCCATCTCGTTGCACGGCCATCTCGTTGCACGGGCATCAGGTTGCACGGGCATCTCGCCCGACAAAACATGGGCGAGACGCGCGGGACGCCCATGCGACTTGGTATGTTTGTTTCTGCCCCTCGCCTAACAGCGATTTAACTACATGTAGGCAAGCAATGGCATTTGTGGCTCGTTCCATGGTGCCTCGGAACGCGCTGCTACAGAGAATCGAACTCGTCGTTTTTGATATGCACAATCGATGGTCTGGCAGAGCCCGCCGCAAGACTAAGGCGTGGTTGCAGTCGGCGAGAAGGATGCAACAAGTTCTTGTGCGACCGGAACCCTTGGGCTGTCAACGGTCGTTGGATTGTCATCGAGTTCAAAGCGAATGCGTTGCATTTGTTCCTCGACGTTTGCAAAAGCATCGACCAGATCGGGGTCGAAGTGAGTGCCTCGACTCTTGTAAATGATTTCGGCAGCAGTCTCGTGAGTAAAAGCAGGTTTGTAAACGCGTTTGGTGGTCAGCGCATCGTAGACATCTGCGACCGCCACGATCCTGGCGGAAAGTGGTATTTCCTCCCCTTGGAGTTGAAACGGATAACCAGTCCCATCCCATCGTTCATGGTGCTTCAAAGTGATGTCCAGCGCCATCTTCAGAAAGCTTGCTTCCGGATGGGCTTGGGCCGACGCATTTAACGTGTCTCCCCCGATCAATGTATGGCGCTTCATCACCTCGAACTCGTCCGGCGTGAGCTTGCCCGGTTTAAGCAGCACACTATCGGGTATCCCGACTTTCCCGACATCATGTAGCGGGCTCGTCATGTAGATCAATTCGACAAACTGGGCATCGACGATGTTCTCGAATTTCGGCCAGGACATCAATTCCGTCGCAAGAACCTTCGAGTATTCGCGAATCCGTTCGAGGTGGGTTCCTGTATCTTCGTCCCGACTCTCTGCCAATTTTGCCAGCGAGAAAATCATCATGTCTCGCCCCTCGAGCGTAAGCAAGCGCCTGCCCCCTTCCAATCGCAGACGCAATTCTTCCTGACGAAACGGCTTGCTCAGATAATCGTCAGCGCCTGCATCCAGACCAAGAAGTACGCTGTCCGTGTCGGAGTGACTCGTCAACAGAATCAGATAGGTGTACTGAATGGATTGTTTGTTTCTAATCGCGCGACATAGCTCAATACCGCTCATCTCCGGCATGTCCACGTCAGAAATCACAATGCGCGGTGTGTAGTATCGCATTTTTTCAAGGGCTTCTTTGCCATTGGAAGCGGTCTCGACTCGATATCCTGACACTATTAAAAAGTTGGCGAGTATTTCCAAAGCAATGAGATCGTCGTCGACGATCATCACTTTGAGCCCATCTGTTTTGGCTCCAACTACTGAGAGTGGTCTGTTCATAATGGACTCGATTCCTTAGTTGAAAGCGCATTCATTACGTTTTCGATTTGATGCTTCAGTTCAAACCATGGCTGAGCGACAAGTTCGATTTGGTTAAACCGTGCAGCCTGTTCGACATTGCTTGCGGCATCCGAAAGAGGCATGGCACACATATTCGAGGCAGTCCCTCGCAATTTGTGCGCAATCCTGGCGATCGCATTCAAGTCGCCGTTCAACACTGCCTCCTGCAGTGCACCTTTCTCACTTGGCAGAGAACCTAAAAATGCGTTATTCAGTTTCTCTACCAAAGCGAAGTTCCCCATGCAGCGCTCCAGCAAACTGGTTAAATCGATCGAGGGCAGTATCGATGACGTTGTACTGGTGATAGACATTTGGGACCGAATGGGATCAGTACGAATTGCCGAAAAGGAAAAAACCGCCATGAAAAACTAGCATATGATTTTGGACATCGAGCGAGGAGCCTCCTATAAAGGAAGAACTTTTGTCGTAGTTCTGTCGCCTACTAGTTCCGAACCGCCGTATTATCGTTAGATCCATTGCAACCAGAACCGCGTTTGCAATCACAGCGACTCACCGATCCTACGAATGGCCCAGCGGTTGGCGTAAGCGATAGTAGAAAGAATCCATGTAAGTCCAAGGTTTGGGGCGGGAGCCATTCGATAAACTGGCGACTCAAACCCGTGGTCATGTTTGTCGATTCCGATCAGGAATTGAGCCACTTTTACGGATTGGCTGGGTTGGCTGACGGTTAGTGGTTTGCGATCTTTGAAGCCGGATTAGGATGGATTCC
>JAYVPJ010000139.1:0-57217 GCA_043757445.1 Pirellula sp. | reverse complement strand
ATCGTTGTGGCAGTGTCGCTCCGCGACACTGAATTGCCGAGTCGCGGAGCGACGTCGGCTACATGTTATGCCAAAATACTTCTTCACGCGTGCTTAGTACCCCAAAACGCATCCGTCGGGGGAAAGCCCCGAACGGATGGGCTACCGATATTGTCTTACTCGATTGTTGTTCGGAACAAAGAAGACTCGATATAAATGAGAAAGAAATATCGAAACTGCTATTTGTCGCGAAGCCCAAGCGACGGTTGGCGGTGCACTTCCATGGATCGAAACGACGCACTGTCATCGGCCATGCGCAATTTTCGCCCAGTATTTTGCATAATCAAATTCAGGACTATTCTCGTGATCATGGCAACGCATGCATTGGTCGCGAGACAGATAGGTTGTTTTTGTCTTCGGGTCGAGCACATGCGATTGAGATGGACCGTGACAGCTTTCGCAGCCTACGTTAACGTAGCGCGTTGATTTTGAAACTTGTGTGAATCCACCTGCCGTTCCGTACCCGGTCGTATGACACTGTTGACACGACGGGTCGACGTGCGAACGCTTTTCAACCAAAGTCTGCCATGCATGCGAATGCTTGGACGCATGCCAGGTTTGATCGTCCTGCTTATGACAGGGCACGCAAGTATGGGAGCCGGCGATTTGATAGCCATGTTGAGCGGAATTTATTGGTTGGATTGTCGCGAGCCCGGTTTCATCGGCTGGAAAATCCTGAACGGCCAATGCGGCGAGGTATTCGTCAAGATTTTTTGACTGTAGCGGATCTCTAGGTAAGGAACTTGCTACCTCGATCGCACCGCGATTTACCGGCTTCCAAACCTTGCCGGATTTCTTCAGTTCGATCCTTGCTAGAAATTTCCCTTTGTTGGTTGCTGACATTATTTCAACTGGCCCAACTTGAGATGGAGCCAGCATCTGGCCGGTCGGTCCGCCGATAATAAAGTCCACCTCTGGCAATGACTCCGCCAGCAAACGCAGGCCAGGCTCGTTCATGTAGGCTAAGACCAATATGATGTCGGCCTTTTCCTTTTGAAGGATGGCGAGCACACTTGAGGATGCATCTCGAACTTTCCAAAGTGGGTTCTTCACTAGGCCGGCATCAACAACGCCTGTAACTAGAATGCGAATGCCATGTCTAACCACAACTCGATGTGAGAGGATAGACGATTGGATCGAATCCGGAGCCTGGCTTGGTTGAAGGTTAGCGGACAACCATTTTGTATTTGCCTCCTGGCCGATTCGAAAGAGAGTATCGGGCGTGATCTGTGTTTCTGGAGCACCAACGTTGTGGACTTCGAGCCCCATAAGTTGATCGCCGAGTAGAATCGATTTCAACTTAAGTTGCTGGTACTCGGATTTTCCTGCCGCGGATCCTCCGGCGTCCAAATATAGGACGCTTTGGTTTGGACCGAGAGTTTTCAAAAGGGACGCTCTTCTTTCTAGACCTCCCGATTGATTCGCGGTGCAGCCGCAGGGCGTGATCCAGCCTGCGGTGTCGCCACTGACAACAAGGGATAGATTGGACGAGGTCGAGCGACTACAACCCAACATGCACATGCCCGCCAAGAGCCAACACCAAGTGGTTCGTTCTGCAGTCATTGAGGATTCTATTGGAGGAGGCTGTAGATCAATACGTTGACATTTATTTGTTCGGCATTGGTGATTTCATTCCCGCCGCAACAGCAACAGCCCTGAGTATTCGAAGTGTCATTCAGACCATCCTGTGAATACAAGACGCCGAGACGGGTCCCGAAATGCAATCCTTCGAGCTGCTGAGGAGTACCGTGCTTGGCATTCAGCCCGCCGATATCGTAGACGGTATGGAAAACAAGATGTTCCATTCCGATGGTCTTAAGCGTTTGTTCGGGAAAAACCGTCGCCATTTCACGGCGAAAGGACTGGTTCCACTCTTTGGAAGAGCAGCCCGCGGAGGCGAGCAAGAAGCCGCCACGTTGAATGAAGCGCCTCAGATTGTCTCGTTCTTGTGCGAGCAACGTGAACTCCCCTTCGCCGTTCATAATGAGCATCGGAAAATTGTATATATCCTCGTTGGCTAGTTTGACGGAGTGCAGTCGGCGGCTTGTACTGATGGAGGACGACTCTTCCGCTCTTCGCAGAAAATGATCGGAAAAACATTCACTCGTCTTGGTGCCGGCGTAAACAAGGTTGGCGACTTTGATGACGGAACCGGATTCGCCACCCACGACCATAGGATCGGCAATGATTCCATTTGGTTTGACCGGTTTGTCGGCTTTAAAAGTGTCATCTCCATGTGTTTGGTGGACACACCACCAGCACGAACAGAATATTATCGCACACATTGGGGCATATGGTCTTAGGTGAATCATATCGGCGGCAACCTCTGCAATAGCTGGATTTCAGTCTGCCTCTATTGTAGTCATCTGCGGACCGCGAAAGTGCAGGAGCGATTCGGAACGCAGTTTCGGGCGATTGTCGGTTGGCCTCTACCTAGGCTAGCTTTCTCAAGACTTCGATGCCGCGGTCCAATATGGAATCGGGTGCTGCAAAGGAAATGCGAAAATGCGTGTCGCGAGTAGAGAAGATGTTACCCGGAATAATCAGTAACTCATGCTCTATAGCTCGGCGGACAAACTCGGTGGCGGTCCCGGAAGGAACCTTGGGGAAAACATAAAACGCACCGCCAGGCTCGGTAAATTCATAATAGCCTTTAAGGCCGGCAACCATACGATCCCTTTTCTTCGCATAGTCAAGATAGTACCGACTCATATCGTGGTCCATAGCGGCGAGTGCCCCCCATTGCATTGGCGTTGGGGCACAGACGAACGAGTACTGCTGAAGTTTGATCATCGTCTGAATCACTTCGTTGGGACCATGAACATAACCTAACCGCCAACCGGTCATCGCATGACTTTTAGAAAAGCCGTCGATGACAATGGTGTTAGGATTGAATTCGGCCGGAGATCGCATTGGGCCAGAGAAATGAAAACCACTGTATATCTCATCCGATATCAGGGCGATGTTTTTTTCGGCGCACAGCTTGGCCAGTCCTTCCATCTCTTCTAATGTCGCCGTGACGCCTGTTGGATTCCCTGGACTATTGAAGAGTACCAGTTTGGTCTTTGGACTGATGGCATCGCGGACTTTATCGAGATCGATTCGAAAGTCGGGATACGTATCAATCAGAACCGGCACTCCGCCCACAAGCTGAATGAGAGGCACATACATAACAAAGTAAGGGTCGAACACGATCACTTCATCACCGGGATCGACCATGGACAGCATCGAGAGTACCAGTCCACCGCTCGTACCAGAACTCACAAAGATTTTTCGATCTGGATGTTGATACTTGCGATCGATGTCGGACTGAAGCCTTTCCCGCAGGGGTCCGATGCCCTGCGTCGGTGCATACGCATTCTTGCCTTGCTCGATTGCATCCACACAGGCCTTCTTGATGGGGGCTGGGACGTCGAAGTCAGGTTGACCAATCGACAGGTTGATCGGATTTTTCAAAGTAGCAGCCAGTTCGAAGACTCGCCTTATTCCGCTTGAGTCGAATGCCAACGTACGTTTGGCGATCCAAGATCGATTGTTGGAAGATGGAGTATTTAGATTGGTCATTCAAAAATTTGGTTTAGTTAAAAAAGCAGAAAAGTAGCAAGCGTGGGATAGGTTTCCAGCCTGTCAATACTCGGAGTAGAGCGTTATTTCTTTGCGGTGCAACCACCAGAAATGGCACAAACCACGCAGCCACCCTCGCTCCCGCAGCCTGACTTTTCTTTGGTTCCGCAGCCAGGGCCGCAGCCGTGCTCTAACAAAACCGCGAAGCGAGAGGAAGCAACGCTTTTTTGATAGACTTCAGAGAGCTTTTGAACATGCTGTTCTGTTTCCAAAGATGGCGTTCCAAGAAAATGAAAATAGAGGGTCCGCCCGTCGATGAGTGGTTCGACCTCGAGCAAGACATCCGGAATGGATTGTGCCTCTAAAAAGGATTGGCAGGCATTGCTTGCATCGACACTTAGTCTCGTTAGTTGTCTCCAGAGCAGTTCATCTTCCTGCCGAGCTTTACGGATGAACTTACCGGTGCCGGTCGTCTCGATGTATTCCGGATTCGTTGCAGCCAGCACCTGCCCTATCTCGATTCCTCGCGGTGTTCGAAAAATGATTTGATCGCCTCGATTTAAGGAAGTAGCTCCCGAATGAACAGAAGTAATTTCTTGTTGGTATCCAACACGAACTAAATAGAGACCAGTGCAACTTGCATGTTGCTCAACGACACTCGTGGTTACATTCATCATTGGGTCAATACCAAACTTTTCTCGCGAACAATCTCGATCGCCTCGCGCATGGCTGATTGATCGATTTCATGAACATGGATGCTGTGGCCGACGGCCTTGAGCATCGTGACTGTCAGTCTCCCACCTAGATGCTGGCGAAACTCCTCCAAGCCATCGAAAATAGCTTGTTCTGCCAGTTCGCTGTCAAAAAGAGGCAGACCGAGGTCACTGAGCACTTTGAGAGTTCGTTGGACATCAGAAAGATCCAAACCGTGAACCAAATGGGAGTAAACCGTATCGAGGGCAACTCCAATCGAAACAGCCTCTCCATGACGCAATCGGAAGTTGGTCAGATGTTCCAGTTTATGCGCCGACCAGTGACCAAAGTCTAAGGGCCTAGCTTCTTGCATTTCGAAGGGGTCCCCACCGTGAGTAATATGATGGAGGTGCATCAAGACGCTGGAACGAATAGCGGGCATGACAGCATTCCAATCGCGATTTGCGATCGCTTTGGCATGATCGCATAGGAACCGGAAGGCCGAGGGGCTTTTAAGAAGCGACACCTTCACTGCTTCAGAAAACCCAGCCCGGAAATCGCGATCCGGCAGATTGGCAATCAGTGTCTGATCATTGACGACAGCCCATGGCACGGAAAACGTACCTTTCCAGTTTTTCTTTCCATAAGCATTGATCGCATTCTTTACACCGACACCAGAGTCCGCTTGGCCAAGTGTGGTGGTTGGGAATCGTATTAGACGGATACCGCGGTGAGCGATTGCGGCTGCGTATCCGACCGCGTCCAATACTGCCCCACCTCCAATGACCAGGACATAACTGCGGCGATCAAGTCCATCCCGATCGATAGCGCGAAAAATGTTCTCGATTGCGTCCGGGTCGTTTTTGATTTGTTCTCCGCCATCGACCAACGCGATAGGCGCGACCAGTTCGATGGTTTCGTCCGATTCCACAATGCGTTGCGACAAGTTCCGAAGTACGTTTCCGTTACTTTCGACTACGCTTCGATCAATCCATATTTGGACGCGGGCTTTCGCGGAGTCCGTTTTGAGAAGTGGCAAGACTTGATCCCAATCATCGGCGAAGCAATCGCGTGTGCAACGAAGTCGAAGCAACTGCGGAACCGAGAAATTCACGTCGAGTGAATCTTCTGCAACAGACCAAGGTATCGATGCCATGACGTGAGGCCGGGAAAGGAAGGTAGATTCGGGTAGGGCCCAATGGGATGTCGCATTGGAAAGTTGGAATCCCAGATTTTAGCTAAAAAAGCTAGCAACGACTAGATTTTGATCCGGAAGAACAAAAAAAGTCGAACTTCCTGACTAAGCGGCTCGGCTTTTCAGAGATTGCTGAGCGTTGATGCAATGGGAAATGAGGAGTCGGCTACATTCGTCCCACGTGGTGGGTTTGCGAACGGGAAGTTGGCCGGCAGATTGATCCGCTATCAATTCCCATTTTTCGATTTCATCGACGAGGGTGGACGGGTCGTTCAAATCAAAATAGACGCAATCCGTCTTGCCGACTTCTCGATGGATGGGTGTATCGCTCGCGAAAGTTTTCTTGCCGAACCAGAGTGATTCCACGATTGGCAGTCCGAATCCCTCGACGATCGAAGGGAAAATAACGCCACGGCATGTCTTGTAGCAGTGTTGCAACTCGGAGTCCTTGATGTCGTGGAAAGCAAATAGTCGCTTTCCGTACGCAGGGTGATTTCGGATTCTCTGCACCACATCTTCGCACAGCGAGCCAACGCGTCCAATCAGGCAAAGTCGAAGATCGTGTCTGGTTTCCCAAAGCCGATCAAAGGCATCCAAAAGGAAGCGGTGGTTTTTTCGAGGATCAAAAGTGGCAACCATCAAGTAGGGAGTTCCGACGCCATTGGCTGGAAATAGCTCTCGAACATCCGGTCGAATGTCCCCCTCGACTAGTTTCAATTCGGCACCAAGCGTTAAATGCCTAATAGCCATTGGAACGCTGGACAGCTCGGAACGGTTCTTTTGAATGTACTGCTTGATTTCTGTCTCAACGGTTTCCGAAATCGTGACCAAAAGGTCCGAGTTTTCAATCGCATGGTGAAGGTATGTGCGAAAGCCTTCCATTCTCTTCACGCCAACGTATTGAGGATGCGTCAATGGTATGAGATCGTAGATGACGGTAGCAACCGTCGCACCTTTTTTCCGAGCTTCCGCAGCGGCTTGCCATACTCCGCGCTTGGTCCAATAAGCATCGGGCAAAACAAAAAGGTCGTGCTGGTTTGGTTCGATCGACTTGGTTTTCAATACGATGGTCTGTCGAACGAGACATGCATATGCAGAATGAGGCAGTTTGAATATTCCTAGATGTCCCGCTTGTGGCAGAAGCCACTTTTTGGCACGAGGGGAGTTCGTTCGTCCGCATATCCAAGTGGCAAAAGCCGTATACCATTTAGGGAGAACGCGGCGAACATTGGCCTCGATCGCTGCCAATTTAGAGAATCGGTTCGACAGCTTGCTATCGACGGTGACAAACTGATTTGAGTGGTGGGTTACCAACTGAGGCTTTGGCAACCCCTCGCCTTCACACCAACGACCGCATTCCGCAAGGATATTTCGAACCACCCTTTCGATGCCCGAATTTTTTCCAGATGCAATCGTATGCGAAGCGTCTACGAACAGCCGCTTTGGCTGGTTTCGGTTTGCTTGCAAATGGAGTTCTGACGGATTTATCATTGGTAAGCAATCCTAGGCTATCCGTGCTCCCGCCCGCAATAGTGAACCATCGATGGGAGTTTGGCTCATGACCGTGGATTGAATAGCAAACGAAGTCTTGAACGTCAAGCTTAAGTTGGATTCGCGATAGAGAAGAGAGAGCTACTTGGGAACCAGAGAACTCCATTCGTTCAATTTTTCGTCCAATGTGACCGGTAGGAAATAGGCACCTTAGTATAGATTCTTCGCCCAGGTGTACGGTCCCAGGAGGTCGTACAGCTTTGCACATCGCTAGCAATCCTATGCAGTGTGGCACGCCCCAGAGCGAAAGCGATGGGCGCGTGAATTGTGGCAAAGATTTCTAGCGACTCACACGACGCGGATCGTTCAGGCTTGTCAGCTACACACTTTGAATGGATGGACCCTGGATACGCCCTGTTTCTACGGTGCAACTACTTGAACTTGCGATCAAAAAGGATTGACCTTTTTTGTTTCTCGCGTGGGATTTCGCGGATCTCACAGGCGAAAAGCAGAACAACGACTCCTGGTACCTTCAGCCCACTGGTACCTTCAGCCCATCGGGTTTGTATGCTCACGTCTACTTCGATTGTTTGTGAATTTCCAAACGGCTCACTGTATGCTCTTTCAACGCTCGCACTATTCGAGTGATATCATCCGCGTGAATTCGATATACGCGAACGGTAAAGCCCTCCACTCTCTCTGGCTCGAATTGCGAGAAAATAAAGTATGGAGAAGAAGGCGAGCCGATCTTTGCGGCTGGCACTGCATAAATCCCTGGAATGATTATCTGCCTTATCCGTTGCTCTGTAAGGCTCGCTAGCTCCGATAGCTTCATTGAGCTCAGTCTGTCCAAATCACTTCTGTCTAAATCACTTCCACCATTCCGGTCAAATTCGGGTAACAGATCATCTACAATTAAGATTTCTGGATATCGTCGTCGTAGTTCCGGAACTAGGTGGGCCTCCTGCCCCCATCCAAGGTTGCTTACCGCCAAATGTTTGTAGCCATTGACCGATCCACCAATCAAAAAATTGAAATGCGCATAAAAGTAAGGGCAAGCCGACAAGCTTTCGCAAATCCCGAACAACAAGATGGCAATTGACGCTTTTCTCAACCAAGGTTGCCCGACATGAGCCGACATGATTCGTCCACACCACACGGACATAAAGGGTATGGCGGGCAATACATACCGCAAATGATGATTAAAGCCAGTCTTGACGCTCACGACTGTAAAGATGGCAACGGGTATCACAACGAGAATCAGCTCCGATTCCAATCGAAAGGTTCGATAGGAAGAACATAGAGCCATCGCGAGAATCAACAAGTAAGCAAAAGGCTCCTTGATTGCGTAGGCATAGAGATAGTAATAAAGCCATCCAATATCTCGCTCCTCGCCGCGAAGAAACGACTTAAACATGCCCTCAAAGTCCCGCTGCTGCAAATCAATGCCGAGCAAAACGCTTTTCGGCAATGGAACTGGAATCTCACCCAGCCACGAATTGCGGAAACGATTTTCGTTATCGGCTTCATCGGTAAAGGAACTATTCGTAAAGACGGAGCTAAAGAACCGATAATCCTTGAGCTTGACGCCCGTATCTTTGAAGCTGTATCCCGAGTTGATAACTATCAACGCTACCGTCATCAAGAAAAATAATTGACCAGTTTGCGACAGCCAGCATCGGCGACTGATCCGTTGTATAAGACTGTGGATGCACCACAATACCAGGTACAAAGGAACAAAAATGATCAAAGTGAACTTGGTGAGCTGTGCAACACCCAACGCCAATCCAACCCAGACGGATTGTTCCCAAGTCGGTTTTCGGAGCCATATTGAAAAGGCGTAACCGGCGAGCAAACCCGAGCTTGCGCTGGCGACATCGGGGAGGCTCAACTGGGAATTAGCAATTACCAGCGGTGAAAAAATCCAAATGGCTGCGGAATACACACCTGCATTGTACCCCCAAACCGAACTGCTCCAGACAAAAATCACATAGGTCGCAAGCAGCGGCCAAATTACCGACACGAGTCTGGCGCACTGGAGCATTCGCATGGGTTTTTGAGGATCTTTGCGGAAGTATTCTCGGCCGTAAGCAATTGCCGGTCTGCCTAAATCAGTATTCTGAACGGGCGGTGTTTCGACTCTTTCGCCCAAAAGGTACGGAACCACACTAGCCATCATTCTTGGGAGGGGAGGATTGACCTGATACCAGCCAAAGTCTCGATACTGCCAATGAGAAATGCCCGCCACTAAATGCCCAGGCTCATCTTCTACGGGAGTAAATCGGAAAATACCATCCCCTAACAGACCAAGTTGAACAATCAATAGTGCAGCGAGGAAAACGAAATGTCGACGACTACCCGTTTGTAGGGCGAACATGGTTCAGCTCAATCTTTTACTTACTATTGCGTACCAATGAAAGACACTCAGTTGCATCCATCCCAATGCAACTCCGGTGAAGAAAATCCTTAGAGGAAAAAGAGGGACAGTATATCGATGATAAAAACTAATGAAAATGTAGGGCATTAATCCGAATACGAACATTACTTGAGCCGCTCGAATGGCATTTCGGTGGATCGGCATCGGCATCAAGAAAGACAAAAGGAAGCCGATGAAAGAAAACGGATAGAGTACGCGTTGAACAACAAAGAACCAGCCAGAGTCATAGTACGGCCAGGCTGCATAATACCAAACAGATGCTGCTGCGAATCGATTGGTGCATCGCCGAACGTATTCCGTTGGTCCTCTTTTTCCCGCGATGGCTTCAAAAAATTCCTTCTGCTTCAAATTGATGTAAGCTCTTTCGCCAAGCTCTGTGTAAAGCTCACCTTCGTTACCAACTCCACATGGGTGATGCCTCTCGGTTTCAAACGTTACTAGTCCATTCTGAGACTTGCACTGTGCTTGCCAGGCTTCGAAAGCGCCGCTGCACTTGATCGGGATCAATTGATCGAAGACGACATAGTTCCTAACAATCCATGGCATCATAATCAGTGCAGCAACACAACATGACAAGATCAATTGATTCATGTTTCTATGCCAATTGGTCAATAGCGTTGCGACACAGGCCAGCCCAACGATAGGGCTTGAAAGCATTGCCACTCCACTAATAAATCCGGCCGTGGATGCTTTCATCGTCCACGAAACATTCGTTTGGTTCGCGTTAGACCAAAAGAGCATCATGGCACCAATGAAAAAGGATGTGATAACACAATCGTGGGTGTACTGTAGCAGCCATTGGCAGTCCGTGATCAAGATAAATGCACATGAGATCACCAGAAACTGTCCCATCTTGGCAGTCTTCAAATAACACTGGGCTACTCCAATGCCGACCCACAAAAGGAATAACTGCATCGCTAAATAGAGAAGTGTAGTTTTAGGCAAAGACTGATTCGAACACCACAAAAGTACAGCCAGTACACTTGGAAAAAGCGGGGCTATCCATGCGGTTGAGCCAGTTTGCGTTTTGAACGGGTTTGCAAAACTTCCGTTTTGGCAAATTGACTTGGCAACATTCAAATGCTCAACGCCCAGATGATCTGGATGTGCCGGATCGATCACGTCCACGTAGGGTGGAACCCATTCGTTCCACGATCGGTCATTCAACCACCATGGCAATTGACAGTAGAACGTCACCGATACAAGTGCAAGAATCTGCAAGAGGGCCGAACGATTGAAAATCATCTGCTAATCTGGAACTGACACTGGACCAGCATCTGCCGGCAGGATGAGGGAATTGATTATCAATGGATCAAGTCCAAAGGGAAGAGTTCGAACGCTCCCGTCGGCGAAGGCAAAATTCGCTCCTCCGCGATGACCTGCACCCCAGTTGTTGGCGAAAACCGCATTAACCTTATCTGGTACTATCTCTACACCGGCCCTGGCAGTGCCAGCCGAACCGCCAACCCATATCGGTTCGTCCCAGTACCAAGAACTAGGGATTTGCACCGACGGGTCGAACGCTTTTTCTCCCAAAATTGCCGTGTTGCTTAATCCATCCGTAATTTTTGCAAAGCTCATAGACTGAGGCAAATTGGGACAAGTGTAAAGATTGGCAGCGTAGTCCGTCTTCGACATAGCATACCCACCGCACTCGTATTCGCCATAAAAATCTGCCTTGGCAACCTCTGACTCTTTTCTTGCCCGTGACGGACATAGAAAAAATCCAATCTTCAAATCGTATGCGCATCTTTGAAATTCAGCATCTCGTTCCATAAACGGCAGGATAGAATACCCCCAGGATCCCGTCTGACTCTTCGGAGGTCTACTCGGTTCAGCCACACCCCAATAACGTACGACTTGAAAAATCAAGTCATGTGTATACGGTCGAACAGAGGTACCTACAGTCGAAATCAAAAGGGAGTCTGGTCTAGGTCCTCCATTTCCAGGTAACTGACGATGTGTGGTATCGAAATTCTGAATGGATATCGCTAGCTGCTTGAGCTGATTCTGACAATAGATCCGTCGCGTCGACTCTCGAGCAGCATGGACCGCAGGGAGAGTCAGACCCACCAGTACGCCAACAATCGAAACTATGACCAAGAGTTCCACTATCGTGAAAGCGCTACGATCTAACTCCATACCTCGACGAATAGAATGATTCGAATTGCGACAAGGATCAATCTGAGTAGCGCAAGCGGCGTAAGAGGTTTCCGTCATATGTCTTCTATCCTCCGTTTCTTCGGATCAAAACGTATGCTATGAAACAGACGCATGCCAGTATGATACATATTCCATATGTCCAAATGTACGATGGGTCTTCGGTGGGGAAAACGACGTCGCGAAGGCCATAATGCGTAAGCTCGAAAAGCTCATCTGCAGGAGGTGTCGTCGAATGAGAAAGAGTTTTTAACTGGTCTGTGTAGACTGCCTTTTCCAATGGCAACTCAACACACTCGCTGTCTAGAACTGAGTATAGTTGTTGCGATATCTGATCATCGTAGGAAAATTTCATTGATAGCCTGAATTTATCAACAACCGACTCACAGCTCAAAACTCGAAATGATTTTTCGGGATCGACAACGACGGAGTGTTTGCCCGCGTTAATAGAGCATTCTATATCCCTCCCCGTCGTCAAACTAAACTTCACTAATCGCTTGCCAGCTGCCTCAAACTCCTCAAAGTTGGAAAATACTGCTTCTTTGCTCTTCATGACCGTATAGAGTGCGGCAGACGTATCGATTCTGTATTGACGATTGAACCCTAATTTTACCGCCCGCTCAGGCAGAATGTCGTCCAGGCGGCGATCCTTTCGCTCCGCAACATGCAATAGCCAAGACTTTGCACCTTTTTTCTTTTCCAATACGAAAACACCTTTGTGATTTCGAATCTCAATGACCTCCTTCAAAACACTTCCGGATGGTTCGATAGTTTCCATTTTCCCCAAAACTTTCGTACCGCTCTTAAACATCGAAAGCTTCAAGTGTGTTCGCACCCGCTTTCCATCCTCAATGCTAACCCCAACTTTTTCCGCAATAATTGCGCCATCAAGAACTCTGCTGCTATCGACTGCCTCCCACGCCTTTCGTGCGGCCTTAGAAACATCGTCACAACATACCGCACTTCCGCACAGACAAATCACTCCAAGAAATGCGACAAACCAATTGCTTTTAATTTCGTTCATACCTTGAGCTGAAATCATCAATTCTACTAAATAAGTTCGGGTGGAAAAGCAGAAAAGCACTGGTTGACAACCCGAACAGGAAAGAAGGGGAACTCGCCTAATAGCATTTGCAAAGCCGAGTGCCAGCTGTATCTGTGTACGGCTTACAACCGCAATCGTCGCAGTACGTACTACTGCCTGTGCAGACGCCTCCACCAGGACAGTTTAGCCCGACGGGCGTAGTCTTGCTGCAAGTTGGGGTGGAGCAGTACCACTCCCAACACGCTTGAGCAAAAGGCGGCGAGATCAAAAGACTTATCCCAACGACCAACACGATACTTCTACTTACTTTCAAGAACATTCTAGAGCCTCCACGTTAATACGGGGACAAACAAAAATGCCAAGACGTGCGATCGTACCTGGCACACCGACTCATTCAACTATCCTGACATCCAACGGAATGCTTACCTGCTTCGATGCTACTCCCAAATACAGATCAATGCAGACCTTAAACTCCATCGGCTTACGATTTGTAATATCAAAAACGATCGTGACGTCCTCCGAGGATCCTCGCGGAACACGCATCGGAATGGGCCTTATTTCAAGACATCCGCAAGGAAGCCTAGCCCCGAGCACATCGATGTCTTCGGATCCTGTAGCCGTGACCCTTGCTTTGAGTTCAATAGTCTCACCGACAAATACCGACCTTCGGGGAGGAGGTTCGACGTAGAGTGCATATCCACGCATCGCCGCATGCATCAAACCGATCGTCTTCCAGTTCCAAATCGAAACGCTCCCAACAGTTACGGCAATTACCGACGCGCAAATAAGGATTATTCGGACCGGGCTTCGAAGTATTCTCGTATCTGCCATAAGCGAGGGATTCCCGGGGGTAAGAAGAGTACGAATTTAGGTTTCCTTATACCTTGCTCTTCCGCACGCAATTGTGGTCTGTGCGTCGATCAAGCCCAAAGCTCCTAAAAGAAATTACGCCGTTTTCGCAAAACGAGGACGAGGAAAGCCAGATTTTTTGGAGACTTTTTTGTAGATACCATACGATCGATTCAGGATCCGCTAATGAGTAACAGGGCGTTCAATTGTCGACGGAGCATAGGGCAAAACATCGAGCACAACATGCAAGTTGAGCTTTTCTGAAGGTACTCGATCGAAGGATAGAACACTGTTGCGGAGCAACCCGAGCGACGCTGCGATGTCCAAGGAATCCGCATGGAAATGCTGGTCCAAGAAGCTAAACGACGCACCGAGTCCTAAACGAACGTTTAACCAAAGCAATGATGGGCCAACGTGTCTTTCCTTTCGAATAAACTGTCCCGCTGCGGAAGGCGTCTGGATGTACTTTTTTTCTTTTTTCAATGTTCACATCGCCACTCTTGTCGCCCAGTGTATTTGTCGCAATACTACAGTGGTACCTGGCCTTACTTCGACAATCAAGTCGTCGATCAATCCGAAAGAGCCACTGTTTCCGAGCGGAGTCGCCCTGCCCATGGTGAAACAAAAACAAATGTCTCAGGTCTCAGGTCTCAGGTCTCAGGGGTTTTTCTTCTGTTGATGACATGCGGCTTCGTAGGATGCGATGTTTCGTGGTCTACTTTGCCAGCCAATTCGTCCTCGCGATCTCCGAAGAATCATTTGCAATACGACGGTGGATTCATCTTTGCCGATCGCGAACATACAGTTGGGATCGACATAGCTACGTGGGGTCTTAGGTCCATCAATGACGTCACCCTGATCCAGTCCTCATGCGAATGTGTTCAAGCAAAACTCATTGAATTAGGCGATGCATCAAGGATGAAGTTGCTTGTAGTCGACGTCTTTTCGGATCGGAGAATGAGTCGCAATGCTTCTTTGGCTGTTGGCATTGACGCCCTCTTTGCAGATGGATCAAAGAAAAGTTTGTCTTTCGTTTTCACCCACGTCGCCGCACCCCACGACACTATAAGACAAGGTCGCCAAGAATGATAGTACACCCATTCCATGATGACGACGTACTCCTAGAAGCCATGCAGCGAGCTCGAATGGGAGACTGTGACGCATTCACCATCATCTACGAGCGATGTATCGTGCGGGTTCGCCGACTGTGTCGGTGTAAACTATGCTGGCGAGATCGCGTTCAACTGTATGAGGACGACTTGGCTAGTGAAGTCATGGTTTCAATCTGGAGATCGATTTGCAACGCGAGTGCAGACACATGGACTCTGGACGATCTATGGCGAGCGCTTTGTCGTTCGTCGACGGATCGCTGCTTCGATCGAACCAAGCGAAACAACCGCCAAAAACGCAAATCACATTTGGAGCTTTCTGATCTCTTTCAAACGCTTTATGGAAACCAGATTTGTCGAATGGGAACGGAGGAGGTGGATACTGAAGACCTAGTGGAAAAGTTACTAGAGCTACTACCGAGCGATGAGTTGCGAGAGATTGTTGTCGACAGGCTGGATGGACTCGATCTCAATGAGATAGCGATCCGGCGGGACGTGAGCGTTCGTACCGTACGAAGGAAACTCGATACCGTCTGGCAGATCTTTCTCGACGGGGTATTGGAGCGTCGTTATTGAAACATGAACAAACTTACCGCTTGGATATCTCCGCTGTACGGAACGAGGTCTGAAGTTCCGTGAAAGCAGCCGCGAAGTTATCAATTCTAATTCCCGTGTTCAACGAGCGTCGAACGATCTTGGCTTTGATCGAAAGACTCAAGCAATCGGGGCTCGATGACTTTGAATGGATTTTCATCGATGACGGATCAACGGATGGAACCACCGATTTGCTTAAGAGCAACATTCCATCTGGCAAGAATCTATTGATCTTCGAAAGGAATCAAGGAAAAACGGCAGCCATCGTAGCTGGGCTAGCTGTTGCACGTGGAGAATGGGTTGTGATTCAAGACGCAGACCTGGAATACGATCCATCGCAGATTCCATTGTTGCTTGCCAAAGCTGAGCAGTCGGCAGCACAGCCCGTTGCGGTCTATGGTCAGCGGCCTTCTTGTTGGTCCGACCCGACTCGGTGGATCTTTGCGATTGGTGTGCTGACAGTGGATGTCTTGATCCTTCTATTGCATGGGGGCTGGGTTCGCGATCATGCAACATGTTACAAGTTGCTACCAATCAAGACGCTTCGAGATTTGGAGCTCCAGTCCGTTGGTTTCGAAGGATGCGTCGAGATAACGATCAAACTGATTCAGCGACGTATTCCAATCATACGCGTACCCATCACTTACCATCCGCGAAGTCGTCGAGAAGGAAAAAAGCTATCCTGGCACTATGGACTAAAGGCCATGAAAAGTGTCTGGAAGTTTCGGATCTCCTCAAATCTCGGGAAGTAAGTCAAGCGGTTTCTATTTGCCTGCGGCTGATTAAGTGGGTATGGCTGAGGCCCGTTTGGGCCTCATGCCTCCACGTTGTCGCAAGTGGGTCCTTCCAGATCGCACTATCTGTTCATGCTGACCAATGGCGACTTGGAGCGATGTTAGCGGTGTGGGTGAATCGATAATCATGGCAACTGATTTGAACGGCGTTAAGCACGATCAAAAAACGGGGAACCCAGGGGTTGCTTGAACACAATTCGCCCTGGGCACCCTGGCACATGCGATAGGAAACGATATTGACTTAGGTGTCGTTAAACGGATAGTGTTTCCTCAATAACCTTCGGAACGAGCAGGCGCAACGAGATACTAGATGGCTATTCCAGCGAAATACCTTCAACCTGCTCAAACAGTTGGGATTGTTTACTGGGGTAGAAGCGGGACTCTTCTATTGCATTCCCTCTTGGATTCGCATCCAGACGTGCTTTCGTGCAATGCTTACTTTTGGTTGTATAGCTCGCAAATGGATCAGTTCCTTGCGAGCAACCACGGTTCTTGTTCAGAACAATTGCTGACTTTTATTTGCGAATCGTTCCCGTATTTGTTTGAACATTGGCCAACCTTCTTTCCTGAAATGTTTCGTGGCCCAAATCGCGACCTTCGTTTTGGAACCGATCGGGAAAAGTTTATCACGTACTTTCGCGAGTATCTGTCGTACTTTCCGAAAGGAACACCGTTTAGCGAACTGCCAGCCGGACATACGATCCACTCGTTTGTATTGCAAGCGATCCATGTTGCTTATGCGATGGCACAAGGGCAGACATTGAATTCAGAGAACCCGACCATCGTTTGGCAGACACATTTCTGGCAAGCGGACTACTTTCGCGAGCGGTTTCCAAACATTCGGATACTCAGCGCGGTTCGTCACCCACTCAAGGGATACGATGCCTGGCAACTTAGGGGCTTTGTCGATGAGAGAGTGCCCCCTTTTTGGTTCTATCATACGGTGAAATTCCGTCAAATGATTGAGTTCATGAAAGTGCCTTCGGATCTAGCTGACCGATGCCGAGCGATTCGCTTCGAGGATATCCATAACCGAACAGAAGAAGCGATGCGTGCTCTAGCTTCCTGGCTGGAAATACGGTGGGATGATTGTATGCTCCAAAGTACCTTTGACGGTGAGCCGTATTGGGGAGTGAAGGGTGGTTGCTGGCACATGCTCAAAGTGGGCGAAGTCGCACCTGTTGAGGCACTGGTTACAGGCACCCGAAAGTTTGACGAAACCAAAATGGAGCTCAAGTTTCTTGGATTCATCGATCGACTCCGTATGAAAACTTTCTGTGAGGAAGCTTTCGAAAATTGGCATTACGATTTGACTTCAAAAGATAGTCCTTTTAAGAGTCTTTTGCGTAGATATCGCTCCCTTCTTTTGCTCTTGCCGTCCAAGCTGGATCGACGTTGCCTCATGGAGGATCTCCGGCTGGAACTAAAAAAACTCCCTCGGCGAGCACTTCTTCACAAATCGAGAGTCCTAGCAAAGTCTTTCCTTGATTTCATTCGAAACAAACAGCAGTTTCGAAACGAGATGATGGACCTCAAGCAGATGCAATCTGAGTGGAAAAACATTTCTCCGGTCTACACACCGAATTTGCGATTGGGGACCGAAGTCGGTCGCCATGCAGACCGGTGGCAGGCACATAAGGCAGCATAGGAGGGCAGCAATCGTGATGGAAACGACAAAATTTTTTTGGCTGACTGGTTTAGCTGGGGCTGGGAAATCGACCATCGCTAAAGAGCTGCGCGACATCCTAATCGCTCGAGGCGAATCGGTTGTTTTGCTCGATGGTGACGAGTTGCGAGAAGCGCTACAAATGACCGGCAGATATAGCACGGAAGATCGTGAGTGGCTCGCATGGACCTACGCTCGTTTGGGCAGCCTGATCGCGAGCCAGGGGCTAGATGTTATCTGTGCCACGATCTCTCCGTTCCCGGGCGTGCGTGCTTGGTTACGTAAAAACGTTTCAGGTTACGTCGAGGTCCATGTGCGCACGACAGCCGAGACGGTATTTCAACGAGATCAAAAGGCTTTATACAGTCGGTCCGCCCGAGGGGAGATAGGAAATGTTGTAGGTCACGACATACCTTTCGTTGCTCCTGAATCACCGGACGTCGTTATCGACAATGACTCTGGGAGCTTGCCGGCCAAACATGCGCAGTGGCTCGCCGATTTTGAACGTGTTGTTTCGTGTTAGGAAAACGAACTCTGCATCTTATTCGATGCGTACTTTGAAGGATTGAAAATGATCAAAACCAAGTGGGACTATACGGAACTTGCCAAGACTTATGCCCAGAGGCCAGAGTATGCGCCAACTGCAATCGATGCTATGGTCGCCATCGCGGACGTGAGTGCTGGGGACGCGGTTTGTGACGTTGGTGCAGGCGTGGCCCACTTGACACTGCCACTGGCTGCACGTGAATTGAACGTGTTCGCGGTTGAACCCAACGATGCCATGCGAGAACGAGGCATGGTCCGTACACGCGAGTTCGACAATGTCCGCTGGTTCGAAGCAACGGGCGAGCATACCAACCAAGACGATTCCGCTTTTGAGCTCGTAACTTTTGGCTCATCGTTCAATGTATGCGACCGCCCAGCAGCCCTTTTGGAAGCGGCCAGAATTCTCAAGGCACGCGGTTGGTTTGCGTGCATGTGGAACCACCGAAATCTGGCTGATCCTATCCAAGCCGCCATCGAGAAAATCATCGTCCAGCAGCTAGGCACCTACGACTACGGGAGTCGACGTGAAGATCAGACGGAGACCATCAATCAATCCGGGCTCTTCGGCCCAGTATGTCGACTCGAGGCGGACGTAGTTCATGTCCAGCCGGTTGAGGAGTGCATTGCGGCGTGGCGTTCTCACGGAACCCTCCAGCGACAAGCGGGCGAACAATTTGGCAGCGTTATTGAAGCGATCGAAAAGCACTTGCACAACCTCAATACACCTTCTGTTTTGGTGCCATTTACCACTCGAATTTGGATGGCCCAACTTAGCTCACAGGAAACGCTGTGATGCCAGTTAGCTTTGGCAGTAAAGCCGAAACTCTGGAAGCACTTGGCCCGATCTTGACCGCCGGCAAAGTACTACCTCAAGTTCGGACAAGTGTTTTCGAGTGGCAACGCTCTCCCCAGACTTTTTTGAACTCAATCTTCAAAGAGCCATGGGGATCGGAAACACTCATCGTTCGCAGCAGCGCGGCCGATGAGGACGGTGACGGACGATCCCTAGCTGGTCACTATTGTTCCATCGCGGAGGTTCAGGGCGTAGCGGAAGTCTCCCATGCCATCGGCGAAGTAATCGCCTCGTTCACCGACGGTGGAACGGAACATCAAGTCTTCGTGCAGCCATGTTTGACCGACGTAGAACTTAGTGGAGTTGCTTTCAGTTGCGATCCGAGCAGCAATGCTCCCTATCTAGTGATCAACTACGATCGGAGCGGATCAACGAATTCCGTGACGTCTGGCTCTACCAACGAAATTGAGACTTGCTATTGCTATCGCGGCCGAATGGACAAAGTTCCAAAATATTTGCAGCCCGTTTCGATGCTGGTTTTCGAGTTGATGTCGCTCTTTGAGTCGGACGCGATCGACATCGAGTTTGCGATTTCCAAAGAAGGCCAATTGTACCTTTTGCAGGTCCGGCCACTTGCTGTCCAAGGTCTGCCTGTCCCTGAACCGAATGGACATTCAAACTGCCTCCAAACGATTGCTAACAAAATTGCACAGGGAATACGTCGTCATCCCTACTTGCATGGCGACAGAACACTTTTTGGCGTAATGCCCGACTGGAATCCGGCCGAGATCATCGGCATTCGGCCACGTCCGCTCGCTCTTTCACTGTACAAGGACTTGGTTACAGACAGCATCTGGGCTTATCAGCGGCATAACTACGGTTATCGCAATCTGCGCAGTTTCCCGCTCATGGTTGATTTTCATGGTCTGCCCTATATCGATGTTCGTGTTAGCTTTAACTCCTTTATTCCCGCAGACGTCGAGGGCGGCTTGGCCGATCGACTGGTGAATCACTATATCGATTTGTTAGCAGCAAATCCAAGTCGGCATGACAAAGTCGAATTTGAGATCGTGCATTCTTGCTACACGCTCGATCTGCCAGAGCGGCTCGAAAAGCTGCGAGAATACGGATTCACCGATTCCGATCGGACACAGATCACGGATTGTCTTAGAAGACTAACCAACCGCATCATCCACGGCAAGTCTGGGCTTTGGCTCGAGGACACGCGTCGCCTCGAAGAGCTAACGCAGAGATACGAAACCATGAAGTCAAGCTCGCTAGATCGCGTAGCTCGCATCTATTGGTTGCTTGAGGACTGCAAACGCTATGGCACGCTCCCTTTTGCTGGTTTAGCTCGAGCTGCATTTATCGCTGTGCAGTTCTTGCGTTCGATGGTTACCGTCGGTGTTCTTGATCGCGTCGAAATGGCTTCCTTCTTGGCTTCGCTCGACACCGTTAGCTCTCAAATGTCGGTAGATGGTGATCGTCTTCGCCCAGCAGCATTCCTGGAGAAGTATGGGCACTTGCGTCCGGGGACGTACGATATTACCTCTCCACGCTACGATGATGCTCCCGAGCAATACTTTGATTGGTCCATGGCGAGGGTCGAACGCTGCGAAGATGACGAACCAGAGTTTGCACTATCCCTACGCCAACTCGGGCAACTCGAAAGTCTACTCCAGCAACATGGATTGGAGCACAACGTCCTAAGCCTGTTTCATTTTCTCAAGAGCGCAATCGAAGGCCGCGAGCACGCCAAGTTTGTCTTCACTCGCAATCTCAGCCTCGCCATGTCGCTCATCCGTGAGCTTGGCGCCGAGCATGGAATGTCCCTAGAGGACTGCTCCTTTCTAGATATCGCGTGTATCCGACAATTATACACATCGGGCGTGGATGTCGCGGAGACGCTTCACCGAAGCGCAGCGGAGGGGAGACGACGCTACGAACGTACTCAGCAAGTCCTGCTTCCACCTCTGATCAGTTCTCCAGACGATGTCTATCGATTCCACATTCCTCCTTCCGAACCAAACTTCATTACACTCGGCCGAGTTACTGCTCCCGTCCGCTCGCTCGACGACGATCGAGCTCTATTGCCGGGAAGCATTCTGTTCATTCCGAGCGCGGATCCTGGATTCGATTGGATTTTCTCACATCGCATCGGTGGCCTTGTCACGATGTACGGTGGTACGAATTCACATATGGCAATTCGTGCAAGCGAGCTCGGAATTCCGGCCGTGATCGGTGCGGGTACGCAGCTATTCGAGCAATGGATGAAGGGGGGAATTGTCGACATCGATTGCGCCAATCGGCAGGTACAGGTCCTCCGCACCAAGTCCTTTGCCAAATTGCGATCGGTGGCATGACAAGAGTACAACCCAGGAAAATACCATGAGTGTCTTGATAGGTGTCAGCCAACGAGTCACGACAGTCACAGAGTACGTTGAACGTCGAGATACGATCGACCAACGTTGGGCCGCGTTTTTGACCTTTTGCGGACTCATTCCAATATTCATCCCCAACCATCCTGCAACGGTTCGCCATCTTCTCGCGGACGTCACCTTGGATGGGTTTTTGCTAACTGGCGGGAACAACCTCATAGAATTGGGTGGAGATGCTCCAGAACGAGATGAAACGGAACTACTCTTGTTAGAGTTTGCAATCACCAACGATAAACCACTATTTGGAGTTTGCCGTGGCATGCAATTTGTACAACATTACTTTGGCGCCCCCTTGGAAAGGGTGTACGATCACGTCACGACCAGTCATCGGATCGTAAGTGAAGGAAGGCAACGAAGCGTGAATAGTTATCATCAATTTGGAGCCCGAACGAGCCCTCTCGCATTGAACGTAACATCCCGCGCCGAGGATGGAATCATTGAATCCGTTCAACACACTAGCTTACCACTTCAAGGGATCATGTGGCATCCTGAACGTTGCAATCCATTTGACGAAGTGGATCGCAACATGTTTTGCAACTTCTATTGCGGTCGGGTTTCCTCCCTTTCTTGAAAGGTTCTGTCGAATGAAAGGTATCATTCTTGCAGCGGGTCAGGGCGTTCGATTGCGGCCCCTAACGGACGACTGTCCGAAATGCATGGTTGAATACCAGGGTGTGCCATTGATCGATCGAATTATGGATACGCTTTCCGAATGTGGTGTGACCCCACAAATCATCGTAGCTGGTTATCGCGCTGAGGTTCTTGAGAAGCACGTTCGGCCTCGCCATGCTCGCATAATTATCAATTCGGACTTTGACTCGACCAACATGGTCCACAGCCTGTTTTGCGCAGAAGACGAATTAAATGGGGATGTCCTCATCAGTTATTCGGACATTATTTACAAGCCCGAGATCCTATTCGCACTCTTAAACTGCCCTTCAGATTTAGCGATTACTATCGACACCGAGTGGCGATCGCTTTGGCAACGTCGAATGGATGATCCGCTTGCCGATGCAGAAACTCTGCAATTGGATGACAAAGGTTTTGTAATCGATCTTGGTCGCAAGCCGCGTTCCTATGACGAAATCCAGGGGCAATACATGGGATTGATCAAAATAAGCGGACGGATATGGGACCAATCCAAAGCTATCTATCATGGACTCGATCGCGAGAAACTCTACGACGGTAAGCGATTCTCGCAAATGTACATGACTACGTTTCTGAGGGAATTGATTCAGTCCGGAATTGCTTGTCAATCGGTACCCATTCAAGGTGGTTGGCTAGAAATTGATGCTCCATCTGACTTGAGCTTATCGTTTTGAACTTGGGAGGCATCGATCATAAATTGGGCGTCTGGTTGGCAAGCATAGTCAGACAGTGCGACGAGCGGCCTCGATTAGCGGCAAAGCATAACAAATCCCCAGGACAAGCCTGGGGTATTTCGAATCCCGCCCTCCTTGGAGGTCGTCCAGCTTTCAGCTGGATCAATTCAAACGAATTCGACCGGTGTGTGTGGCATGCTCTGAGGAACGAAGAGCGTGTGAGTCACTCGAAATCGTTGCCACAATTCACACGCCCATCGCTTTCGCTCTGGCAGGCTGTGATTTTTTCGAATCTGAAGAAAGTTCCAATCACGCTCCGCGTGATGTTGCCACAAAAACCAAAGGTTTTTGAACTGCGAAAATCACGCGGAGCGTGATTGGTACTATAAAATCACCACCACTGGGCGTGCCACCCTGCATTAGGCTGCTAGCGATGTGCAAAGCTGTACGACCTCCTTGTGCGGCGGATCGTTCAGATTTTTAGGCTAGGCGGCACGACGAGCGGCGACCCAAGTTGCGATCGACGCCAAAAACTGGTATTGAACCGAATCCGATTTTCTTGTTAAGAAATACATTTGTGTCAAAGTCAATGGGCATTAGGGACAGGAAGTCACTTTATGGATGGTGAGCCATACATGCTACATAGTTTCTCGATCAATACAATTTCGACCAGCAGCCGTGTGCGAACGCCAGTCGAATCGGTGTTGTCGACGCTCGACTGCCTTTCACATGCTGTCGAAAATGAGAACCGAGCTTCGGCGAACGTCTTAACGATCTCGATGATCACCCCATGGAAACAAGAATGCGGAAATGCCGAGTATGCGGAACGACTTTGCGTCGCCCTGGAACCTTTTTCTCAAGTCACGCCGTTCAATCTTCGCAACTTTTCGGAAGACTTTGAGTTGCGATCCAGGGCGAGTGTCCGAAAGCACTTCCAGGATCTGATCAAGAGTATCAATCAGCAAGACTCGGATATCGTCCACTTGCAGCACGAATTCTGCTTCTTTGGTCGAAGCATTCAGCGATCGAACCATGAGTTTCTCCGATTTACGGAAAGAATCAAGAAGCCCATCGTTGTTACTCTCCATACTTGGTTGGAAAGCAATGTGAATTCAGGGAGGAAGCTCAAGTCATTTTTGAAGCATCCGCTAAACTTTGTTCGAGAAAAAGTTCAGCGAAAAGACTTTTACAAGGGATTGTGTCGCTGCAAAGCAATTGTAGTCCATTCGCACGAAACGTATACGCAATTGGTTTCGACCTATCCTAAGTTGCGCGATCGGGTTCGTATTATTCAAATTCCGATCTCGCCCGTTGAATCGCGCCTTCAGATTCCACCCATCACGAAAAAAATGGGCGAGGTTTGGATGCTTCTCCCAGGTTTCGTTAGCCCCTACAAAGGTCATCACGATGCTATCAACGCATTGGAGCACCTGCCAGAGAACTACAAGCTAGTCATCGCCGGCGGACGGCACCCGAAAGATCGCGGCGCGTCTCGTTACTGGATGGAATTGCTGCAGACCGTCGAGGGAAAGGGATTGCAAAACAAAGTTATTTTTACAGGCTTTTTGGCAACCGGTAGCGAACAGGCCTCGGTACTGAAGCAAGCAGATATTTTCATCTTGCCCTATAAAGAAGTTGGCCAATCAGGATCCGCGGTGCTTGCCGACGCGCTCGCATACGATCGCCCTGTGGTGACTTCGCGTGCAAGGTCCATGTTTGCGTATCGAATGAATCAAGACTGTGTTTACAGCAGTGTCAGCACGGACGTTACCGATACAAAAGCCTTTGCGACTCACATCATCGATTCATTAAAGAACAAAGCTGAGGACTCGCATGTCGCGAGTCACAGAATTGCTGCTATTAAGCGATATTCATTGGATGCAATCGGCTTTGAGTACAAAAAACTTTACACGGATGTAAGGAGTGAAATAGAATGCAAATCTGCATAACTGGCGGACGAGGATTTCTCGGCAACGCGGTATTCGAAGCGTTACGTGGAGCTGCCGCAGATGTACGTGCACTAGGCCGTAAAGATGGCGATCTTAGCGATTCGGGGACGGCGGAACGCTTGTTAAAGAATGCAGACGTGATTGTTCATCTGGCTGCGGATGTTGGAGGCGTAGGGTACCTTCGAACCTGCGCAGGGAAAGCCTTTCATACCAATTTTCAACTCGGATTGAATGTCGTCCGCGCGGCTTGCAACGGTAAAGCCAAACGGATTGTCATGGCTGGAACACCATGCGCCTACTCAGGCGACGCCGAATTGCCCTTGAGAGAAGAAATGCTTCGAGTCGGTGTTCCCTCCGGGGACACAGGTAGTTATGGTTACGCAAAACTTGCTAGCAGTCTGGTCGCAGATCATTTCTGCCGGTCCAATGGCATCGATACGGTTACCGTGATTCCATCGAACCTTTACGGTCCGGGTGATAACTACGATAGCGAACGTGGACACGTGGTAGCGGCTCTAATCCGCAAAGCCATGATAGCAAATTTCTTGGGGCAAAAGACATTCAGTGTTTGGGGAGATGGTGCTGCAACTCGCGACTTCGTTTTTGTACGAGACGTCGCTTCAGCTATTTCAAAAATTGCGGTAGGTGATGGGACATACGAGGGAGCAGTCTTCAATCTCGGATCGGGAGTGGAAACATCCATCAAGGAAATTGCACACGAAGTCGCTGCTGCAGTTAGCGATAGAATCCAGCCAAGATTCGATGCAGACAAACCCGTAGGTTACAACCGACGCGTGATGTCCATTGAGCATGCTCAACGTTCAACTGGTTACCAACCCTCTACCTCGCTGCAAAAAGGGTTGAGTGAGACTGTCGCATGGTTGCGAAAAGAAAAGTTCGTTCCTCGCTGGCTGCAAACCGAATTGCAGAAAGCCGCCTAGTCTTATTGTTAATAGTCGCATTTCTGAAGGCGTTGTATGATGGCCACAGCTGAGATGATCAGGAGCACAGGTTGTGAACGACGGGACTACGTTCTGTCGAATCTTCCTATGGACAAACGCGGCATTGAAATCGCTCCCTATTTCGATCCGATGACCGACAAATCCATGCACGACGTTTGGTACGTGGACTGTATCGACAATGACGAAATTCAACGAAAGGCAACTGAAAATCCAGGCGGAATTGGCAAGGTTGTACCGCGCGTGGACAGCGTATGGGTGCCTGGCAAGCGATTGTCAAAATGCGTAAACAACCAAAAATTTGAATACGCGATTGCCTCACATGTATTCGAACACGTTCCAAATCCGATCGGTTGGCTACTCGAAATTTTAGAATGTTTGGAGATTGGCGGAATGCTGGCGTTGCTGATCCCAAATCGTCAACACTCCATGGACTACTACCGACGCGTTACCAGTTTCGGTGAACTCGTTGGCTGGCACGTTGAGAAACCTAGCATTCCTACGCCAGGTCAAATCATGGATTTCCTTGGCGACTCCTTTGAAGACACGGGTGTTGTCGACTTCAACAAGGAAATGCTACCTTTCGCGGATGCAAAACGGCACTACACCGACGCCGAGGCCTTCAATTACGCAGAATGGACGGCCAAGCAAAAACACTATTTGGATGTCCATTGCACCGTTTGGACTCCATCGTCTTTCGCGGAGGTATTTGAGCGAGTTGCTAAACTTGGATTTCTACCCGTGGAACACACCGGGCCATTTGTTGGTTTTCCTGGTTCGAAGTCTGGGGAATTTCTGGTGTACATGCAAAAAACGGCATAGAACACACGACCCTGTCGACCCTTTTTGATTCCCCTCGCTTGGCACGGATGTCGAGTATTCGATGAAAAATTTCTGGAAGGCAATTCGCGATTCGCTACATCATGCGCCCGCGATTGTTCTGGCTACTCTTTGCTCTGTTGGAATCGCCTTTATTTGGAGTTCCAACATTACCGCTCTCTACCCCGTCATTGATATGACGCTCAAGGGTGAATCGGTGCAAAGCTGGCTAGAACAAAAAATCAAAGCCTCTCAAACTAGAATTCAATCGTTGCAGGATGGTCGCGATCGTACGATCGCAGGGGATCCAAATGCAAGCACTGAGCCTTTCGACACGGGGATCCGCGAAGAACGCAGCACAGAAATATGGAACGAAACGTATCTCGCCTGGGCCAACACATGCCTTCCACGTGATCCGTTTCAAACCATTTGCTACATCATGGGACTGCTCGTCCTTAGCACCCTCGTCAAGCATATGCTGATGCTGGCCAACGATATGTTGATCGGACATGTTTCGACTAGCATCGTTCGGGGACTGCGTATGAGAGTCTTCGATGCTGCGCTCCACATGGACAAAAAAACGTACCAGAATTTCGGGACAAGCGGACTACTTGCAGCGATCACATCGGCCGCCGATGGTTTGGCGTCCGGACTTATGGCTCTTTTCGGTGCTGCTGTTCGTGAGCCTCTTCGCGTCGTCGCTTGCCTCGCAGCGGCCTTCTACATTTGCCCTCGATTGCTGATGCTTTCGGTCGTACTCGCTCCTCTCCTGATATTTGTAGTGCTCTACTTCAATCGCAAGATACGAGCCATTGCATCTAGCATTTTGGGTCGCAACGCTGGTTTTCACGAAGTTCTACTCGAAGCGCTCAACAACGTTTTCACCGTCCAAGCATTTACGATGGAAAAGGAGGAAAACGAACGCTTTCGCGAGTGTACTAAAGGCATGCGAAAAGCCAGCATGAAAATGATTTTCTACACGGGACTTAGCAAACCTTTCACGGAACTAGTTGGAATTGGAATGGTTGCTATCACTGTTTGCGCTGGGGCTTATCTCGTGGTCAACAAACAAACACACATCGGCTTCCTTCGCATTTGCGAAAATCCATTAGGTGTAACCGACTTGCTCATTTTTTTTGGCCTATTGATTGGCGCTAGCGATCCACTCCGAAAGTTGTCTGGAATCTCCGTTTCCATATACGGCGGAGCCATGTCTGCCAATCTTTTGTATGGGATACTCAACGCAAAACCCGAAATAGCTGAGCCAGAGAATCCGGTGGCCATCTACGGTCGGCACAAAAGCATTTCGGTCCGAGCTGTAAGTTTCCACTATCATTCAGCCCACCCCGTGCTCAATCAAGTGGACCTGGAAATTCCATTCGGGAGCACCGTCGTTGTCCTGGGCCCAAACGGTTGTGGCAAGTCAACCCTTGTCCAGTTGCTCGGACGTTACTACGATCCTACCTCCGGTAACGTGCAATTGGATGGAGTCGATCTTCGATGTATCACGACACAGGACATCCGCCTCAAGATAGCTTTAGTGAGTCAAAGCACTGAGTTGTTCAATCGCTCCGTGTTTGAAAATATCCAGTATGGCAGCCCTAATGCAACGCATCAAGAAGTAGTCGAAGCGGCCAAGCTTGCACACGCACATCAGTTTATATGCGATTCCCTAAGCGAGGGATACGAAACAATCGTTGGTCAATCGGGGCAACGACTCAGCGGTGGACAACGGCAACGAATTGCTCTCGCCCGAGCGATCTTGCGAAATCCAGAGATTCTCATTCTGGACGAGTCGACCAGCCAAATCGACATGGCCAGTGAAATCCAAATACGAGAAACCCTCCAATCGATGAAGGGAAAAATGACCATCATCATTATTACTCACCGCGAAGCGCTCATCGCCCTTGCGGACAGTGTGTACCATATGAAGGATGGTCAATTGACAACGGCAGTGTCTGCAGTCGCAGCTTAGATATCAAAATCTTTTGCGTGGAAAAAAAGGGGTCAGGTCTCTTTTCGGTCAATAGTCTTCATCACGAATTGCGTTTTTGGTCGCCCTCGCGGTCGCATCGTAGATTCTAGCTTAAGCCGTCGAGCGATTGATTCTGTCCAACATTCGTCACCAAAAGGTTGGCCCCGGTGAACACATCTTCTAACTGACTCCAGTTCTTTGTCATTCAGCGCTTCGTTCACTCGATGCTTCCAGTTGGGAAGTCTCGCAACCGGCCAAGCCGCCAAGAGCTTCGGTGAAGGCTCTGGTTTCTTGAGCCAACGAAACAACGAACCCCAGCGCCATTGCTCCGCTCTTTCGACCAAGCCTGCACGCAACGCATTTCTTTCGACATAGCGACAAACAACAAGAAAATGTTCGTCGCTTTGAATCGGAAAGCTCTTAAACCGTTGTTGATAAACATGCCCAAGCCCTCCGGTCTGATAGTGGGCATGATATCGCATCGTGTGCGTGCCACCTACCCACTTCATGAACCGACTCATTTCCCCGTCGACCAACGGACGTAGGACGAGATGATAGTGGTTGGGCATCAATTGATAACAGAGCAATTCGATTTGGTATCTCTCGAATCCTTCGCCAAGTATTTTTTCGAAGGCGATATAGTCGCCTTCCTTATTAAAGATCGTTGCCCGGAGGTTCCCACGATTCAGAGCATGGTATATCCCAAAGGCTTCATCAGCGCGTGGTGGACGTGGCATCGATTTCGTACTCCGCTTAACCTTGATTTACTGTAAAAGAGACCTGACCCCTTATCCACTTATCGCAGCTTTGGGATGTCCCATTTCGTGCCGTCCCACTTCGCTTTCGATACATCCAAATTCATCTCGACTAGCTTCGCTTCCACTGCCTGAAAATCCAGATCCTTGGATAAAAAAGCACCCGGGTTCTGCAAATGCGTGAAAAATACATTGGCCTCCGGTCCGATATGCGGGTCCGCTCCCTTCTCCAATAGGTATAAAACTACCTTCCAACCGGACTTCATCGCAAACAGTGAGAGCGGATTGTCAAGTCCGCTTACTGGATTGTTGAGTTTCGCTCCAGCATCAACAATCAGCTTTGCGTTCTCAGTACTCCGTGGAGACCCAGTGTTGAAACAAAACGTTGCCGCCAGAGGCGTTGCTGAATTATTTCGATGTGTTCGCGTCCATAAATTAGGATCAGCGCCATGAGCGAGTACCTGCTTGAGCCAATAGCTATTGTCTCTAAGGGCACAATGAAACGTTACCGTCTGTTTACTGAGCAGAAAGAAATCCGGATCAGCGCCACCCTCTAGCAACGCCTTGAACGCTTCTTTTTTGCGTTTCTCAAGGGCATATTCTAGCGGTGTTTGACGCGTGAATAGGCCTACCTTATTCAGGTCCATCCCATTCTTGACGATTTTTGCAATAGCAGCCGCATCGTCTTGATCTATCGCCGTCCAAATGCTCGAAGTCTTTTGAGCGTTCATGTCGCATCCAATCGTAAAGACCCATAGCTGAATTGCTCCAACGAGTACCAGAGCAAAGCTCAGGTTGATGAAGCGGCATTCGTAAACAGATGCGTAGACGAAGTTACGAATCCCTCGCTTACGCGTCGGGTTGTGATTCGGCAAAGGACCAGAACGATTCGGGTCATGCTCTTGCGTATTGCACGTATTCTGGTATCGGCTCATTTGGTTTTCCATTAATGCTTTGCTACAACGCATTCAGGCCGTCGAAGATCGCTTGCATCTTGTGCCTGACTCCAAAATTGTCGTTCGCGTTCGAGGGAAGCCAATAGGCAGTCCCCTGTGAGTTGGGCATCAACAACCCTGTAACTGACCACGAGTCTTGTAGTGTGCTCAGGAATTCACCTTGAACACGATACGCGTCCACCAGTTGGTTGATGTTATCCAGATTTCCACCATACTCGCTGACCGTCCAGGGATGAACTCCCGCACCATTGAAAGTTATGCCTGGACGCTGAAAAATGGCCGCGGCAGCGGTCGCCAAACCACCACCGAGCGAATGTCCAACAAAAATGATTTGTTTGCCTTGATTGACAGGATTGTCGATTATTGCTCGAGCATCTTCGATTGCTAAATCGTATTCTGCACCGCCGCTGGCTAGCCCTTGGAAAATATCCGCTCCAATGTCCGGGATGTCATCGGTACCTGCATAACAAATCGCAATCTCATTTCCTCGCATAAATACCCTTCCGTAGTAGCCACTATGAAGATTATTTTCAAGCGTGTCTTGAAATAACCATCCGTTTCCGACGACACGCGGTTGATCGGAGTACGCGTTCTTGGCTAGTTCAGCATATTCTAATCCGCGAGCCTTCTTGGCGGCGGCGATCGGTACAACTTGTTGCCGATAGGCTTGGCCGACAAAACCCGCTATTGTCGTACCGGACAAACCAGCGGCAATTCTTAGTGCAAGAAATGGATTGACGGCGGCTAGTGCGCCAATCGCTGAGCCCAAAAGGGCAGCACCGGCGATTTCGCCTGGACTCGCGCCGGCGAAGTAAGCGACGCCACCCCCCGTTACGCCACCTCCGATTGCGAACGACACCAACAACCCGCTGAGCCCTTCGTATTCGCCTGTTGGGTCGCTACGTAGAATAGGATCGCCAGAGGTATATCCGTACTTGTTGAAGCTATATGGATTGCTGTTGCTACCAGCAAATGGATCCAAGCGGTTGAAGCGGCCGATGGTTGGCTGGTACCATCGCGCTCTCAAGTACTGCTGACCGATTCTTGAATCGAACGACTCGCCCGAATACAATATGCTTGTTAAGGCTTGAGACTCAAGGCCGGTTGTTCCCACTGTGCCTATCGCTTGCGCCATCGCGTTATGGATGGCAATGAGTTCGCCGTAGGCAACGTATGTATAGGCTTGAGCGATGGCTCCCGCAGCGTCGAATAGGACTCGGACAGAGCCATGTGCGTCGTGGCCGAATGTTAGGCTGGAACCCTCTCCCCAACCCTCTCCCGTTGGAGAGGGAGCATAAGCGGTTTGCGTGATCTCGTCGGTGCCGAAGGTATAGGCGATCCGCTTCATCCGTTGACCTGCGGCATTCTTGGCCGTCTCAACAATGGTCTGCGCGTAACCTGTGTGGTTCGCGTGATCGATGAAGTACTCCGTCGCACGGGTGCGTTCGCCAGGTTCTATGGTGCTGTTGTTGTTACTGTCTGAGTACTCCGTCACGTTAATGCGGATGTTCGATGTGTCGTACTCATAGTCGACTTGCGTCTTGGTTCCAGTTCGCGGCATGGTTATTACCGATGCTAGTCGGCCTTGCAGATTATAAGCAAAGGATTGCGAGGACACGGGTGTTGTGCCAGTGGCTGTATTCTTTGAAGCTTGTTGCGTACCGCTCCAGGTGTACGTCGTCGTCTTGTCGACGGAACCGTTGTTTCCATTGTCTAGCAGCTCGTCGAGGATGCGATCGTTGCCATCGTAGTGATACGTAAACACCTCATCGACCAAGTTCGGGGTGGCTACCAAGTTGACGATCCGCTTAAGGCGGTTACCGAAAAGGTCCAGCGTGAACGATTCCGTTCGGTCCACTGCGTTATCGAAACTGCCGATCGTTTCGCTAACCAGGCGTTTGTCGGCGTCGTATGCCCAATCGTAAATCGTTTGCTGAGCGGTGTCTGGAGTGGTGGCGCTCTGATCGGCGTTCATCCAAAACTTTTCAATCAAGCGAGTACGCAGGCCGCTGGCGTCGTACGTATAAACGAACTCAGTTCGCTTTGGGTTGTCGCCCAAATCATAAGCCGTTGCGTCGGCGCCGTATTGTCGCATGCGTGTGATCGCTCCCACCTCGTTCACTTCCGTCGATTGAATCACGCCGTCGGGCAAGTCGATGCGCAACTGACGGCCCTGCAAGTCGTGTCGAAAATTGGTTTTTTCTTGTTGAGACGTTGTCAGGAGCGTGTCGTTCTTTTCAACCACAAGTACGCCGACCAACCAGCCGAGTTCGTTGTAACTGTATCGCGTGTCTTCGATCGCGTCAGCCAAATTTGCGGCTGCGAAGCCAGTGGCTTTGGTCGTCCACATTCGAGTCTTTTGGCCAGTGACAAGGCCATAGGCGTAGTTGATTGTTCCTTCAGGAGTGGCTTGTTGGATGAGACGGCCATCGGAATCGTAGAACCATTGCTCGGTGCGGGTTGTCGTGAAAATACCTGCAACATTTGCCGAGCGAACAGTGACACTCTTGCGACCAAACGAATCGTAAGTGACTTGCAATTTTTGGGAGGCGTTACTAGGACCTGCAGCGAAGGCAGCAGCGTTTGAGTAGAAACGCTGCTCCAATAGTCGGCCTGAACCGACTTTGTAGCGCGGGTCCGTTGCCATCAGGTTGGTTGTGCCGTTGTCGTAAACTAACTCGGTGACTATCCCTTCGAACGACGTGTGTGTCACCTGCTGACCAATATCGTTGTAGGTAAATGTCTCCACATCGCCGGCAGGCAATGTGCGAGAGACTTGTCGTCCGAACTCATCAAACGAAAAGGTTGTCCGCCGACCGAGTGAATCTTGAACAACTGTTTGCTTGCCAGCCCAGTTGTAAGCATATTCGAATCGAGGAGCGTCTAGGATGGTAATGCCATCATGGTCGCTATCCAACGGATCCGCTACAGCTGGCAAGGTTACTGCAATTATGCGTCCACTAGCGTCGTAATCATTGCGTTTGGTGTTACCGCCCGCGTCCGTTTCGCTCGCGATATTGCCCCAAAGGTCGAATTCCATCAACGTGAATGTTCCATCAGCTGCAATGGATTTGTACGCGCGTCCCAAGTGGTCGAAAACGTGTGTCGAGGATTGAGCATAACGCCTATCGATGAGCACTTCGCCACCCTGGTCACGACCGCGAATATTGTTCCACGATCGAAACGCCCGTCCTTTGTCATCGTAATCTGTTTCGGTCACCATCCGAAGTGGTTCCGGTGATTCCATGGTCGAAACCGGTGCTCCAATCTGGCGTACCGTTCGACCGAGTGCATCAAACTCGTATCGCGTTTCGACGCCAGCGTGACCAGGCCCAATGCCTGTTACCGATTTTGTTACGCGGCCTTGTGAATCATAGTACGACAGTGAGCGACTAATAAGATTGATATTGCCACTGCCGTCGACACCTTGATTGTCGATCTTGATAGAGTAGGGCCCCTCGGCTTTGGAAGGGTCCAACACAGCCGCGCCGTAGCGGTCGAGCAGGCTTAGTTTGATACCAGAGCGACGTTCTACTTTGAAGGAACGTCCAAGCTCATCGTAGAAGGTTCGAGTTCCCGTCGTGCCGTTCAACGCGGCTACCGACCCCTCGATAAAAGTGTCCGCGTTAACGATCGAGCGGCCCAGTTCGTCAACTGCCGATCGCGAAATCATCCATATGATTTTGCCTTGGCCATCCAGTGTTTGCGATCGGGTCTGTACCACTTCGCCGGCAAAGCCATAGTATGTCTCCGACCAAAGTCCGTTTGCATCACGAGTTCGGACGGCTCGGCCCGACAGGTCGTAGATAGTTTCGGTGCTGCTAACGACCGAGCCGTTTGATAGTATCGCAGATCGCAATCGATTGTAGTTACTGAAGTCTGCGGTTGGTGCGTTACCCGCAGTGTCTACAACTCGAACGACGACGTTCTTAAGTCGCTGTGTACCAACGATGCGACCTGCGGCATTGTAGAGATTTTTGTTGGCACCCAGGGGCGGACTGGTTGCGGGCAAGGCAGGGTTTTCAGAAATCGTATCGGTTGTTAGAAACATTCTGCCTTGTTCATCATAGACCGTCCATTGGCTAGTCCAGACTCGCTGAGAGGTAAATGTGCCGTTGGGAACTGCGACGCGCGTTGCGACTTCACGACGCACTTGGATTGGGTTGCCGCGGCGATCGTAGAAGAATTCGGTTCGGAGCCCGTGTGGATCGATTTGACTCTGAATCAATCCCGTCGCAGGATCGTAGATCGTACTGTTGGACCATTGCTCGACAGCAACCCACTCACCGGCAGAATTCTTGGTGCGATATACAAGCCGTGTTGAGGTGACTCGATCAGCGGCGTCATAAACCCGTTCATCACGGATCTCCATGGGTCCTCCGTTGGCATCCTTTTCATGTGAAATGCGAACGGTTTGTCGACCATTCCCGTCGTATTCGAATTCGCTAATGTGACCATGAACATCCTTGGTTTCGGAAAGATTCCCGTACTTGTCATAGTTATTGTCGAGAAGGGTTAGTTCGTCTTTGTTCTTGACCGTATCGAGTTGCCCTCTGGACAAATAGTAGAGTAGGGTCTTTTCGCCGCTGGGGTTGGTCGTTTTGAGCAAGTTTCCTTTACGGTCGTAGTCAAAAATGGTCGAGAGTCCAGCGGCAGACACCACCGAAGTTACCTGATGAAGTGTGGCATCGTAAATGTTTCGAGTAGCACCGCCCCGAGTATCGGTAACGAATTCTGGCTGCCTGAATTCGTTGTAGTTGTAACGGGTGACCAGATCGTCTTTGACGCCGATATTTCCATCCACGTCACCGATGACTTGGCGTTGCTCGAGAAGGTTTCCCTGTTGGTCGAAGGATCGGATTGTTTGCGAACCGCCTGCGTCGATGGATTTGACTGGATTTCCGCGGCGATCAAGGAGAATCTTGAAGTCGTTGGCCGTTCCGTTTGAGCCAAAGTCGATCGATTGTTCGCGATTGCGGATGTCATAGCCATAAGCGGTGGTCCAGTTCTCAACGTCCTTTAACGATGCAAGTCGACGTTCGTTCGAATAGGTGGCAATGAGTTGCTCGCGTCCAGCTGCGTCGATAATCGATTTGAGCAAAAACTCTTTGCCTGCGACGTTGGCATCGGCTGCATGGTAGGTAAGGTTGGTCGTTTGATCGAGTCGGTCGGTGATTGCGATCAGGTTACCGATGGCATCGTATCGATAGTTTATTGACTGGTTCATCGCATCGCGAACACTCGTGATTCGATTTTCATTTGCCTTGTCACGAGCGATAGCGATTCGGCGACCAGACCAATGTTCGATTCCGTCGGGCGTGATAGTGGTTCGGTTGCCGTTGCGGTCTTCGATCCAAGCCGTGTTCGCTACCCGAGCGTCGATGTAGAATTGCGTACCGGTTTGCTGGTAAAGTTTCCAGAAACCGCCGAAGGCACGCGAGGCGGGATGGAACGATTCTGCTGCGGCGAACGAAACATACTCCCACGATGATTCACCGTTGGCGACTCGCAACATCGGGGTCTTTTCGACCTCGAGAAAGGACGTATTGCCCTTGTCGGGTGCGAAGTACGGTAGCCAACTGATATTGATGCCGAGCAAGTTCGGGTGTTCCGGATACGGCTGGAACGTGAATCCCTCGCGAGTACCGTCTGAAAGAGTGACGATAACACGTGTGCCATCCAGCAGGACAGGATAACCGCCGGAACCGGGCGACGCATTCTCGGCGTAGGCGATTTCGACCTTGGGTATTCCGAAATCCAGCGCCCAACCATGGCCGAAGTCGAGGACCTTGTTGGATCGACTGCTACTATAGGAACGCTGAACTTTAATTGGCACGTCCGGCGTGGCCAAATCGAGATCGGTAAAGGCTAAAGACAAAACACCCGGTTTGTAGTTACCCTCAAGTTGAATCGAGACTGATTTTTTCGCGACGTTTCCTTGAGTGTCTTTGGCATAGACATTGAGAATCCACTGGCCATTGTCGAGCAAGGTAGTATCGACGGTGGCAATGACACCATTTTTAGTTTCCCGGTGTGAGACGACCCGTTTGACTTCGATGGCTTGGTTCGGTTTTTCATTGGGATGAATCGTTACCCAATATTCGGAAAGTTCGTCGTGCGAGTCATCGATGGTGGCTAAGATATCGATGGGTTCCAGGATGGATTGGTTGTAAGTCGGAGACTGAATGGAAACGTCGGGTGGTGTGGCATCGAGTGCAACTTGAAGGATGACAACACGGTTGGTACCTGCGTAGCCAATATTGTTCGAAGTATCTTTGGCCGTAACCTCGAATTGGTAATAGCCGATTTGGCTCGCTTGGCCGGGTACCGCCAATAGTGCGGAGTTGATGGTCGCTCGTCCATGATCATCGAGCGCGATGGGTTGATTCCGAGCTGTCCAATTGGCATTATCTGGACTATAGCCAATGAGTTTCACGGAAAGGCTGCCAGATTGGAGGCTGACCTCATCTTGCGCGGTTACCAAGATACGAGCGTCGCGAGTCGCTTCGAGGACTCCAGGATCGGATAGGAACTGCACGGTAGGCGGAATCGCGTCGCGAGTGAGTGTCACCGTGAAGAGTGATGAGTCTTCGCCACCGAGTCCGTCCATTGCGGTAACACGCAATGCGTAAGCAGTTGTCGTTGGAACGGTGTTGGATTTCCAGTGGATCGTTCCTGTTTTGGAATCGATGGCGAGGCCTGAGGGAAGCTGCAGCCCTGACTGCATTGCCAAGGAAAACGCTAGAATATCCTGGTCTGCGTCCGTTGCTCTGGCTTTCGTGGACCAATCCAGTCCCCCGGTGAAGCTCACATCGTCTATATACTCGAGGATAGGAGATGCGTTCGTTCTGACTCTAATTGGTTTGGACTGGACAGAATAAAACTCACCGTCGTCGACTCGAATTGTCACTAGATGCAGTCCGATCTGCGACTCGGTGGGGCGCCAGGAAATGACCCCAGTGAGTTCATCGATCGACATCCCAACCGGCGATTGAACGAGGCGGAACAAAACGGCGGTGCTGCCAGGGGCCGAATCGTCTACATTCATTCGAAACTGAGTACAACCGCCGATTATCCATAAGTCAGGAAGCGTGTTTGCAAAGACGGGTGGTTTGTTTACAAGTGCATCGTATACCGTTACGTTAATCTGTTGCTCCACTTCGCCACCCCGCCCATCTCGAACAGCAACGGTTACGAACTGATGAGAGCCGTGGGGAAAAACGGGCCTAAGCGTGAGTTGCCCTGTGCTGGCATTGATACTCCAGCCTTGAGCCATTGCGAGTACAGCATCACCCGCTATCGAGTAGACCAAGGTATCTTCGTCCAAGTCCGACGCCATCATGGAATACGAATAAACTTGACCTAGCCTTGCGTACGGTGAAGGTGAGGATTGAATAATGGGAGGAGTATTCAATCCACGCACTTCAATGGAGTAGGACTGCTTCGCAATTCCGCCGTAGCCATCTGAAGTCGAGAGAACAATGTCCTGCGGTCCGAGTTCCGCAATCGAAGGTATCCATGTCATTCTTCCAGTCGAAGCGTCTACTCTGATTGTGCTCGGCCCTTTTTCAAGTTTCCAATAGAGGACATCGTTGTCGCTATCCGAGGCATTCGGCAAATAGTCGTATTCGAATCCAACGATGGCAGCTTTGCGGGGAACGGAAGAAATGGAAGGTGGGGTGTTTTCCACGAATTTGGTAATGGTTATCAAACTTGGTTGATCGGTCGTCAAGAAATCCCGAGCGGACTTGGCTCGAAAGCGAATGGCAACGCGGGGTACGGTCGACGAGGTAATGAGGCTCTTTGGCGGAGTCCAAACAAAAACATTGCCGTTCTCCAATCGCATTCCGGGTAGTGGGTCGACAAGTTCGTAAGATACGTCGTCACCGTCCATGTCGGTTGCTTTGAGCTCGAGCGCATAGACGACACCGGTTGGCAGAGTGGTCCTTGGGCTTGAAGTGAAAACAGGAGCTGCGTTAGTTGGCCCGAGGGTTTGAAGGGTAAAGGACTGCTCATCCGTTGCACCGCTGGAGTCACTAACTCGAACAGTCATCGCATGTTTACCTCGTTGAGAAATATCCGTTGTGGAGTAGGTGATCACACCGGACGTCTGAGAGATAGTTGCTCCTAATATTGGATTCACCAAAGAATATCGAAGACCCGAAAGGTCCTCGGTATTGGGATCGGTCGCGATAACGGTGTAGCTAAAGGCCCCGGATCCGATCGTGAATGCAGGATTCAACGGCGGGCTACTGATGATTCTTGGAGGAGCATTTTGAAGCACCGTAAGTACAAAACGTTGCAAATCTTCAAACTCGTCATTATCGATCGCCTTTACTTCCCGAACTCGGACCGTTACTGGAAATTGACCGGCCGAAGTCGGAATGCCAGATATTCTTCCGGTGGTGGAATGGATCGACATCCATTCAGGATGCTCTAGAAGCGAGTACTCAAGGACATCTCCATTGGCATCGGTCGCTTTGACTAGGTAGCTATAGTCTGCATCGCGCGCGGCTGGTCCGACGGGAGTCGAAACAATCTCCGGCGGCTCATTGAGCCTGTAGGGTTTGATCGCCGAGACTGAGAAGCGTTGGACGGTTGTCTGCAGGGACGCATTGATTGCTTCGATCACAACCGGGAAGTTGCCAAAACTGGTTGGCTTCCAGGTGACTAAGCCATTTGTATCGATGGCCATTCCTTGCGGGCCCGTGGGCAATCGATAAGTCAATCTGGAGTCGAGCGAAGTAACTTGGTAGCGATAGCCTGGTGCATCGTTCAATACAGCCGCCACTGGTGGGTGGGACGTGATGCGAGGGTAGCCGGCTGGGTGCTCGGTCGCGATGAGCATGTTGGCCTGCTGTCGATGGATGGGAACACCGTCGATGGATAACGATCCGTCGGAAACGTTGAGGACAAGCGGGTAAGCGTTACTGGATGCACTTGATGGCGGTACGAAAGCGACGGTTCCGCTATAAGTCACTGTACCAACGGAATCTGCCGATTTCGAAAACGTTATTGGGTGACCGTCGGGATCTTGTGCAGTCGAGACGAACGACCACGCTTGTCCGGCGAGCAACTCACCTGTAGGAGCATTGGTAAACGTGGGCCAGTCGTTCTTTGTTCGGAATCGAGCCTGCATTTTGTATTCGCGAACCGAGCCTTCATCATCGGTAAGTTTTACTACAATTTCGTAACTTGGGTCATCCAGAGAAAGATTTGCTATGGCTGTCGCATTGACCGAAATTAGACCGGTCGAAGAAACTTGGATCGCACCTCCATCCGATACCGGAGCTCCGTTCTTTCGGAGATTCACGTAGTTAAAAATGATTTTGCCGGAATTTCCGTCTGGATCAATTCCAACCAATTGATGAGTCCAAACATCATTCAAATAAATTGGGCCGGTAGAGTTATTGGCCACAAAGGGATGCTCACCGTCATTGATGGACGGGTTCACTTTGGTGAACACTTGCTCTATCGCTTCGCCGCCGTGGCCGTCTGTTACTCGGATTTTGACAACCGGATCCGTCATTCTGGTGGATCCGAAGCGAACTTGATCGACCAACGTCGGCGTCCAACGGAGGACCCCCTTGGAATCGATTGTCATTCCTGGTTGTTGAACAAGAAGCTCGTACGACAACGAGTCGCCATCGGGATCGATAGCATTGAATGCATAGCTCCAAGTTACTCCCACCATTGCATCGAATGGAATAGAGCGGATGACTGGCAGCTGGTTCCGTTGCGTAACCGGCAAGGTAAACTTTTGGCTCGCACCATGTTTGGCCTGCGTGTCGTCCGTCACCCAGATTTGAACGGGATAGTTACCTGACAGGGATGCCGGTATCCATTGGACTTCTGGTTTACCATTGGTGCTTGTACCGATCTTCATTCCCGTGGGTGGATCGATTAGTTGGTATTGCAATGGATCGTTATCAAGATCTGTTGCTAAGATTTCGTACTTCCACACGTCTCCAATGATGGCTGGGCCTCTCGGGGAACTGACTATGACAGGTGGCGCTGAGACATTCGAAAGTACGTCGATGCTAAATGACTGGATCGTCTTACCGCCACGTCGATCGTCGGCTTGCATAGCGAAACGGAAACTGCCGAGAGCCGTCGGAGTCCAGGTAACGAGACCATTGATACTCACCGTAAGTTCAGACGGCCCGGAGACCTTGCTGAAAACGATGACATCCCCGTTGTGGTCGATCACGTCGGGGAGAAAGTTCCATTCCTGCGAGACCTCGATCACAAGAGGTTCGACATCAATGAACTCAGGTGGTTGGTTCGGAGCTACAACATTTAAACTAAAACTTTGGTAGGTCGTACCTCCCTGACCGTCCGAAACTTGGATATTGACGTTTTTCTGGCCGACATCGTTGGCCGATGGAATCCAGACGAGCGTTCGCGTGGCAGCGTTGAGCGTCATGCCAGTTGGTCCAGTGGTCAACTTGGTTTGGATCGGATCTCCATCGGCATCGCTCGCAATGATCTCGTAACTGTATCGTTGCCCAACTACGGCCACCGAATCCGGAGTGCTTGTAATCACAGGTCTATGGTTTTGAAGGCCTTGTTCGGCGGTCGCAATGATTTGAAATGAACGCTGCGTTACTCCTCCTCTTCCGTCGTTGACCGCGACAATCACGTTCCAAGGACAGCCCAATTGGTAAATCGTGGGCGTCCATTGAATCAGTCCCGTGCGCTCTTGAATGGTCATTCCCTGCGGAATCGAATCGGTGGCGGTACCGGCAATCAAACCGAAGGAAAGTACATCCGAGTCGGGGTCGGCGGCAATCACTTGCAATTCGAACGGGCGGCCAGCAAAGGCATTTTGATTTGCGATTGGATTCACGATCGGTGCGTGGTTACTGGCATTGAGAGGATCTGCATCCACCTCCCATTGTTGCGTTGTAAGCCCTCCTCGGCCATCGTCGGCTCGAACCGTAAATGTGTATTTCCCAGCAGCTTCCGGCAGCCAATAGACGACACCCGTGACTGAATCGATGGTTGCGCCATGGCTATCGCCGACAATCGAATAAGCAATCGCATCGCCATCCGGGTCGATTGCATCCGCGTCGTAGGAGTAAGAATAGTTGATCCCGATTGGCAGTCGTCCCAGGATGATGTTCGTGCCGTGGCGCAAGAATTCCAGGTAGAACTCGTGAGATCCACCATCTCCGATCCATTCCAAGGCGACAGTCTTTGACTCGTCCGTATGGATTGAAAATCTGTCAGGTGAAGCAATCTTGGAAACACCTGAGTTGTCACGGATCAATACATCAACGTCAAAACCGGTGTAACTCAGAGTTGCATCAATTGCTTCCAAAATAGTAGCTTTTAGTTTTTCCGGATCGGCTTGATCGAGTTGAACATAGAGCGGATCGTTAGGTGCAACGGTGCCGTTGATTACCGATTGGCCTGAACTGTTGAGAGCCCCGGTCAATCTGGCCAATTCAGAAAGAAGCGAACCTGGGGTTCTCGGATTTCCTAAAATCTTGTTGGGGCCGGTACCGATTCCAACGACCAGTGCCCCAATATCGACCAGCGCCGAAACGGCATCCTGGACGGAAGCGGCATGGCTATTTGGAACGTGCGGGTGCCCATGCACAGCGTCGTATTTGGCAACATGCACAATGCAACCACTTGAAGCGATTTCTTGAAAGGACTCGCCGACCATGTTCCGGATATCTACGACGGTTGTACCAACTCCATGGACATCGAGTACTGCGCAGCCATCCTGACCGAGATCAACGCGGTAGACAGAACCGTTGTCGGTTGCCGTAATGACTATCGGCAGAGCACCCACACGGAAGCCTCCTCCGCCGACTCGATTGCGCGGTACACTCGCAATCAAATCGATCGGTTCCAAAATGAAATACTGATCACTCGAATAAGTAGCAACCGGCAACATCCGATTGAGTTCGGAGTTTTTTAAAGAAAACAAATTGGTTCCATTGGCGTCGAAGTAATCCACACGGACACGAGCATTTGCATTCAACCCATCGAAATAGACTTGGTCTCCTGCGACAACACCGACATGTATCCTCTGGGATTGGAGGTCGGTGACAGAGAGGTTTTCAATCGTGTTCCATCTCGCTGTGCTCACATCGAATTGAGGGCGAACTAATTCCTTTTCAATTTTGCTCCGTAACTTAAAGGTGAATGGAACAATGGGGCCAGAGAAACTTGACGCCGAGACCATGATGAGGTATTCGCCGTCGAGGGGTAGTCGAATGGGATCGGATTTTTGGAAGAGCGGGTAGGCGCGCCCCCGGAATGCAATCTCCGACCCGGCCGGTGTAATGAGTGAGCCGGCCGCGAACGGACTGGGTGAATCAACCGATTCAAAAGTGACTTCTTGTCCCGTCTTTCCCACGAAGCGAATGAAAGCCGTTTGATGATCTACGTCCATTCGCCCCTGGACATCCTCGCCTAGTTTGAGCGTAAGTGAATTCAATTGCGAGTCAATGATTTGAAACTGAATCGGTACGTCGCTCGCTTGATCAAGTGAAACAGAAAGCCGGTACCGTCCGGCCGGAAGTCCTCCTTGCCCGGGTTGAGAATTGTCCTCAACGCTCCCCGCCAAGTTCCCCGAGGTCTTGAACTGAGTTGCATGTAAAACTTGTAGGCCATTGGTATGTCCCCAACGGAGAGGGTTGCCTGTCTCTGATTGCAAGGTCCAATTTCCTCCGCCTTGGATGGACTTGAGCAAAAGCAATTTTGTAGATTCCAATTCAAAGGAGAACTCTTGTGGTACGCCCAAGGCAAGAGGCCCGACAGAAATGATTTCATTTAGTTCAATCGGTATTGCTGCGTTGAGCGAAATTGCATTTCCGGCCGTTAAGGTCGCTGTGAAACGGAAAGGAAAGTCAGCGCCGACTTCTTTTGCTTCGTTGTATTCCACTTCGGTAGGAGGGATGTTTGACCGAGGACTATTCGATGGTTCGCGATCGATGACCAGTGCGTATTGGCCTGTTTCTGGAATTGCAAATTGACGAGTGCCTCCGACTGTGGATTTAGGCTGAAGCCGCTGACCGTTGGGCAGATAGAGATGGATATCGGATTGGGCATCGACTGCTTGCCAATCCGAGACCAATAGTGAGAACACGTCTCCTTTTTTCGCATTCACTCGATAGATGGTCGCTTTGAGCGAGTTGTCTAGATTCCCAATGACCGTTTGATTCAAAGGAAGCAGAGGTTGATCGCTAATCTTTACCACTCGATAGCCCAGCTTCGATGCAGTATCGACAACGAAGTTATTTTTACTGTTCACGCCAAACTGCGAACGCGGGACATCATCGTCGGACATTCCACCGATTTGGGATTGCAGACTACCGGCTGAGCCATCGTCGAGCGTGGTGCCGTTGGTCGTTCCGTCAAAGCCTATTCCCGATGCCAGTTGATAGAGGGCCTCGACGAGAGACTCTTCTGACGTTAGACCGCCATGTCCCTGGTTGGCTCTTTGAAGTGCAGACTCCATCACTTCTTGAAAACGTGGATAGGATTGGTCGAGGATGGGTTGATTGAGGATAAACGGTCGAGACTCCAGGGTGTCTTGGCTGTAGGGAGTTTTGAAGTCCTCGAATCGGGACACACCGAAGCCGAAATCGGTGTTCGGGTAATTCGCTTTTAGTCTGTTCGCAATTTCTAGAAATCTGGAGCTCAGTAACGAGTTTGGTCCCTCGAAGCTCTCTGTATCGTCGAGCAACAGCATCACGTCCACTTTCGGGGGTGCAGCCAGAACGGAGAACTGGACCGTTGCGTTGACCTTTTCTCCTTTCGCTAGGTTGAACCAAAGCCGTTGCCGATTGGCTTGGGCGGCTGGCTGAACAACTTTGACGTCTCCAAGTGGAGCCAAATCTCGCCCCGCCAATTCAAACCGAATCTTTGGGGTACTTGTAAATATCGGGGCATGATTTTCGCGATCGATGACACGAACCTCAAAGGCCTGTGTCGCCATGGCTCCATGGATGTCCGCTGCATCGAGATAGACCATGATGGGGCCGAGCGAATCGGCATTTTGGAAGCTATGTGTTAAAGTGCCTGTGCCATTTCCGTTGTCAACAATTTCCCATTCTAATGGCGCCCGTAGAACAAAATGAAGTTGGTCGCCATCGGGATCCTTGGCAGCAAAAGCATACGAATATTGAGTTCCAACTTCGGCAATCACGAGCGGATTTGTTGTGAATATAGGGGGTTGGTTGGCTGCTGCGACTCGAATCCAATACTCTTGCGTAGCGGTTTTGGCGCTCTGGTCCGTTGCCAGGATTGAGACAAACGTCTCACCTCGCTTGCCTTCGGGAATGTCCCATCGAACAAGGCCTGTGTTCGAAACTATGGACAAGCCCGGTTCATTGCTAGTTAAGGCATAGGTTATCGCTTGACCCTCGGGGTCAACTGCTAACGCCTGGTAGCGATAGGGCTCGGATGGAAAGCCAATTTGAATGGGAGCAGAAATGAAGGTGGGGCCTAGATTCGGCAATACATAGCGAGAGCCATGAATCGATAGCGACACCGAGGAGCCCGTCAGCAATTCCGAATCATCCTCTCGCAAGTGGTAGTAAAGTGTCAGGTCCCCAACATATCCAACCGGTACCTTGAACTCCAATCCTTTCACACCATGCGCAACAACAGGGCCAATCATCCCCTTTTCATAAGTTAGGTTATTTGGATTTCCTTTGGCATAGAAAACGAAGGCCTCCAGCGGTCCAGCCCCACCCACGTCGTTTCCTAAAAGACTAAGCCCATCGATCTCGAGATCTATCGATGCCTGGTTATGATCATTCCATACATAGATCCCTTGATCTGTACCTGAATAGGTGTCCACGCCCGACGGAGTATGTGTCCAAATAGAGTACGGTTGTACATCGGAACTCTTGGTGTCTGAATGCGACACTGGAATACTATCGACGAGGACGGCGATACGTCCACCGATAAAAGCGTCTCCCGCATTGACATTGGCAACGAACGAATCGCTGACTATCCCCATTTCACCATCATCAGCCTTGATTGCATAAGTCATGTAGTCGACACCAACGAAACCGACGGGCGGCGTATAAAGAACATCGCCATCGGGCTGAATCGAGTAGTAACCGCCTTGAACGGAACGACCATGTTTCGGAAACCCGGCGGGGATGCTGACTATTTGCAACAGGCGCCTGCTTTCCCAATCGCTGGCTGAGGTTGCATAAATCGCTCGCCCAGCTAGATCGCGTACGACACCCGCATTGTCGCGTACGATCTCAGAATCGTTTTCAAAAACATTTCCAACCATGTTACGAGTCGTGTTTGCATAAACAGGTGTACTAACACCACCGAATTGATCGCTCCGAGCAAGTGGAGGGGCAGCGAACGTCGCAAACTGAACTTGAACCTCCGAATGCAACTTGTTTGACGCAATGGAATTTTCGAACCCGTTCAAGAGCTTGGCTTCGTAAGGAATCGACAGAAGCGGCGAGGTTCCATAGGTAAAGGGAGCATTCAACTGCACCCTGCCACTCGGAAATACCGTCAAATCCAATCGGTCTCTTATTTGACTGCTGTCGTAATCGTCGGACAGGCTATCAAACATACGGTGCCGGTCGCAGTACACGTACAAGTAGGATGGGCTCTCCGAGTCGTAGTTTGCGAAGTACTTTCCGGAATAACTGCTATTGGAGTCCCCAAAGTAGTAGTAAGAATCATTCATCGGGCGGCAGACTTGGTCGACATAGTCCGATGTGGTGGGCAACTTAATGGTGAACCTATTTGTCGGAGCGATGTCGCCGAACGTAATCCCTTTTAGTCCGACAACAACATCGTTGGAAGAGACTGTGGGCAAGATTTCATTTTGCCCTCCACCGGACAACATAAAGCGATCTAAATCGCTGTGCGAATTGTTTACCACTTGAATGTTGACGCGTGCAGTATCGGAGCTTGTGCCATTGCTCAACATGAATCCAAAAGAATCTAGGCCAGTGAATCCCTCGAATGGACGGTATTTGAACGCACCATCGGCGTAGACTTCGACCCGCCCATGTGTCGGTGACTGGACAACACTTGCGGATTCGTACGCTCTATTGGATAGCGATGCTGCGAAGTAGTTTGGGAAATAGCCAGAAGTCGGGGTGCCTCCATATAGTTCTGCTAGATCGTAAATGACCGACATGTCGTTTGCATCCACCAAACCTAGACCGCTGAGGGGATAACCTTCAGGATAGGTTACGAGAGCCCGTCCAATATCCCGTGCCCAAGGGACAGAAACGTCTAAGAAAAAATCTGAGATTTTAGGGAGTGTTGGAGTCGCGTTATTTTCAGGCGGAATCCAGGTAGCTGTCGAGACGAGTACCGTTTTTTGAGTCTCGCCTGGTTGGAAAGTGACAATACCGTACTGGTCAGACCTGCTTACATTTTCGCGATACACACCCGATCGAATGGAATAACTTGCTATCGCGGCCGACTGGATGGCTGATGAAAGTGATACCGTAAACGCGGCCATGTTGCCGCCAAGAACAGACACGTCAGACACTTGAAGTTCTGGGAGCTTTTCATCTCGAATCCAAACGATCGATTCGGATACTTGATGCCAAGGAGTGCTCAAGGACATAAAGAAGACCTCGTCGGTCTCGTTGTAATAGTCGCTGCGGGTTTGAATCGTGATTGGCTTCCATAATTCACCCGGCAGGAACGTAAGACTGCTTTGAACGGGTTGATAATCTGCGGACGTAGCACTCCCGGAAATCGATTGGTAAGAGACTGTGATGGGCACATCAAAGGGTGACTCGAGCTGAATTCCAAGCTGACCCAGACCACCTTCGGGAATGTAGATGGTCAAAACTGGAGTTGGTTCCGAGTCCTGCTCTGTTTCATTTGCGAATTCCTGCGCACGTGAAAACCGTGCCTTTGGAATGTCGTTGGTCCCGTCGGAAATTGTGATTGGGATCTCTTCCGATGTATTCCAAGGGGTCTTAATGCGAAGCAGAAAACTCTCATCATGCTCTTTCAATAGGTCTTTGGTCGTTGGTATCAGAACGGAAAATTTTGTTCTCTCAGACGATGTGGCTGTAACGATACCCTGTTTTATTTCGTAGTCGTTTTCGTCTGCCCCCCAATTCCTGGTCGAATACTCAAAGGATGCTCGTGCCCCATAGGCAACTGGCCCATGCACGATTGTCGATTCGGAAATCTCTACAACGGCCGTAGAACCCTCCGCTACAACTATTCTTGGATCCGAAAGTTGGATGTCCTGACCATTGATAAAAAGTGTTGGTAGCTTTGCGTTATTGATGGAGATGGCGGAAGTAACGGTTCCAAACTCAGGCGTCGTTGCGCGAACCAAAAGCGTTTCTAAGTCTTCGTTTTGATAATCGTAGAGGGTGACGACCTCGATTTCTTTTTCGTATTCACCGACGGTAAACACAATAGTTCCTTGCTTATTCAGATAGTCTCCACCTACAGTCGTCTGGCCCACTCCGATTGCTGTTCGGTCTTCGGTCGAATAGGTCACCGTCAAATTGTTTGTCGCCTTCGCTCGCCTTAATTTAAGGTGAGCGGACTCGCCTTCTTGTACAACCTCGGAGCTAATCCAGAACTGCTTTGCATTGCCCTCTGGCCATACACTGGGTAGGGAATCATCAAACTCGATCTGCCCGGATTTCCGAAATCGGTGACCAGCCCGATCGGTCGCTTGGACGGTAAACGCTGAATTGAGGGAGGTAAGCGGTTGCGTCGTTGTTTTGGAGACGATGCCAGTCAATGGATCTATCGAAAATGCTCCAACTGTTAGATTGGTAGAATTGTTGCTTTCAGAATAGAGAGCGTATTCAAATACTTCACCTACATCAGGGTCTACGGCTCTGGCCCGGGCAACTGTAGCACTTGCTGGCGCCCAAGCATTGATTCGAGATGAGGAGATTACGATGTCCTGGATGGATTCGTTGACATCCAAAACATGGATTGGAAATGTTTTGTAGCCGATCCTGGAATTAGACCCTTTGGCCCCGACGGTAATCGAGCGTTCCGGGTGAGCTTCGTGGTCGAGATTGGAACCTTGATTGACATAGATGCTACCGGTTGAATCTATCTGAAATGCTCCTCCGGAATCATCGGCTAGAAAGAACCTTCCGCCGTCGGTAACAAGTTGAACTTGTCCGAGGAGTGTTCCTGGTGGCGCATTTTCCGGAACACTCATTGCATTCACGAAATTTCCGCCCGTTAATTGGATGTTTCCGATATCAGGCATTGGCTCAACAAAGAACTTCTGATGCAGACCTGTACGTGAATTCCAAGTGGCGAGATCGATAATACGTAGTTCATCGATCCGACCATCAAACCAGGATGCACCAAAAGCACTTGCGCCTACCGTTGTATACCCACTCGATGCCGAAGGAATCTGCCCGCGATAGTTTCGTATGACCTCGGTCCCTGAATCTATTTGAACCGTGATCTGCTGCAAAGTATCGTTAACACTCAAGGTGACGAAGTGCCAACCGTTGTCCAAAATATCGCTTGTAAAAATTGGCTTCTTAGTCCGTTCGATCGAATCTAGCTTGAACTCAATCGCTCCTGTCGATTTAGAAACCAGCCCCCATCCCGACCCGCCTTTCGCTCTGAATGCTAATAGATTCCGGTCGACGATCGGACCGCCGATGTCCCTTTTGAACCAAAACGAATAGGCGGACCCATCGCTGTATTTTGGGTACTCGCGTGTGATTCGCACTTCATCGTCAACGCCATCCAGATGGAACGCCTTTCCCTGTACACCCGGATCATAATCAATACCGCCATATCCAATCCCGTTTTGATTGGAATTCGTGTCATAGGTATTCCCATCGGCGTGCAACCAAATGGTTTGCGTAAACGGACTCTCACCCTCCGCGTAGTTAGGCATTGAGGCCAATAGAAGTCTGGCTTCCAGCGATTCCCAAATCGGCCTCCGATTTGGATTTTTGGGTGGTTGGTTTCGACACCGCACTACGTTTCGACCGAGAGACGACAAGAAAGTTCGCCACGAGAAAAAACTGCGTTTCATAGTCGCTCCAAAAGGGAGATATTAACGTCCGTTAGCTAGCGTTGAACAATGTAACTATCCAAGAAAGGGGGCGTCAAGAAATTTCTTGGAAGATTTTTCACAACCATGTGGTAACAGTCTAATACTTTCCTAACTACGAAAGGGACGGAAACAAGACGATTGTCAGAAGCGACTACTAAATGCGAATTCTCTAGTGTCATTCCATCCGAGGCAATCATCGTGGGGACCACCGTGCCACATGCTACCACCATTTTGGGAACCATAGGCCGACCGATTTTTTGTACTGCTTGTAGCCTTTACCGAATCGCGACTGGAGGTCAGCCTGTTCTACCGGTCGCACGAAGAGATGCCAGACAAATGCTCCGGCGAGCGAATAGAGGATGCGATCCAAGCCTCGTCAGTCATGATGCTGACTCCGAGGCAGTAAAGAGTTGGATACCAAACCGCAGCCGCGATAGCCCACATAGAAACCGTTGCCCAACGCTTTCCCGTCAAAATGGCAAAGGCGGTCGCAAGCGATCCCGCCACGAGTAAAGCCGTATCAGGAAGCCAAAAGCAAAGCAATGTATCTGGTGGCCAAACAACCGGCTGAAACCATGCAATCGACTGTGGTTCTGATAGTAACAGTCCCCACCACGCTGAAATACAAACGGATTGGAATATTAAGTAGCTCGCTACGATTTGTTTTGCGTTCATCGTGCCTTCATAATCAATGTTGTGATTCAAAGCGATTCACAGCGAAATCCGCGTGATGCAGGAAATCCGTGGTTTACTCAAGCGCAGATGGAGAGACGCGGAGCGGGAACAATTGAGGACTTTATTGAGGACTATGGTTCTACAATTTCATGGCTTGATGTTGGAGTTGTTCCAGTTGCTGGATCGCTTCCATCGGGGTCATCGCAGCAATGTCGAGCGACTTTAGTTTTTCGACGACGGCATTTTCTTGCCATTGGAAAAGGGTCATTTGGATATGTCCTGACTTCTTTTTCGCGGGCGCAATATTGGATTGCCCATACTGATTCAAATGACTGGCTTCGAGTTGACTCAGGATCTCTTTGGCACGCTCGTTCACATCGCGAGGCACACCTGCCAAACGAGCGACGTGGATCCCATAACTTTTGTCCGCGCCTCCTTGAACGATTCGGTGCAAGAAGATCACATTATCATCCCATTCCTTGACCGCTACATTCCAGTTACGAACACCCGGTAACGATTTTTGCAAATCGATCAATTCATGATAGTGCGTGGCAAACATGGTTCTGGATCGATTGTGATTGTGGAGATGCTCAACGATGGCCCAGGCGAGCGACAAACCGTCGTACGTGCTGGTGCCTCGACCGATCTCGTCGAGAATGACTAGGGAGCGTTCGGTGGCAGTGTTGAGTATCCGAGCCGTCTCGACCATTTCGACCATGAATGTACTCTGGCCGCGAGCTAGTTCATCACTGGCTCCGACTCGCGCGAACAATCGATCCGCGACTCCGATCGTTGCTTTTCGGGCCGGTACGAAACTGCCTATTTGAGCCAGCACGAGGAGCAACGCCGATTGTCGAATGTAGGTGCTTTTTCCGGCCATATTCGGGCCGGTGATCAAGAGCACGTTGCCATGCTCCGCACCGATCATCGCATCATTCGGCACAAATGTCCCTTTGGCAAGCGTTGCATCCAGCACCGGATGTCGGCCCTCATAGATTTCTAAGATTGGCTCGTCGGTCATCGTTGGCCGAACATACTGTTGCTTGACCGCAAGTTCGGCTAGTGAACCCAGCACGTCGAGCTCGGCAAGAACATTCGCATTGGTCTGCAACGCTAGTGTGTTGGCGTGGATGGCCTCTCGCAACTCCATGAATAGTTCGTACTCGAGCGACTTCGCTTGATCATCGGCAGACAGAACTTTCTCTTCATATTCCTTGAGCTCGGGCGTGATGTAGCGCTCAGCGTTTTTGAGAGTTTGCTTGCGAATGTAGTTGATGGGGACTCGGTCGCGATGCGTGTTGGTGATTTCTAAGTAGTAACCAAAGACGGAGGTGAAGCCAACTTTCAAACTTGTGATACCCGTCGACGTAATCTGGTCGGCTTGGTAGCGAGCAATCCATTCTTTACCTCCGGTCGCCAATTGCCTCAAGTCATCGAGGCGCTGGTCGTAGCCAGGACGAATGAAGCCTCCGTCGCGAGCCAACAATGGACAATCATCTTGCAAGGCTACATCCAATTGCTCTCGCAGCGTCGGGCATAGATCGATTCTTTTTTGAAGCTGACTCAAGCGTGCCGACGAACGCTCTTCGAGGAGGGCTTTGATCTTGGGGATTTGCACCAATGATCGTCCGACTTGCTTTAGATCGCGAGGGCTCGAACGACCCGTCGCGACTCGCGCCAGCAAGCGTTCCAAGTCGTAAACCTCATCGAGCATCTCGCGGACCGAAGCTCGCAAGCGTGTGTCGCGAACGAGCTCATCGACCGCGTCTAGACGCAAATCGATTTGCTCTTTGGAGACCAGCGGCGAGGAGAGCCATTGCGAAAGTCGACGTGCCCCCATCGAGGTGATGGTACGGTCTAAGACTTCGAGCAAAGAGCCATCGCGAGAGGCGGTTCGGATGGTTTGTGTTAGCTCAAGCGAACGCCGCGTCGCCGAGTCGATCTCCAAGGATCGGACCAAGCGTGCAGGTTGCAGTTGTTGAATATGATCGAGCGCTGTCTTTTGTGTTTCACGAAGATAAGCCATCGCGGCGCCAGCCGCACTGATGGCCAAGCAGTCTTTTGCAAACGTACTAGCGGCATCTTTGGGATTGCTTTGAGTATCCCAGCCCATGCCCGAAAGATCGAGCACGCCAAAGTGCTCGTGCAAGACACGTTGCGCCTCCTCTATGCCGAATTGCCAGGCTGGACGGCGAGTGATTGGCCAGCGTTCGAGTTCACTTTTGGAAAGAGTCGAGTCATCTTCTCGAACCATGACCTCTGCCGGTTCGAGTCTAGCAATTTGGTCCATCACGGTGTGAGCGGGATATGCACCTGCTTCGAAACGCCCGGTGGACAACTCAACCCAGGCGATCCCGAGCCACGCGCTGCGCTCCTGTCCTGCTTTACCAGGGGTGGGATGATAGATTGCTAGAAGTAGGTTTCCGGACCGCGGGTCGAGCAAAGCGTCGTCGGTCAAAGTACCGGCGGTTACAATTCTTTGGACCTCGCGACGAACAAGTCCTTTGGCTGTGGCTGGGTCTTCAATTTGTTCGCAGACGGCTACGCGAAATCCTTGGCGAACGAGTTTTGCTAAGTAACCCTCGAGTTGGTGGTAAGGGAAACCCGCCATTGGGATGGGATTTTCGCCTTTGTCCCGGCTGGTCAAGGTAAGCCCCAGGACCCGAGCGACGGTTTTGGCATCTTCGTGAAATAACTCGTAGAAATCGCCCATTCGGAACAGCAAAATTGCGTCTCCGCTGGCCGCTTTGGCTTCTTCGTACTGCTTCATCATGGGTGAAAGATTCATAGCGGATGATGGTACCCATCTGAGTGAATTGAACCAAGTGCCCAATAATTTGTCGGAAAATGGAAACAAAAACGTTCGCCGTGTGTTTTCACTACTAAACCCTGATCCACGTGGCTAAAATCGAGGGATTGATCGGCCAAAACGCGAAAGTTTAGAAACAAATGAAACTCTCAATCCTTACCCACACCGTTTTCTTTGTTCTGGCTCTGATTTCGCTGGCCCTGGTTTCGTGTCCGGCCGTGGCACAGCCACCAGGCGGTGGCTTTGGTGGCGGTGGATTTGGAGGTGGAGGTCCGCCTGGTGGCATGTCGTTCGGGGGGAGAGGCGACCGAGGGGGAGGTGATCGGGGAGATCGAGGAGATCGTGGCGACCGTGGTGGTGGAGGCGGATTTGGGGGAGACCGGGGCGGGTTCGGAGGAGGCGGAGGCTTTGATCCATCCTCTTTTTTGACTCGCATGGACACCAACGGCAACGGAATGCTTGACCCAGAGGAAGCTCAGGGGCCAGCTAGGTTCATGCTGGATCGCATGGCTCGAAGCAATCCAAAAATTGACATAACCAAACCTATACCAATGTCGGTCTTGACCGAGTCCTTTCAGCAAATGCGGAGTGGAGGACCTAGTTCAGATGGGCGCTTTGGAAGTTCGGAAGAAGAGCCTATTTTGGAAAAGAATTCACTTGTCCCAGGCTTCGCAACTGTCAAAGTCGACAAGTTACCGGTTCCGGGATTCGGAGCCAGTGGCGAGAAGTTCACAGTGCAAGTCGATGAGAGTGACCTGAAGAACGCGGACGATAAGATGAGGCAATATGACAGGAACAATGACCAACATCTGGATGAAAATGAGTTGAAGGAAGGACGTTGGTCAGATTCCCCCATGCAATACGACAAGAATCGCGACGGAAAACTTTCACGTCAAGAACTTGCAACCCGCTACGCTCGGCGACGTCTTGCAAGCGGAAGCACGCCTGACTCTTCGAAAAAGATTGATGAGATGAACAACAAGCGGAATCGAGACAATCGCGAAATCGTCGATGATAAAAAGGACAAATCGAATCCGTATGAAAAACGAGCAAGTTACCGAATGACGGATGCGGATGGAAAAATGCCACCACCAGCAGGTCTGCCGGAGTGGTTTACTCGCAACGACATTAATTCCGACAACCAAGTTTCGATGGCTGAGCTAAACAAGAAATGGACGCAAGACAGCATTCAGGACTTTTTGAGATTCGATACCAACGAAGATGGTCTTATTACAGCCAAGGAATGCTTGGCCGGCGTAAAGAAAGGGCACATATTCGGTGCAGGTGGTAGTCCTCCTGCGACAACGAGCATAGCCGCAGACGCAAGTAACGCGACAGTTCCATCGACGAAGCCGAGCAGTGCGCCAGTTGCCGACAGCAAAGCGGCAGAAATGAGAGTGTGGCTTGCTGACAAGATGAAGAAGGATGACAAAGATGGAAATGGATTTCTTTCCCCTGAGGAAGTCAAGGACGCAACCAAGTTTACTGAGTCGGATACCAACAAAGACGGTCGGATCGATCTTGATGAATACGTAGCTGCCCGCGGCAGGAAAAGATAAGTCAATTGGGTTCCGTAGAGGTACGTCCAGGGACTGTGATTTCTTGTGGGCGAGTCGCTCCGCGACTCGCGCCAACTGATGAATTTGAAGGCCGATGATCTAAATTGATTCCGAGTTACAGTACTCAGCTAACCAACAGTGCCCAAGCACAGCCGCTGTCGAAGCTGCGGTTTCGACCCGTTGAATGCGGTCACCAAGCGATAGAATGCGAGCACCTTGGGCGACGGCTGCTACAACTTCTTCTTCAGTAAAGCCGCCTTCAGGACCAATCAGGAATAGCAATTTCTGATTGCTTGGCGCTAATGCATTTGCCTGATGAATGGTATGTGTCTTTTGCCCTTCGATCTTTGGATGCAAAATCCAAATAGCTGCAGGATCGCTGTCCGAGGCCATTGATTTGGCGTATTCCTTGATATTGTTTACGTAGGAGGTGGGATGAATACTCATCAATCGATTGCGACCGCATTGTTTGCATGCCTCCACGACATAGCGCTCGAGCCGATCGGTATTGGCTTCATTCACGATCGCAACGGATCGCGTTGTGACTAGTGGACTCAATGAGTCAGCCCCTAACTCCACTAGTTTCTCGATAGTGTTGCGTTGGCGATCACCCTTTGGCATTGCGATCGCGAAATGCAAACGGTTCGAATGGTCGCGAGGAGCGAACACATAGGAATCAATCGTTGCGAAAACGTATCTCTTGTCGATCGATTGGATAATAGCCTGCGCCTCGTGCCCTAAGCCGTCGAACAGCACAATGGCGTCGCCTTTCGAGCACCGAAGTACGCGACTAGCATGGTGAGCCTCGCCTGGTGGCAACTCGATAGTGCCCTGACGCGGTAGTGTTGGAATTAGGAATCGATGGAGGGTCATTCGGAATGGATACTTGAAGGCTTGTGCAGATGCTTGAGGGTGCGTTTCAAACTTGCGAGTCTGAGATGCCCGATATACACTCTTGCCAAATGATACCTCAAACCAATAAGCCAAATTACTTAGGTGTGTTTCTCACCTTTGCCAAGAACAGTCTCGTTCGGGATATGACTTTTCGGAGCAACTTTTTACTCGACTGCGTTTCCAGTGTCTCGTGGTTATTGATGAATCTTGGTTTCTATCTAATCGTGTTTCAGCATGTAAAGTCGATTGGAGTTGGGACAGGCTGGGGCAAGAATGAGTTCTATGTGTTCCTCGCTACGACTTGGTTGATCAATTCGATCGTACAAACGTTTTTGATGCCCAATGCGCAGGAGTTTAGCGAACTGATTCGAACGGGTGGACTCGACTTCGCGTTGCTCAAGCCGATCGACACGCAGTTCCTAATCTCATTTCGCAAAGTGGAATGGTCCTCCCTAAGCAACTTCTTTCTTGGCCTAATCATTTTGGTGTATGCGATGGTCCAATTGAGTTACCGTTCCGATCCCTCTTGGACCATCGGCCCCGGAATTTTGATACTGTACTTTGTGTTTGTCGTTTGTGGAGTAGTGTTGCTTTACAGCCTGATGATTTGCTTGGCCGCGACCAGCATTTGGCTTGGGAGAAATCAAAGCCTGTATGACTTTTGGTTTTACATTACCAACTTCTCTCGCTATCCCATGGAAATTTATCAAGCTGGCTGGGGGCTACCGCTTTGGTATGCCTTTACCTTTGTTGTTCCAATCTTAGTCGTCGTAAACGTCCCGTCGCGATTGCTGGCACAGCCCCTTGCGCCGCAGCAGGCATGGGAATGGGGATTGGCTGCATTTGCATTTGTAGCCACGATTGCATCGGTGTTTGTGAGTAGATGGGTTTTCCAAAGAGCCTTAAAGAGCTACACAAGCGCCAGCAGCTAGCCATGCCACGTAGACTTCTGCGGAGGGCACGTTATCTTTTAGAATCTTTTCACTCGATCACAGCGTGCACATCCTCGACTGCCCATCTAAAATGCCCAAAATCTTTGTAAGCGATATTCAGCCGCAAATGCAGATCGACACTGCTTTTAGAATTGCGGATCGACAATTGAGAGCGAACAGGCAGGGAAATCTCTATCTTTTGATGCAGTTGCAAGATCGGACCGGCGTTATCTCCGGGATGCGATGGAACGCAGACGAGAAGTTAGCGGAACGGTTCGTCAAAGGCTCCTATGTCCAAATCCAAGGGGCATCGCAGCTTCACAATGGAATTTTGCAACTAATTGTTAACCAAATCGCATTGGTGGATGAAAAGACGCTCGACCCTATCGACTTTGATTCGGGCACTCGAGTGGATGTCGAACAACTATGGGGCAAATTAGGTGAATTGATCAAAACGATATCGGACGAAACGGTTCGAAAAATCGCCGATTGTTTTTATCAAGACCCAGCGATTGCTAAGCCCTTTTGTTTGGCACCGGCCGGAATCAAGACGCACCACGCTTATCCGGGCGGCTTGTTAGAACACGTTGTGTCCCTCATGCAATTGGCGGACAAAGTCTCGTCGCACTATACCGTTTTGGATCGGGACATTCTGATGGCCGGTGCTATGTTGCATGACATTGGCAAGTTGGAAGAGTTGTTGTTTGAGGGAGAATTAAGTTACAGCGATGCCGGGCAACTGCTAGGTCATCTGGTTCAAGGGGTGCAGATGCTTGATACCAAGGTCCGGGAAGTTTCAGAAACAGGCTTTGCGGTCGATCGAGCGATTGTATTGCGACTGCAGCATATCATCGTTAGCCACCACGGTTACCTTGCGCACGGCAGCCCGAAAGTCCCAATGACCATTGAGGCGTTAGCATTTCACTATTTGGATGAAATGGACGCTAAACTGAACGCTGCGTTGGCTTTGGTCGAAAGCGATCGGACTCGCGATGCGTGGACGAACTACAATCCGACGCTAGGCCGAAAAATCCTCAAACCGTAAACACGTAAGTCAGCTTGTCCACAAGCAGATGGGCGTCGATCATAACTCGGGCAAGTGGTTAAACGCTAGCGTATTCCGCGTGTTACTCGTGTCGGTGCGTATTGCTAGACAGCCTTGGATAGGCGATT
>JAYVPJ010000138.1:0-57891 GCA_043757445.1 Pirellula sp. | reverse complement strand
GCGATGGTTTCGAGAAGCGATTGACCTGCGGTGCCTGATGCAACATCGCAGCCGTAAATGAGGATGTCGCCGGTTTCACTTAGGGCCATGCCCCATTGTTTCAGATCGACGAGGTGTTCTTGGACATTGCTGGCAGATAGCCATGAGCCGCCGAGCTGGATCATGCCGTCGGTGCCGTGCGAAACGAAATGGATTGCACTTAGGTCATGGTATTGGGAAAGGACGCTGTCGATTTGATCGAAGCCGTTCTCACTGCTGTTCAATAGAACTACGGAAATCGATCTTCCCAGCGCGGTGGCTTGCGATTCGATGTCGGCTATTAGAGAGTCGGAGTCTTGCAACCCGGCTTGGACGAAGACGATTTCGTGGTGCAGCCCCTCACCCCCAGTCCCGTAACTCGCAGTTCTCCCCAGAGGGGCGAGGGGAGCAGAGTAGAACAGTTGTCCCAACTGTTCGGGCGCTGCGTCCAAAGTGCCAAAAGGCTCCGCCACATTCGTATGCATGGCGGGATCATGGTCCGGTGGGGCTTCATGGTAGAGCAGTTGTCCCAACTGTTCGGGCGCTGCGTCCAAAGTGCCAACAGGCTCTGCCACATCCCTATGTATGACGGCATCATGGACTGGTGGGGCGAATCCAGGGAGAGGAACAGTTGCGGACAACTGTTCTACTCTGTCGCTCGAGTCAGAGAATATGCTCTCGAGACGATCCAACCCGTGCTCGACGTTTCGGATGCTGCTAGCATCCGTACCGACGCTAGCAGCGTCGGCCACGTGAGTCCCAGAGTCGATGCCTCTGGCAGATTGGATCGCCTCCACGATCTTGCTAAAGGACTCGGACTGCATGTTGGGCGCAGCTTCCAATAGAAGATTATCCCAATCCTCTTGCGCAATGTGAACCGGACACTCGAATTCACCCAATGGAGCTGCGACTTCACCAGCCCCGGATGAAAAGAACGGATTCGCACTGAATAGAATGCGACTCTCCAGCTCGACTATATCCGGCTTGTTCGGATTCTTGGGCGAGTCCAGCGTTGTTAACGACTTAACAATGCGATCAAACCGTTCTGTGGCACGCTTCAGCCAATCGGAATCGCGAAGCGCGCAGTAGCAGTCGGTGGCTTTCTTGAGAATTTTTAAGTCCATTTCAAACCGCTAAGAAAACTTAGGTCGCAAATCCATGCCGTTTCAGAAGCGCTCGAGGCGACGCTTCTACATCGCATGAAACCTACCTGACTATTAGGTCTGGGGTGGCAATTTCGGATTTAGAAACCTTAGCAATTCGAAAATCTTATCCGTTTGTATCAATTGTATCCGGCATTATCCCCTTTCCCCTTGGTAGAACGGTTGTCACAACGCAAGTTGGTTTATGCCTCATACCTTACACCTTATTAAATCAGGGCAAGATCACGCCTCGCTTCTCAGCCAGCAGACGCATGGCGATCTCAAAATAGGGATATGGGATTTTTGGTCTTCGTTTGCGTGACCATACGAATACGACGTTTACCATCGATCTGGGGAGTTCTCCGGTTTCGACACGCGCCACAACTGCGTCCAGGAAGGCTTGTTGCTCAGGCAAGAATGTCCTCAGCCCAAAGTACAATTGCTGTTTTAGTTCGATCGTATTGAACGACATCATTCGTTCGGCTTCGTTGAAATCCATTCCGTCCTGAGCACAAACCGAGCCCGTCGAAATGGAGGCCAAGGCTGCGAAAATGCTGCTCAAAGTGCAAGTCGCAAGTATTAACTTGTTTTTCATGGTTCTCCAGCGCTTTCTAAAATAGCCGTCCTTTGCAGTACTGGCTCTGGTCAATCTCGGTACGACTGGCGAGAATACTTCTTTCGCAACGAGTATTACAAGGCAATTGTGGAAGGCTGCGTGAATTGGGTAACCCCGACACTAGACAATTTTCTTGGCCGGAATCTGGCCGACTTGCAGGAGTCGATTATGGGACAGTTCGGATTGGAGTTTCTATTTGCGATCCGAGTCGAAGTTGGACGAGTCCACTTGAAACGTACACGCGTCGCAACGTTACACTCGATCAAAAGCACTTCGAAGACTTGGTTAACGAAAACCAGATACTCGGCTGGGTAGTCGGTTTGCCCATCCATTGCGACGGACGTGAAAGCCAAAAATCGGAGGAAGCACGCGATTTCGCTTCTTGGCTATACCATATAACAGGTCGGCCGGTTCGCTTTATCGACGAACGGTACACGACTGCACTTGCCAACCGATTGCTTCGAGATGCTGAATTGACACATAAAAAACGCAAGAAACAGGTGGATAAAGTCGCGGCTTTGTTGATCTTGGAAACGTACCTTGAGTCTGCCAAACAACCCTCTTTTCATCCATTGCCGCTCGAGGATTAGTTTCATGATGAGATCGAAAGTCACACGTTTTTTAAAAAGAGTATCGTTTCATTTCGCGGTCGTTTCGATTCTTTTCGTCAGCCCATCCTTGATTCAATCGAGACTGGCGACCGGACAGGAGCGACCCAGCGCAGACAACAAAGCGAAGGTGGATGAACCAAAAGGCCTAACGAAGTATTTGGGCCGACGTGTCGCGCAACCCATGGGTTACATGCACATGAATTGGCTGAGTCGACCGGAACGCATCCAAGAGGAGAACCCCCAAGAGATGTTGGATCAGCTGAATCTTCGGGACGGTTTGGTTGTATGCGACTTAGGATCCGGGGACGGTTACCATACATTGCAAATTGCACCGCGGGTTGGTCCGACTGGAAAAGTCATTGCTGTTGATATTCAGCCGCAAATGTTGCAGGAGTTATCGAGAAGGTTGGTCGAAAAGAAGCTCGAGAATGTTGAAACGGTATTGGGCGAACTGTGGGACCCTAAGTTGCTGGAAAGATCGGTCGACCTGGTGCTGATGGTTGACGTATACCATGAGTTTTCGCATCCCGTTCAAATGCTGGCTGCGTTGCGAAAGGCAATGAAGCCCAATGGATTGATCGCACTCGTCGAGTTCCGTGCCGAAGACCCGACTGTTCTCATTCGAGCCGAACACAAAATGACCAAGGTACAAATCCTAAAGGAATACTCGGCTAACGGTTTCAAACTAGCGAGAGAGTACGAACGGCTCCCGTGGCAGCACCTGATGTTCATGCAAGTCGATGAAGCCTGGTCGGCAAGTAAGTAAGTCGATAGTCAATTATTCGAAACTTTGTAACAATGCCGCGGAAATTTGCGATAACGATTGCGTACGATGGAACTAAATATGGCGGATGGCAAATCCAGATTAACGCAATCACGATACAGCAACAATTGACAGAGGCACTCTCTAAGGCCACCAAGGAGACTACTCATGTGCAGGGTAGTGGCCGGACCGATTCTGGGGTCCATGCACTTGGGCAGGTCGCCGCGTTTGTGCTGCAGAATTGGAAACATGATTCATACAAATTGGCGTTAGCGATCAATCGCTACTTGCCCGATGAGATCGTAGTGCGAGAATGCCGGGAAGTTGTCCTTGCGTTGGACCCGATCCGAGATGCTCGCAGCAAGCGATACCGATACACAATTCGCAATGCAAAAGTCGCGGATGTTATGAATTACCGCTTTCATTGGTGGCTTCCGAAATTGCTCGATCATTCAGCCATGCGGGAGGCGGCAAAGTACCTTGTCGGAACCCACAATTTCAAAGGTTTTGAGACTCCGGGTTCGCCTCGGATAACGACGACTCGGACCATTTATGCGCTTGAGGTCTGTACGATCCAGACGATAGACGGTCACGATTTGTGGATCGATATTGAAGCGGATGGATTTTTGTACAACATGGTGCGAAATATCGTCGGCACATTGCGGGACGTGGGGGCAGATCGATATGGCCCACGTTGGATGTTAACTGCACTTGAGTCGCGAGCGAGAAAGCAAACCGATCTAACCGCTCCGGCGAAAGGTCTCTGTCTAATGCAGGTCAACTATCCTATGAAACTATTCCTACCAGACTAACCTGCGGGACAATCTCCTGGACCGTAATCCGCTCGAACGCGTCGCCCGCCTTTTCGGGCAACTCAGCCGTGGCTTCGAGCCCGCATCGTTCCTCAGCCCGATCTATCCAGCCGAAATCCAAAACTACAGAGCTCGCTCAGTTACTCAAACAAATTTGGCAGCCCGTTTTTCGGAGAATGCGAGCAACCCTTCTCTTGCAGCATCTGTGCTACATGCCGTTGCCATCATCGCCGCTCCACTAACCAAGTGTGAGAAAAGCGATTCGCCGACCATTTCGTTGAGCAAGCGTTTGCTGAGCTGAATCGATTCGGCAGAGCCAGTCGCAATCCTAATAGACATTTCGTGGGCTTTGGCCCAAACCAACTCGGATGCGATCACTTGATGCACGATACCAACTCGATGCGCCTCGGTGGTATCAAAGCTCTCTGCACCCAAGAGCAACCTGGAAGCAACTCCTGCGCCGCAACGGAATGACAATAGTGGTGCAACCAAGCCGGAAATTAGTCCATGTTTTGCCGACGGCAAAGCAAATTGCGAAGCCGGACTGGCTACAACCAAATCGCTCGCCAAGGCCAATGCCATCCCCATTCCCATGACCGAACCGTCGATAGCGGCGATGATCGGTTTTGGGAATCTCAACATCAATTCGACTAACTCTTGTAACTCCGAGGCAACTTCTTGCCATTGTTCGTATGGTTCGCTCTCCTGCGCAATCGTGCCCCACTGCTTCAGGTCGATCCCTGAACAAAATACTGAACCGGAGGAAGCCAATACGATCGCTCTCACCGATTTTTCACGATGGAAATCCGAAAACGCCTGGATTAACTCAGCAACCATTTCCCTCGAGAGGGCATTGCAGTTGGCAGGACTATTAAGAATGATCGTGCCGCTTGGCGGCTGTTTCTGTTGCTTGAGCATTGTTGACTTTGCTAAAACTATGCTTCCTAGGAGACCATGGTATCCTGATCTTTAGCCGGAACCCAAAATGTCGAGCGTGTGCTGCAAATCCGCGGGTAGTGGTGCTTCGAAACTCATTCGTTGACCGGACTTGGGATGGTTGAATTCAAGCTTTGCGGCGTGCAGAGCGTGACGTCGCAATACGATTTCGGAATCCGTATCCAATGGCGGTAGTCCGCGTACTTGCCTTCGTTGCAATTGGCCTCGCATTACTGAGGCATGGCCGCCGTACAATCGATCGCACAATACTGGGCAGCCGATATGGGCCAAGTGCAATCGAATTTGGTGCGTTCGTCCCGTTTTGGGTTGAACATTCAGGAAAGCGTAGCCAGGAAATCGCTTAATCACCTCAAAGAAAGTTTCCGCGTCTCGACTGGAGTGATGTCCTGCCCGGATCGCCATTTTATCGCGTTGGTAGGGATGATTGCCAATCGGTTGAATGATCCGATCTCTGTCTCGATCGAGGGTACCAGCAACAATCGCTAAGTAAGTTTTGTTGACTTCGCGGGACTCAAATTGCGCGCACAATTTGAAATGGACTTCGTTCGTCTTAGCGATGACGATGACACCGCTCGTATCACGATCGAGCCGATGGACGATGCCTGGGCGAGTCGGGCCGCCCGCGTCGCTGAGTTGCTGGAAGTGATAGGCTAAGGCAGCTGTCAGCGTACCCGACCAGTGGCCCTTTGCAGGATGAACAACCATCCCTGGGAACTTGTTGACGATGATAAAGCAATCGTCCTCAAAGATGATGTCCAGCGGAATATTTTCTGGAATCGGCCCTTCTTTCGGCGGTGGCGGAAGGAGGTTCACGGTAATGGTCTGGCCAGCAAAAACTTTGAAGGCTGGCTTGACTGGCTTTCCATTCACGCAGACTTTGTCTTCCATCACGATCCTTCGCAAGAAGACACGGCTATAGCTATCCAGAAGCAGCGCAAGCACCAAGTCAACGCGTTTTGCAGAGTACTCTTCGGTCACTACAAATTCAAAGTCGCGTAGCTCCGAACCGGAACCCAACGGATCCAACTCTGGGGAATGTTCCGCGATCGGTTCGGTTTCATCCAGCGGAAGGTCTTCTATCGAATCTGCGTTGGCCATTGACCTATTTCATTGTCTCGAGTCGGTAACGCAGAAGAAATGAAGTTTACGATTACGGCTTCTTTTCTGCGGGAACATCGTCCACTTTTGGCGAACCAACCTTGTTCGCATCGGGGGTCGCGTTCGGCGTCTGAGCGGGTTGAATCGGACTATTGTTCTTCGACGATTCGATGGTTGGAGAAGTCGGTACGGGTGCTAAATCGGCTCCGGTAGCATTTCCCGTGGAATTAGGCGGGAACGAGATGTTTGGGGCACTCGGCAAGGGCGACTTCATGGATGGGTTGGCATTGAGAACCTGCGACGATGCTCGACTTGTTTTGTACCAAGTGTAAAACTCTTCGCCGGCTTTGCTTTCTATCCAAGCGATACGTTTCGTTACCTCGGCGATCAGCTCTATTCCCATCGATTTGTTGGAGATTGCTTTTCGATAGAACGAAAGTGCCTGACTGGAATCACCCAAGCCCTCGGACGCTTGAGCGAGGCCGAAGTTGGCCCTACCGGTTAAGAACGAATCGCTGCTTTTGTCGGCTACAGCCCGATAGTCAGACAACGCCTCTTTGTAGAATTGTTCCGCCAGGTCACGATCCAGATACACTTTTTCCAGTGCCCGTGACATGTTCGCATCGGCCGCGGTTTGTTTTGCCCAAAGGGCCGCCGTCGTCCCGCTAAAATCGCTGGAAATCGCCGTTAAGTCAGCCGTATCAGTGTCCGCAAAGTATAGCGCTGTCCAGGCCTTTGCGGACTCCGTCTCTTTCATCGTAGTGTAAAGACCGTACGCCAGTAATCCTATAACTACCACTGCCGTGATAGCCAGAATTGCAGGCAAAGCCTTCTTGAGTTGGACTGCAAGCTCCTCGATTTTGTCAGCAAGCAGATTGGATTCTAATGTCTGTTTTCGTTCGCTTTTCATAGCTTCATGCCGGCAAAAGACTGGCGATTAAGGGAATGTCGGAAAGTCGCAGTATAGGCCTGAAGTCGCATTTCCTCAATAGTGCAATTGCGCCGCTAAAAACGTAACCGAGGATGACAAAATGATTATTCAGGGCCATGATCTTAGAATCGAACATGGCCCCCTGGGCCGTGTGTGTAGCATGGCCCCCTGGGCCGGGTGAAACTCGGGCCACGGGCGCCACGGGACTAAGAGCTACGATAAGCCCACTCCTGCCTCCCGTCTAAAAGCTAGATAGATTGCATGCAGTAGCTCATGCAGTAGCTTGCGCCTCGTACTATCGCTAGGTTATGATCTGCAGATGTTGTGAAACCGATATTCCCAAGCCTCCCTTTCCGAAATGTATTTTTATGGTTCAAGTTATCCCAACCGACAAAGTCGGTGTCGAGCCATTAAAGATGCCGGCTCGCTTCCGGAAGGAGATCGTTTATTTTATGTCCCCGGCCGAAGGGGACGGTGCGCCGAAACTAGGAAAGGACGAATATTGGATTCGAGCATCGGATGCAGCAAAATGGCTGGAAGATGGCGTTTTCACTCTTGTTTCCCCCCTCGACGCAGAATCCGTAGCTGAAATCGAACTGTCAGAGGATCAAGAAATTTGGCTTGAATGGATGGTCGAGCACAAAATCTGCACTGTAAAAATCATGTAATGACGTTCCGACCGTTTAGGGAGGCGACAGGTTTCAAGTTTTTGTTTAAACTTCCTTTTTCCATCGAAACTCCATTACCTTTTCTTCTTCGTTAAAGAGAACTAACAGCTGTGGCATCCTATAAAACCAGCGACCTGCGTAAAGGCCTCAAGATTCAAATCGACGGTGAACCGTACTTGCTGGTGGACGTTGATTTTTTCAAGCCTGGCAAAGGCAACGCACTTTACCGTTGCAAAATGAAAAACTTAGTCCGCAACACTGTCTTAGACCGGACACTCAAGGGTGGTGACGAACTGGAAGCTGCTGATGTTGAGGAACTCGAAACGCAGTTCCTTTACAGTCAAAACGGGACATTCGTTTTTATGGATAAAGATACTTTCGAACAGTACGAATTGACTGCAGAACAAGTGGACGAAAATTGGAAGTATCTCAAGGAAAACATGCCTGTGGATATGGTTTTGTTCAACGGAAATCCGATTACAATTTCGCCTCCGTCGCATGTTACGCTCAAGGTGACCGAAACGGACCCTGGGACCAAAGGGGATACGGCCACTAATGTGACAAAGCCAGCGAAAGTCGAAACGGGGGCGGAGTTCAACGTTCCTGGATTCATCAAAGAAGGAAATATCATCAAGGTCGACACCCGCAACGGCACTTACGTGGAACGCGTTAGCATGGACTAACACGCGAACTCATCTAGCGTGTAAGCTTAGTCAAGTGTCCATTGGATTAGATCGTTGGCGCAGTGGCAGACAGCGAAGACTTTCTGCTAATCTTGTTGTGGTACGGATGTTGTTGGGCGGCTTCGGTGATGCTATGCAAAGTTTTAAAACAGGTTGGACTTTTTGCTTGCTTGCGATGTGGTTTTTGATGGGAGCCAATCGGGCTGAGTCACAACAACAGAACAAGCAGGAGAATTTCGAAATCCTTAGAGAACAATTAATCAAAAACGTCTTAGTCCCAAATGGGATTAAAGATCCGCGCGTTTTGAATTCGGTAGGCACTACGCCGCGTCACGAGTTTGTTCCCAAAAAATACGTACATCAGGCGTATCAGGACATCGCGATCCCAATTGGAGAATCGCAAACGATTAGCAGTCCGTTCATCGTCGCTTTGATGACTCAATCGCTCGATCCAAAACCAACTGACAAGGTACTTGAAATCGGCACTGGCAGCGGTTATCAAGCTGCGATCTTGAGCCCGTTGGTCAAGGACGTGTATACGATCGAAATTGTGGAAGACCTGGGGCAGCATACGAAGCAATTCTTAGCAGACATGCATTATACGAATGTGCATTGCCTGATCGGCGACGGATTCAAAGGCTGGCCAGAGCACGCGCCCTTTGACAAAATCATCGTAACTTGTTCACCTGAAAAGGTTCCGGAGCCGCTGGTCGAACAACTCAAGGAAGGCGGTTTGATGATCGTACCAGTCGGCGAGAGGTATCAGCAAATGTTGTTCTCGATGCGTAAAGTCAACGGAAAATTGGAACGCGAAGCTTTGCAGCCGACGTTGTTTGTTCCTATGACTGGGACTGCCGAGGAAGCGCGAGAAGTTGCACCCGATCCAAAAAATCCGAAGCTAGTGAACGGTAGTTTTGAGTTACCGTTAATAAACAATTCGAAAATTCCAGGTTGGTATTACCCATTTGGGTGTGTCGCGGTTCAAGACGATAACGCGCCAAACGGAACACAAGCGGTCGAATTTCGAAGCATGGACCACAAGTCCCCCAGCATGTTGTTGCAAGGGCTAGCGATGGATGGATCCGTGGTAAAGAAAATTAAATTGGGCGGCTGGATCTCGACGGAAAACGTCATCCATGGAAAGCTAAGAGAGGAGTTGCCCTCTATTGCAATTCAGTACTTCGATGGCAATCGAAATCGGATTGGATACAACTACATTCCAGCCAGTCAAGGGAGTCGAAAATGGAAGAAGGAAGACCAGATCTTGAAGGTTCCACCCGCCACTCGCGAGGTAATTGTCTCGATCGGATTGTTTGGTTCCATTGGTGTAGCCCGTTTTGATGATATCTTTATCGAAGCCGTGAAGTGACGTTTATCCATGTGGGTGCGCATTCATGCAAAAACTCAAAGAAACGAGGTAGAGACAGGTGAAACCCAAGGCTGTGTTGGCTTACTGTCGAGAAAAGGGAATCAAGGCCTTTGACTTGCGTTTTGCGGATGTATTAGGTGCTTGGAGACATATCTCCTTCCCCGTGTCGGCACTGACCGAAGCCTGCTTCGAAGAAGGGTTTGGTCACGATATCGTTCTAGAGCCCTTATCCAACATTTCGCCCTTCCATGCAATCCTTGTCCCTCAAGGGATTGCCAACTATCTCGACCCATTTACGCATCAGCCTACATTGGTTCTCCTAGCCAGTGTCCAGGACGCATTGATGAGGGAGGAAAGTCCGCTCGACTCACGCCATGTTGCTGTCCAAGCAATGCGTTATCTTGAGGCGTCCAGCATCGGCGATGGTCTCACCGTCAGAGCAAGTTGTCAGTTTCGAATCGAAAGAAGCGAGTCAGCTAATCCTAAAATAGTGACCTGCGGCAATACCTTCCTCGCATGTGGACCATTCGATCGTGACTTCAATTTGCGATGCGAGGTCGCAGATAAAGCTGCCGACGCTGGCTTGCATATCGAACGACATTTCAGCGGAACATCTTCAAGTTCCGAAATGATTTTGAGACCTTCGAGTTTGGTAAAATGTTGTGATGACATACTCATGCTCCGTTATTTACTAGGACAAAACGCAAGCAAGCATGGCAGAAATCTGACCACGGACGATTTGCGTTTACTAAGCCAATGGTCGATCACCCGTCAAGGAGAATCGATCTTCGTCGGCTCTTCGCACAGCGGGCTTAGCGAAATAGGCTTGAATGCGATGGGCGGTGTCGCTAAGCACGCGGATGCGATCACTGCTATCGCTGTTGCCAATGCAGCATTGATACAAGAAGTTCCGTGGTTGAAGTTGTGTTCTAGCAACGTGGCTGAATCCATTTGTCGATTGATCATCGCATCCAACAATCCGCGCGACAAAGCGATTGAGTTTCGCGGCGCTCCCGCCGAGTGCAACCCTTATTTGGTCCTCTCGGCAGTATTGATGGCCATGATCGATGGAATTCAAAACAAGACTGCTCCCGTTTCAGCATTGGACATGCAATTCGAAATGGCTAGTGACGCGATAAAGTATACGATTGGCCGTGACGAGTCAGGGAATTCCAGTCGCCACCAACTGATGGAGGGACTTATGTCGGATAGCGATTTCCTCTGTCGCGGCGAGGTTTTCTCCGACGAGCTTCTAGATTCGCTTTGTCGACAATTGAGCTAAGCCCATCCGTTCGGGGGTTGCACAGGACCGATGCGTTTTGGCGTTCTGCAATTGGGCGTCCCTACTCCCGTTCCCCTCTTTACCCGCCTCCGGCAGGCAACCGGAATGCTGATAAAAATCAGCCGAAACGCGTTAGCGTCCGGTTCTAAGCCGCAAACCGTGGGCTAGCGCGGCTAGCGCCCAATGGCACTCACTTTGTAAATTTTGAGCCTCAATGCGCTAGTATGAGGGCCGGATTTGCAGGTGATTACTTGACTTCCGGCCCGCACGCTAGCGCGTTGCGGCTCAAAGTGAGTGCCATCTGGCTAACGCGCATCGGCTGATGTTGATTGCTGGAAACGCAATAAATCAACAGCCCGCAATGACGAGGGGAACGGGTCGTTTCGCGAGTGCCCGCCGTTAAAACACCAAAACAAGGTTGGTGGGGGTCAGGCCCCCGACCAACCTGAAAGGCCAGATCGCAAAACTGAACAAAACTCCCATCAACGCATTTTTCGTAAACTGCTGTTTGTCGCACAGCCCCGCACAAGCCTGGGGTGTTTCGTCAATTCTATTTTCAATTTTATTCGGTAAGCTGTCCGCAAGTTGAATCGCCATTCGTCGTAACTATGTTCCGTCGAGACGTTGAGTCTCAAATTCCAATAGTTTCCATTTTGAAAAGGAAAATTGTATTATGGCAAAATTCTTGTTGTTGTATCGCGATGCCGCCGAGCCTCGATCTCAGCCGTCTCCAGAGGAAATGCAGGCTTTTTTGGCTATGTGGGGCGATTGGTTTCAGCAGTTCGGTTCTAAAATCTTGGATGGAGGCGACGCACTCCTCCCAACTGGCCGGGTTCTGAAACCAGGCGGCGAAGTAGCCAATGGTCCATACGTAGAAGCGAAGGAAGTCATTGGAGGATACTCCGTCGTTGATGCCGATCACTACGAAGCGGCAGTTGAGATTGCAAAAGCTTGCCCTATCGCCAAGATTGGTGGAGCAATCGAAATCCGGGAGTTCGCTGGATATAACTGATACCGCCGGGTGATCTTGAAGAAATCGGGCTCAATGATTGATGGTCCTCCGAGGATGAATGATTCGAGAACGCTTGTCGAACACTTTTTTCGCCACGAGTACGGACGATTGGTGGCTGTGTTGACACGTTCGTTAGGGGTTCGCAATCTCGAACTCGCAGAAGACGTCGTCCAGAGCTCCATTTCAAAAGCTCTTCAGACATGGGGTCACTCTGGGATTCCGGATGATCCTGGCGCATGGCTCTATCGGACATCGCGCAATTTGGCAATCGACGCAATTCGACGTGCCAATACCGAAAGTCGGCTGCTCTCGAATGGGGCAATTAAGACTTATGGTTCAACGGATGAACAAAATTTAATCGTTCACTTCGAAGATGAAGTTGGCGACGAATCGCTTCGATTGCTCTTCCTATGCTGTCATCCAAGCATACCTTTGGAATCTAGTATCGCATTTGCGTTGAGAACCGTAAGCGGTTTCAGCACTGACGAAGTTACATCGGCCCTGCTCATTTCCAAATCCAACGTTGAGAAGAGGATCGCTCGAACCAAAGAGAAACTCCGCGAGATTGGAACGGAAATTGTCGAACTCAAGGATTCGGACATTGGTTCTAGAATGGATGCCGTCCAATCAACCATCTATTTGTTGTTCAACGAGGGTTACGCATCCTCAAGCGGCCATTCCATTTTGCGAAAAGAGCTTTGCGAGGAGGCAATTCGACTCGCTCGAATGCTCATTCGAACCGTAGGAGTTTCGGTCCCTTCCAGCACTGCATTGCTTTCGTTAATGCTGATGCACTCGGCAAGATTTGAAGCTCGAATCGACGCCTACGGTGCAATGGTAATGCTCGAAGACCAAGACCGATCGCGATGGAACTGGAATAGGATTCGGGAAGGAATGCACTGGATGGCCATCTCCGCCGAAGGAGATCAATTGTCCCGTTTTCATGTTGAGGCAGCCATCGCCTGGGAGCATTGCCGTCCCCAATCCTTCGTTGAAGTCGACTGGGCAAAAATTGCAGATCAATACCAAGTCCTGGAGCGGATCCAGCCTAGCCCAATGGTGCGACTCAATCTTGCAATAGCGGTGTCCTTTTCTTTGGGCCCCGAATTCGGATTAGTACAACTAGCTCACATTCCGTCAGAGGATCGAACGAGACTTCGTCCTTGGTGGGACTGCGCAATGGCCGATGTTTACAATCGATTAGGTAAGTCCAACGCCGCTATATCTCATTGGCAGGACGCCTTGCTCTTGGCTTCAAACGATGATCAACGGATACTTATCGCTAAGAGAATCGATCGAGCAAAGTGCAACTCTGAAAATCTCCCGTAAGGCTAATGAGCACGTACGCATTAGTTTTCGAACAAAACAAATGAACATTGATAGACAAGATGTGCAGGATGTTGTCAAGTCGCTGATCGATTCACTTGTATCGTGTGAATCGTTTGTATTCGAGTCTCGGATTGGGCGTCGATCACAACATGGGCCGCAAGCCGCTTTCTAGCGATTTTGAGGGGCTTGATTTTAGGGTAATGGATCTTGTTAAAGATCGGGCAGCGCGAGGATCTTTAACAAGATCCACTACGATCCATCGGAGCCTATCGCGTCCGGCATAGCCCGAGTTATGATCGACCCCTCGGATTGCCAAAATGGATCAGTAAACCGACCTCGATTCCAGTCGCCTTCAGATAGTTAATAACCTGGGCTTGGTGCTCCGAAGCGCACGCACAACCGATGATCTTCTCGGTAATTTCTCCATGGCGATTTCTCCAAGGTGTAAGTCGGATCGACGATAATCCTGAAATCCTGTCTATCCATGTTTGTTTCTCCCATTGTGTCGAGCATTTAGGATAAAGATGCTTCCGATGAGTAAGGCTTGGAATCTTATGTGCAGATGCTTACGCTTTACGAATTGTGTCCGCAGGTCGGTCAGATTTTCGAATCAAAGCGTAAATAAATAGCAAGCGTTCAAGTATCTATCTGGTTTTCAAAAAAAAGCACGCAAGCGGATTTCGCTTTCGTGCTTTATCGTTTTTCGTTTTTCGAACTAAACTATCAACTGCAACTTAGTTAGCTGGAGGCATGATTACCGAGTCGATGATGTGAATGACGCCGTTGGAAGCATCAACATCGGTCGCAATGATCTTCGCATCGTTGACGAAAGCTCCTTTTTCATTGGCCTTGATCGCCACGGATGCGCCCTGAACGGTTTTCGCTGCCTTGGCTGCAACGGCGGCTTCGGAGTAAACACGGCCTGACACGACGTGGTATGTCAGAATGCCTGCGAGTTTGGATTTGTTTTCTGGCTTTAGAAGATCAGCTAACGTAGCGGATGGGAGTTTCGCGAAGGCTTCATCGGTTGGTGCAAAGACGGTAAACGGTCCAGGACCGCTAAGTGTCTCTACTAAACCTGCAGCCTTGACTGCTGCCAACAACGTCTTGAATTTGCCGGCTTTGTCTGCAACGACTGGAATACTGTCCGTTGCTGGCATGATCACCGAATCGATAACGTGGATTACGCCATTCGAGCAAGCAATATCTGTAGTAACAACCTTAGCTCCGTCGATGTTCACCGTCTTGCCGTCAGCTTTGACGTCAACGCGTTGACCGTTGAGCGTTACGGCTCCTTTGACTTTCACAACGTCAGAAGCCATGATTTTCCCGCTAACAACATGATAGGTCAGAATAGCAGCTAGCTTGGCTTTATTCTCAGGCTTCAATAACCCCTCGACTGTGCCGGCGGGCAACTTTGCGAATGCTTCGTCCGTCGGTGCGAATACCGTGAAGGGACCTGGACCCTTGAGCGCTCCAACCAAATCAGCGGCACCGAGTGCCGCTGCTAAAGTTTTGAACGAACCAGCGCCGACTGCAGTATCGACGATGTCTTTATCGGCCCCGAGGGCAAATGATCCGAAACTGGTGATGGCTGCTAGCGCCAAGCTAAAAAACTTTGTCTTCATTCTTTGTGTCTTCCGTGGGGGATATGGGTGAACCTAAAGTCAATCTAAAGGCTTTTTCTACGGTCGCGACTCGTTGGCTGACTGTACGGGCGCGTCAACCAAACAGATTCAAATCTTTTATAAATTTCGAAGCATTGTGCCAAAGAACCGCCTTTTCGGATCTGACTTGACGCGCACCTACAATTACCGATTGACGGCTTCTTCCTCTACCTAAATGTCTATTGTCAAAATGCGATGAACGAACAACTGAACACCATTAGGGCCATAATCGTGGGCGCATCCGGCGGCATCGGCCAAGCTGTATGCAAACAACTTGCAGATATGGGTGGGGAGGCTTTCTTGGTAGGACGTTCAGCCGCCAAACTCGACGAGTTATCGCGAGCTTACGGATGGGGATATGCGGTCGCGGATGGTACAGATTGGACACAACTTGACGGAGTCGTGTCGAGCGCGGAAGGTTTGTTAGGCGGAATCAACTCGGCAATTAATCTCGCGGGTTCTGTGTTACTTAGGCCAATCCACTTGACGAGCCGAGCTGAATGGGACGCCACCATTGGCGCCAACTTGACGTCCGCCGCGGGCTTGATGAAAGCCTGTGTTCCTCGAATGTTCGCTGGCGGTGGTTCCGTGGTATTGATGAGTTCAGCTGCAGCCTCCATAGGTTTATCCAACCACGAGGCGATCGCAACGTGCAAAGCCGGTATTGAAGGCATGGTTCGATCGGCAGCGATGACCTATGCGGCCAAAAAGATTCGGGTTAACGCAGTCGCACCAGGGCTCGTGCAGACACCATTGACTGAGAAGATCTGGGGGAATCCACGAGCGGCAGAAATGTCGTTATCTATGCATCCACTTGGTCGTTTTGGCCAGCCGGACGACATTGCTCGAGCAATCCTATGGCTAGCATCCCCCGAGCAGTCTTGGGTAACGGGACAGACAATTGGTGTCGATGGTGGCCTGGGGAAATTAAAGGGCGTTGCAAATATCAGCCGAAAAATTTAACCCCGTTCACCCGTTTAACCGTCTACCCCGAGCCACAGCCGACGGCCACAGTCAAGTTGCATTCATTGCTTTCGGGCACTCGAGCTGCTAAACCCGGGTCAACTTGGATGCAACGAAGATGGCTAAAAAACTCAGCGGGATGGTAACGATACCTGGCTGATTCATGGGTACCCAGGCGCCTTTTCCATCCGCGATATTGTAAATATTTTTGAACATATCGGGCGAGACAAACACCCAGAACAAGGATGAGATCAGTCCCACCAATACGCCGGCGATGATCCCTTGCCTGGTGGTTCCCTTCCAAAACAACAGCATCAGCAACGCAGGTAAATTGGCAGAGGCTGCAATCGCAAACGCCCAGCCCACAAGATAGCTCACATTCATCCCTTCGAACCTAAGTCCCAATAAGATAGCCAACACACCGATTACGATCGACGATGCCTTGGCCACGCGAATCGTTTGGTGTTCCGATAATTTCCAGCCGAAGAAACCGTTAACAATATCGTGTGCGACGCTACCTCCCGCCGCGATGATCAACCCGCTCACGGTACCCAGCACGGTTGTGAACGCGATTGCTGAAACCGCGGCAAACAGCAAGTTGCTAAAACTCTTGGCGAGCAATGGTGCAGCCATATTGCTATCGGTTGGATCTAGCTGGCCACTGACCATAGCCCCCAGTCCAATGTACAACGTCAAAATGTAGAAGAATCCGATCGATGCAATGCCGACAATCGTGCTCTTCCTAGCGGACGCTTGATCTTTCACCGTATAGTAGCGAATGAGTATATGCGGCAGCGAGGCTGTGCCAGCGAACAATGCCAACATCAAGGAAACGAAATCGAGCTTGGCAATCCAACTGTCGGATCGTATCCCTTTGAATGCGGGGAGGTTTCCTGGGGACAGCATCTCCTTTCCCTCGACGATCCTAGGGACGATCGTCACCTTGCCATTCTCCCCCTTCTGCGCAGTCGTGATCTCAATTTTTGACTTCGCGATCGTACTGATAAAGGCGATCGGGCCTAGCGGTCCGGTACTTGTTTTTCCATCTGGCAGCTCAACGATTTTCCCTACAGGCTTTACGTTGGTTTGATCGGGACCAAATCCAATTACGACACCGTTGACAACCCGCTTGCCATCCTTCGTCTCAATGACCTGAGTCTTACTCAATTCGCTTGCCGGAGTGATGCTCAAGCCACGATTTAGGATGAGTATTGTCAAGAGAAATGAGAAGACTACCAGCAAACCTCCTTTGAGGAACTGGACATAAGTCGTGCTTACCATGCCCGCAGTGACAACGATAAACACGACAACTGCACCAACGATCACGACACCATGCCAATACTCAAGTCCCAATAGCGGCTTGACCAGTGCACCCGCCCCAACCATTTGCGGGATCAAGTAAAACAAGCTTACCACCAAAGTGCTCAATCCCGCCGCAGCCTTGATGCCACGCGATTGAAACTTACTATCCAGTGCATCAGCAAATGTATATCGACCAAGTCGCTTTAATGGTTCCGCTATGACCAATAACGCGACGATCCAACCAGCCAGGTATCCAATCGAATACAAGAAACCATCAAAACCGAAAAACCCAATCATCCCGCAAATACCTAGGAAGGATGCAGCCGAAAGGTAGTCGCCAGCGAAGGCGATTCCGTTCACAAACCAAGGAATCGAGCCACCCGCAGCAAAGTACCCTTGGCTCGACTTGGCCTTGGCCCCGAGATAGAAGCTGAAGGCTAAGACTCCTAGGACCAAAATGGAAAAGACGGCAATTGCCAGCGGGTTAGCTTCGTAAATCATCAGAAACGCTGTCGTGTATAAGTCGAGGAAACCAGATTCTTAGGCGACCTGCAGGAATGGTGATGCTAAAGCATGAGCCATGCCAGAGGGCAACACGGCCCAGGGGGCCATGCTACGGGAAGCATATCTTAACTAGAAAGTGGTCGACGTATACGCCGCGCTATCAAAAGGGTTTTACGCGGGCAAGAAATTTGGTGAGCCACCCGCGCGAATATCCGTCGCGGACATGTCCTAAATCTTGTTTATCGATTTTTGAGTGGATCAAATTGCGGCTCAAAACGACGTTGTCCGGTCCAATGTCTTGACTACGGCAAGTGCCAGTCAACGAATATCTCCAACTATTGTCATTCTCCGTTATATCCTTGGTCGCGTCCAATACAATATGGCCATTCGGTTTGATGTCGACGATCTCAGCGGCGATATTTCTCGTAAAGGATTCGCTGGTCCGAACGGTTGAATCACCCCGATACACTTCGGTCTCGTTTGTTTGTATCCTGGGATCTCCGTCGGGTTGCGGCGCTGGCTTAATCGTATCGAGTCCGACCAATCGAAGCCAATCCTTGATGGACGCATCGTAACTAGTGGTCTTTCGAGAAGTTGCATTACCCGTTGCCAGTGAGGTGGACACCTCTTCGATTCGAATTTGAACGATGTCGTGTAGTTTCAAGGAACGGGCTGGAACCGGCGGTACGTAATTCCACGATGTCTGCAATCCAAGTTGTCCTGCGTTATCCATTGGGGAGGGAAGATAGCCAGCCTGGTATGGATTCATCGGAAAAGGTTGCGGTCCTTGGTTGAGAAACGGCTGTGGATTCGAGCTGCCATTCGATGGAATCGCAACATTGGACTGGACCGGAGCGGGCAACGCCTCACTATTTGCACCAGAACTGCTAGCTTGCGCAAACTGAGCTACGGGCCGATGAAATAGACTGCTATTTTGCGCCGATAGTTCTTGGGTTGTTATTGCAAGGAAACAAAAAAGCATCCATACGATGATGGTGAATTTTGAGCAGTGGTACATTCGAAGCGGTGGCATTCGTAGTGAGAACATTGGATGGTATCCTTAACGTGTCAGAGTCGGGATAGAATTGCTGGCAGCTCTTCGCGACGCAGGGGCCACATTGGCAGCGCCATTGGAAATAATTTCGGCTGTTCTGTCGCCGGTTACGCGTGCCATAACGCGTTTTCGATGTGGTTGCAATTCGATTTGAATCAAGTCGTCGATGGCGCCTGATTCCATTGCGCGTCCATTGGTCTCTACGGTGACGCCACCTGATACGATACTGATCCCAATGAGGTCGCCGACATGAATGATCACAGCTGGCCCAACCTCATTCAATCGAATCACTTGTTGGGTGCTCATTGACCTTCGCAACTGTTGGCCGACCAGCAAATCCGTTTGAGAGAAACATTCTTCCGGGCCATAGTTTAGACCTCGTGGCATCGGAATCCAAACAAGATCATCTTCTCGCAATACGTACCCTTTTGAAAGCGGCTTCTTGGCGGCGACAACCATCTCGGGGAGTTTTACTGTCGCAGGGATGGTGATGGATTGCTCCCCGACGGGACCGTTTATCAGGAAGATGAAATCCTGCTTCCCTTCCCAAGGCGGTTGTCCTCCTGCAACTCCCAAGATTTTGAACCGTTGCGTTATGATCTTTGCATGCTCGGTTGGCATGTGGACACGAATGTCCCAACGACCCGTCGAAGCAGTCTTGGTTTGGAGGTAACTTTCAATTGCTGCCACCGCAATCCGTTCTGCCTGTGTGACAGTCGCGGGAGTCGTGAATGGGGCCGTAAATTGCGATTTATCTATGGACTGAGTGGCTCTCAGTATTTCCTTTGGATTGGGCATTTCTTGCGTTGCCAAGTGCCGGGTCGAATCACTATCGCCTAAGGCAGTTGGATTGCGAGATTCAGATCTTTGGCCCTCAACTCGACGAACGCTACACTGCGTCGCGCCTTGCCACCGAATCAAGTCGCTGGAAATGCCGCGTAGCGAGATGGCTTTTTCGATGTCGTTACGCGTCCAAATCTGTTCGTTGCCAAGCTTTGGGGCGGGTGCCAGTGGCATATCGATGACTTGCTGCACCAGTGCGTCCGAACCCTTAACACTGACCAAGTCCGACAACAAAAGCAAGTTCGATGGGCATTCCGCTCGTGAAAGCAATAGTAGATCCACCGAGACCGTTTGTTTATTCTTAGAGGACGGTTGCTGGGCGAAAGATTGCAAATCCGTCGTAAGCACGAGCAAGACCATCCAGCACAGCATTTGGCGTTTTAACGGCCGGCACTCGCGAATCGATTTGCTATTTCGAGAATTGCGACTCGGAAAATGTGTCATAGCCAAATTGCCTCTTATCGTCGAAGATTCGCTATTTGCTGTAGGATTTGGTCACTCGCTTGTATGGCCTGAGAGTTCAATTCAAATCCGCGCTGCGTGGTGATCAAGTCGATCATTTCTCGAACTGGTTCGACATTTGACTTTTCTAAAGCACCTTGTCGCAAGATGCCAAGTCCATTCTGTCCCGCAGGTCCTTGTTGCACCTGGCCGCTTGCGTCGGTCGCTTGGTATAGGTTTTCGCCAACCTTGAGTAAGCCATCAGGGTTGATGAAGGAGGCCATGTTGATTGTGCCCACCTGAGTCAGTTGTGTTGCTCCTGGAGCACGGACTTGCACCTGCCCGTTGGTACCAATGACGACCGCTTCCGAACCCTGTGGAATGCTAACGGGTGGACTAAGCAATCGGCCGGTTTGTGCTGACCCAATGACCAGTTGTCCATTTGCGTTGATATCAAGATTTCCAGCTCGAGTGTAGAGTGGGTTGCTGGTAACCGGATCCGTAACTTCGATGAAACCGGTCCCTTCGATCGCAATGTCTAGGTTTCTACCTGTTTGCTCTATGGTGCCTTGGCCATAGTCTTTTTGCGTGCTCTGGACCCGGGTACCGAACCCAACTTCCACGCCAACGGGAGTCGTGTTTTGCTGTGCGTCTTGGATTCCGGGATAGACTTTGTTGCGATAAAGCAGATCTTCGAAATTGGCTCTATCCCGTTTGAATGCGGTCGTGTTCATGTTCGCCAAATTATTAGCGATCACGTCCAGCTTTGTTTGCATGGCTTCCATACCGGTGGCAGCTGTGTAGAGTGCTTGCACGCTCATAGACTTATTCCTTTATTTCCTCATAAGGTAAATTTTAATCCTTTAGTATTCGGCCAATCAAATTGCCGTACGCTTGATCGTGATGCTGGATGAGTCGTAGATTCGATTCATAGGCCCGAGTCGCTTCAATTAGTTCCATCATGGCAGTGGTGGGATTGACAGCAGACTTCTCGAGGCTGCCGCTTATGACAGCGCGTTCGTTAGGGGGAACGGGTTGTGTTTGCGCGAGTGGTCGGAAGAGGTTATCCCCGACGCGAGCGAGATCACCCAGCGATTCCGGTCTCGACAACATCAAGGTGACGTTTCGACCGTCTTGCTCGATGATTCCATTGTTTTGAACTTCGAACCGTCGCGACGGATCAATTTGAATCGGATTACCGTCTACTCCTAGAACTTGGTCACCATTCGTGTTGGTGAGTTGTCCCGAGGAATTGAAGACGAAACCACCTGCGCGAGTGAGGAACTGCTCTTCACCGCGTTTGACAACGAAGAAACTATTGTCGTCATGGATAGCGAAGTCGGTTTTGTTGCCGGTTGTTTCGATTGGTCCTGTATCGAATACTGTTTGCGATGGTTGGATTTTAGCTCCGCCTCCAATATCGGCCAGCGTACCGGAATGAGGAGAAACGTCGCCGTCTTCAATTGCCTTGTTGTGACGTGCTTGCACTACGGCTAAACTGGACTTGAAGCCCGGCGTGTTTATGTTTGCTAAATTATTGCTGAGAACCTCTAACCGGTGGTTTTGGACGTGGGCTCCAGCGGCTGAAAGATACGTTCCGTATGGCATACCTAATCTCCTTTGAGGCGAGAAAGACACTTGGACTTTAGCGGTTGTAAAAATCTAACGAAATGTCAATATCTCTAGGCTCAATGGAAAACGCTCCTATCCAAACCTCCCATTCTCGCCAAGGTGTCGCGAGGTTCAGCCAAGGCGAAAGAGCAGGGCTGTTTTGTCTAGGTCTTTTCTTGTTCGCCCTTTTACTTACGGCAGCTTGGCTAAAGCCGGACCCGGCAGGTCTGGGCACACATACCCAGCTCGGGTTGCCGGGGTGCACTATGTACACGGTCATCGGTATTCGATGCCCTGGCTGCGGCATGACAACATCTTGGGCGCATACGATGAATGGAAATCTATCGTCCGCCATCAGCGCGAATGTAGGCGGCGTAATACTATGTTTCCTAACCATCTTGGCCTTTCCTTGTTTTCTCTGGATGGCTATTCACGGCAAATCGCTGAGTGGACGTTGGCCGGTAAGCGTCGCGACCACGGTTCTAGTGATCGCCGTAGCGATTTCGGTTGTTGAGTGGATGTTCCGTCTAGCGTTCTAAGAACTCTTTTGTTACAAGCAGTCCGCATGGACGCAAGTTCTTTAGATCAGAAGATTGCAAATGGAAAGGATTCCTGCATGGCTGCGAGTAATCAAGTTGAATCGCGATCGCGACGAATGTCATCCAAGTACGTAAATGCGATGGCAAACTCATGCGTTTTTTTGTCTTTCTGTCTGGCTTGCTTTGCAATTGCAACCAATTCTGGCTGCGGATTGATGGCGAACGCCATCTACATCATCAAAGGTGTAGACGCGCCATCCGAATTCGACGATCTCAAGGAGAAAAAAGTTGCGGTTGTAGTGAGCACGACTGCGGGACTCAATGCAGATGCATCGGGAATACTCATTTCCAGGCACGTAAATGAATTGCTCGCAAGAAATGTCAAAAAAGTAGAGATGGTAAATCCGGAAGAGGTAGATCGCATCATCAACGATCTGCCCAGTGGCGAGAAATCAATTCCTGCCATCGGAAGCCGATTGCGAGCAGACTACGTTATTTTAGTCGACGTAACAAATCTAAAGCTCCGCGAGGGGCAGACACTCTTCAGAGGTCGCAGCAATGCAGCCGTGACTGCATATAAAGTAACCGAAGGTGACCGGCCGGTGTTCAAAAAGACATTTCCTGAGTTCGTCTACCCACAGCATGGAGCTCCGATTACGGATTTCGATGAAGCGACGTTTCAGCGGATCTATTTGTCTGAGCTCGCACTCCGCGTAGCCAGGACATTCTATCCCTACGACCCATCGATCGACGTCGCCAAAGATGCGGCGGTTTCCTCCTTGGGCGCGCTACCGTAAGGAATGAAAATCATGAAATTCGCAGCTGCCCTTCGAGTGGCCATTGTCTTTATCTCCATGATTGAGATTGCATTCGGCCAAGCACCAGCCAAAATGAACGACTTTCGAGTCGACATCGATATCTATAGGGACGAATCGCAACCGCCTGTCAAGCAAACCCAGACGATATTTGCATCAGGGCAATACATTGAGCTGGAGGATGAGGTTCATCGCGTGACCGTTATAGATCCAAAAAGCAGTCGAATTACGATTCTCGATTCAACAAGAAAAGCGCTGGTCCATCTTGAAATGCCGTCAATAGAGAGCAGGCTCGACGGCGCACTTGCAAGGTTGACCGACGAGCAACGTCGTGCGTTTTCAAGTGATGGCGAACCAAGTCTGGGGATCGACAACTACGTGGTCATTGGCAACGAGCGTCTTCGATATAAGTTTCGGCCTATGACTCCAGCAAATCCAGAGATTGCTACAAGCTATGGTGATTTTGCAAACTGGTCAGTTCGAATCAACGCTTTGTTTAATCAGACTCCGCCATTGCTCAGAATGCAATTGAATGAGCTACTCGTTTCGCAACGACAACTGCCCGCAGAGCTTCGTCGTTTGACCGTGACTGGTCCGCAAGGTAAAACCGAGGAGATCGTCGCGAAGCTTATTTACAAAGAATCACTTTCCAACAACGACCGAACACGCATCGCAACGGTCCTAAAATCGATGGGTGAATACAAGCCTTTAACGGAAAAAGAGTTTTTCCGTTAATGATTTGGCGGGTTCCAAATGGGGGTAGTCCATCCCAAAACCGTTCGCAATTGCTAACCGACCCATCAATGCCCAGTCAGAAAATGACAAAACGATTTCGAAATCTAGCGCTATCGATCTGCATTTTTTTACCAATTGCCTTAGGACAAGCAAACACGTATCTGTCCGGACAAGAGACTGGGGTCTATTTGGCGTCTTCCGTAATGACTAGCAACAACTCGTTGCAAGTCAATCGATGGCCATTCGAAGCAAATGACGGTCAATTTCAAATACGCTCGACGGTCCCCATCGCAAAGCTAGAACCCTTTCTCCCCAAACTGAATTCTCTTCCGAATGAGTTGAATCAAGCATTAACCATTTCCGTGGTTAGAACTTCGATTTATGTCGTTGTACTTGAAAGTCGCGACGCGCTAGAAGCGTATGTGAGGCGGCTGATACCAAATGCCCCTAGCCGACGCGCGCTTTATTATCGGCACCGTGGCCCTGGCTTGGTACTCACGTACTATAGCCCTGCATGGCTAACGGATGCCCGCCACGAATGCACGCACGCACTCTTAGACGCGAGCGGCGTCAAGCTACAGCAATGGCTCGACGAGGGTTTGGCGGAATACTTCGAAACCGCATCGGACTACCCACTCGAACACGTAACACATCGCGTCGCAGTCCAGTCACAATTGCGTTACGGTCAGGTGCCAGATATCGAACGATTGGAAAATATGGATTCGAACACGGCCTTGTCCGCAAAAGACTACCGGGATGCCTGGAGTATTACCGCGTTCCTCCTTCATTCTTCATCGCAGTCAAAAAATTCGTTTCAATCCTATTTAGCGGACCTCCAAAATGAGCGGGCGGCGGGTTTTCTGAGCCATCGCCTGAAGCCGCCCAACCATCTTTGGCGTGATGAGTTTGATCGGCTCTTCCGAAAGTAACCGTTTGCATGTTAGGTTTGTAGCGATTTTGCAGCATTCTGGGCCACTAAAATATTCTGATTCAACACGATTTATGACCTAGACTTACCAACTAACACTCGCCCAAAAAACAGACGCTGCTTACCAGCTTGTCGCTCGCGATCAACTTGCCAACTCGGAAACGAAATGCATCTTTTACAACTAGTCGAGCAACTTCAGCAACAACTGCCAAATTCAAGCGATCGACAGGTTGCCTGCTTGGCCATGTTGCTATGCGACCGTGACCCTCGGCTCAAGTGCTTGGTAGACCTTCAAGCGTTCACTAGTTTGCTTGATGAAATTCAGCTCAGAATGCAATCGATCGATGACCGGCACGCTGCCGTTGCATTTGAATTGGAACAGCTAGCATCGACTCAACCTTGCGAGTTCGAACCGAAGCACGTTTGGACATTGATCCGTGCGATTAAAGTACAAAGTCAGTTTGTAGACATGCTTACGGGTTCGCGTGTTGAACAATTGAGTTCCTAGAAGCCATTGTCACCCCAGAGGCGTCAAGCCTGGAGTATGCGAGCAGTTGGTAACGACGTCCCCGAAGTACACTCGAGGACATTCAAAACTTAATCTACGAATTAAATCGTCGGAACACCAACTGCCTTTGCCTTGGTTTCCTGCGAAGCCAGCGTCCTTCGAGCTCTCCATTCTCGTAGGGTACCCCACCACCGAAGGATCTTTGAATAGGCTGTGTCAACACCGTCAACGACTTCGTCTAGATTCTTTATAGGTTTGAAAAGGCATTCTTCCGCTCCTAGCTTGGTTGCTCTAAGAATCGTTCCCATTGAAACGAGTCCCGTAAGCATAATCACCTGGATACTCCCATCGAATTTCTTTATCTCTCGAAGGAGCGACAAACCATCTTTTCGTGGCATATCGATATCTAAGATCACTATCCGTGTAGAGCATTGAGCGAGGCGAGGAAGCACCAGCTCAGGATCAGTGATCGAAAATGGCGTATAACCTCGCTTCGACAGGGCCACACTTAAGATCGCAAGGATTGCAGGATCATCATCCACAAGCAAGACTCTTCGATCAAATTCCGTATCCGGTCTCATTTCCATTTGTTGTATCTCGCTTTTGATTCGACTGTTTTTAACTTCACGCAACGTCGTTCGTTTTCAGAACGCTGGATCTCCAAAGGTGCGATTGGTTTTTGCGTGTTCTAACATCAATGAATTCGTTGGTCATGCGGAGTTTGTAAGCGAGTGGTCAGCGTTTTTTGCCAAATCTGGGTAGGTCATCGCCCAGTCAAGTTTGCCGTTTCGACTCAGCAATACTCGCTTATCAGCAAGTCGATCGTCCAGTCTTCTACAAACGTAGAAGCTCCGCAACTGCAACAATGCCTCCGCATTCGATGCTTTCCAAAATGACCCGTTACTCTTTAATCGCAAGTTGATGACGCGGCGAATGCTGCTTTCAACCGCTCCGCTCCCAATCGGGATGCCGAGCAAGCCAAACTGTGGATACGCTAGATGGCCTTGCTTGCCGTGCCGCTCAAGATAGTTGATCACGCACTGGATTTCGTTTCGAGATGTTGCATTCAGTGTCGATGGAAACCAATTGTTGGCAATGTCGTCGGTTGCGAGATCCATTGATCACCAAACGCAATGATTTGCATACGCTTTTGTTTGGTTCGAATGGAAGCAATCGTTTTCAGTTCCACAGCAGGATTAGCTGAAACGCCCACCAAAATACAGCCGGATTGGAGGTGATCCAACGTCTCGAAATAGACTTCCTCGTTCTACAATAATTCCCAAGCCAAACCCAACTTTCCGTTTCCTGCGTACCAATAGACTTGAAAACATATCAATGGACGGCCCGAGAAGAGTTCCTTGCATCATGGGATGACGGTCAAGGCCATGAAAATGGGGGCGGTAACTGTCATTGAAAAACCCTTTCATCATGAAGTGCTTATTGACGCTGTCCGCTCGATGCTAACAATCGAACGACATCGGCAAGAATCGGAGTCGCGACGCTTGCGACTCGAGGAGAAGATGAAATTGCTAACGGATCGCGAAAGGGAAATCGCCGACCTCGTCGTCGCGGGGAGTTTGACAAAGCAGATTGCGAAGTTGTTCGGAATTAGCACCAAAACGGTGGAAGTCCACCGAAGCCATATCACCAAGAAACTTCCCAGGAACGACATCATTTCCATTCGGCAACAAGCCGACCGTCTTCTGCATGCCAAACTCTCGTGATTCCTTCTTGGCCAGCTGCAATGAGATACTTGCCGTTCGTCGAAGCGACGACGCAGTAAAGGGAATCCGCTGTGGGCCCAAATTGCTTGCTCTGCTTTCCTGAATTGGAATCATGCATACGAACTAAATTGTTCATGGTCGATGTAACAGTATTCGGCGTCGAACCCAAAAATGCAATGGAGGTTACCTCTGTACCAAAACCGGTAATTGTTCTAATGGATTCACCCTTCTCAATATCCCAAAGTTTCACGGTCATGTCGGAACTAGCGGTAGCCAATCGATTCGCATCTTCTTGCCATGCCAACGCTAAAACGTGATGCGTGTGTCCCTCGAACAACTTTGCAATTTCGAACGATGGCGTAGTCAATAGCTTCGTCATTTTGTCTGCACCGCAGCTAGCAAGCCACCGGCCGTTAGGTGAGAATGCGAGCCCCAGGATGGTGTCGCTATGCAAGTCTGGCAAGGTCTTCAGTGGCTTGCCGTCGGCCACGTAGACAATCGAGAGTTGCCCGCTCCGGCTAGCTAAACCACTCCCAATCGCAAGCATAGAGCCATCAGGGCTAAACGTCACTGCGGTGGCCCGATCGATCACGATCGAAGGCGAATCCCAAACACTTTCTGGTCGCCAAGGGTATTGGAGGTCTTGTACGATCACCGATAGTTCGGCTGGAGTTTTCGCCGGTAGGTTTATTGAGAGTGATTCGGTACGCTCTAGCGTATCAACGGAAAAGAAATCGAGCTCATTCGCCAGAGCCTTTTCGACAACCCTTGTCGCCGCAACCTTTTTCCCTCCCGAAAAGGCAACGGACTGCACAGAAAAACGAACGGTCTCATTCGCAATTTTTACGATTGCATTCTTTGCTTGAACCGAGGCAAGAATGGCATTGTGCGATTCGACATTCTGTTTGCGTTCCTCGAGTTTGACCTCAGCCGCTTTTTGATTTTCCTGAATGCCTGCTAATGCCTGAGTTGAGTTATCGACGATGGCTTTCGTTTCGAGATTTTGTTTCTCGAGCTCGGCTAAGGCTTTCTTTTTTGGCTCTACCTCGGTTGTAAGCTGCGTCAGCTTCTGCGTGGCTGCTTCGATAGCCGCCTTGGTATCCGCCAATGCTCTCTCGTGATCAGTAATCCCAATGATGGCAGTCTGCATTTCTTTCTCTTTAGTCGCCATTGCTTGCGTCGCCTTTGCAAGTCCTTCTTGAGCGGCTTTGACAGCCGCTAGCTCGGCTTCCACTGCTTTTTCTTGCTCTGCGACCATTGCTTTGCTGCGTTCGACTGCGGCTTGAGTTCGACGCAATTCGCTATCGGAGTACATCATCGCGAGATTCGCCCTTCTGTCGCGTTCGATGGCTCCCATGAGTTTGGCCTGCGCGATGTTCCAGAGCCTGAGAGTGCTACCCATTGCTGACTCATCTTGAGTTAGTGAACAGGCCAGTAAGCGATCGGCTGAAAGGCTGATAAGATCCGCTGGTCCGACGGCGTTGATTGCGGAGGCAAGTGGATGATCTGCAACTAATTCTGCTGAAGCTGTCGTACTGTACTGCCAGACAGCGGCTTTGCGTTCGGACGTTACCATCAAAGTCGACTCGTCCAAAGCGACCAGAGATTGAATGGCTGTGGGAAACTGAGTGGTGGTTGGCGGAGTTCCCGCATTCGCCGAAAGATCCCAGCAGTACAAGACATTGGAATTACCGAATGCAAAGAGTCGGCTCTTTGATGGACTCCATTCACCAATCGCCAACGAACTTTCTGGAGCGGAGAGTGTAGACAGGTTTTTCCCGTCTCTCTTGGTAATCTTGATACGACAACTAGTCGTTGGAGTCGACGACAGGTCCAAAGGGCTCACGCTATCGTCGAGCAATGCAAACTGACTGCCATCCGACGACATGCAAAGGAGCTTTGAAAGTTCGATACCCACGGCGGCAAGCGCTGTTCTCGCAGCGTCGATCGAGGGCGCCACTCGTTTCCATATCTTAACTTGACCCGTACTGCCAGTTGCGATGCGTTGACCGTCAGGACTAATTGCAATCGAGTGGATAAAGTCAGAATGGGCGTCAGGAATCACTTGCAAGGGAACCGTATCTAGAGTGCCAGCAACTGGCAGAGCTGCCGCCAATGGTTGCGCGTTGTGGATGATCAGTTGTCCACCTCTCCCAAACGCAACAAAGTCACTGTCAGGAGAAACGGCGACTGCATAACTTGCACGCGCACTCTCCGGTAATCTGAGATTCGATAGGTTGAACATGTTTTGGCTAGGGCCTTGTGTCAATGCTCCACCAACAATCCAAGACTTAAGGATAGATATTTGGTCTGGAGTCAAACGTTCCGCACCAACCTTGTTGCCATCGGGGGGCATGATCGTTTCGCCTGCAACGGATGGTCTAGTCAGTAAGAGACTGACATCTACGTTAGCCACATCGAACGTTGTCCCCGAATCGCCGCCTCGCGCTAAATCGCCCGATGACTCGAGATTGAGTCCGCCTTCCGAGAGCTTTGCATTGTGGCAGGCGGTGCAATTTTTACGCAAGATAGGGGCTACTGCAGTCTCAAAATAAATTGGAGTCTGAGCGACAATGAGATTGCATGAGACGAAGACCCCAAAAAAAATGGCGATCATCATGTGGGATATTGCGAATCCTTTTCGTGCTATTGGATGACTTGACGAGTCAAAAAATTGTTTAGAGCTTGAATTCATGGTGCATCTCCGATGCGAACGCGTACGTTTGAACTAGGCAACTGCATGGGTATACTTTTTGTCTTTTCTTTCGCCAAGGGATCGGTGTTAGGTATGGAAACTGTTGACTCACACAACGCACCCAGCAAAAACTCGCCCAATGGAGCATCTTTGGGAATCTGTAGGTCGAGCACACCCTCAATGGCATTCGGTTCGATCTTTATCTCCGCAGCAGTCGTTTTCGGAGGACTATGATGCAGCCTAACGGTAATCACCCCCTCGCCCCCTGAGCGGCGAGATACGCGAACCGGAATCTTTAGAGGTTGGCCTCGGATCACATCCATTCGGACGGGCGATCTAGCGTCCAAATCCTTCGGCCCAAGCTCGATGGTTAATGGGCACTGGACTGAATTCCCCCTTCCTAAAATTAGCGATTGAGCAATCTTGGCAATGGGCGCACGGAATGTATCAATTGCATTCCAAGTTACTTCGAGTGGCATCGCGAGGGCGGAAATCGATTGCGAACCGATCTCGACGGATCCTTTGATCTCGAGCGTTTCGATATCTTTTCGCTCAGGAGTTTCGATTGCCCCATAATTCCAAACGTTTAGTGTTGCTAAGTTTTGATCGCGAGCCACGACTCCCGAACCGCCTCGAAAACCATCCGGTAGACCAGAGACGCCTAATTCAATAGGCTCGTTGAAGCTGTCGAAGCGGAGCGCATGAATAGAAATCATTATGGAACCGCCTGCATAAATCGTCGGACATGTGATGCGGGTTTGGTCGACTGCAATCGTTGGTGTAGCAAAATGAGCACCGAGTACAAATCCTGGATTCGGTTTACGGATCTCGATTGCGTATTTTGGAAAGTCGGAGAATCTATCCAGCCTTTGTTCGGTACGGACGTGCAAGCGGTAGGTACCTTTTTCTGGCGATTGAAACGTGAAAATTGGATCTTTGATCGTGAATCGCACTTCCGTATTGCCGACGTTCGGTCCATCGTCATTTTCTACTATACGATGGAGCGTTTCATTCGCCTGTCCTGGATTTTCCACTCGGTATGCGACGATCGCTCCATCGCTGAGCTCCCCGAGTCGTTGAGACACCATTTCGATAGATACATCTTGTTTTGCATCGCATTCGAATTCGAACATGTCCACATCTTCATTCGAGTTCCATTCCCCAGTAACAATGACTGGCCATGTGACCGGCATCGACCTTGTTCCCGAATTCAACGTTTCGTCGTGCACTACCAACGGAGCTTCTGACGGAGAACGCAACATCGCACATCTTGGATGCCAAGTGTTGGTCGTCACAAGATTCTTTTCAAAACCGTTGCGATGCTGCTTTGCCAGTACTCGCCATCGATCCACGATATTCATGTCGTTTTCCTTCGATGCATTGCGATTGGAAAGCCTGAGCGCATAGCGATATTCGGGGCCACCTCGAAACAAGTGATCATGTACCACAAGCGTATACTCGGTATTGGCTTTTAATTGCATCGACAAGACAGCATCTCGATCGTTGGTTGCGCTGCTGGTTGCAACAGTTCGGTGGTCTGCTGTGAGCAAAGATAAAACAAGCCGTGCTCTCGAATCGAGGGAGTAGGCGAATGACTGCAGCTCCAACTTTTGATCTTCATCGAACTTCATTCGATAGTAATTTCGTCCTCGTTCCGGGCACTCGTCTTGCCAAATAGTTTCAGGCGCGATGGCAGCGGGGTTGACTTCGCTCTCGTTGCCAACGACCAAAACCCATGGCTCGAGTGTGACCATAAAATTCCGGCTGTTCGATAGGCCATTTGGACCAACCGCTCGCACTTGATAGATACCGGGCTCCAAGGATAAGGGAACGTTATCATGAACAAGGCCTTGGCTGGTAAGTACGCTGGCGGTTCCGGCTAGAGCTTGACCTGTAGCATTGGAAATAGGTTGAAGTGACTGCCCTACTTTGCAACCAAGTTGCTGAAGGGCATGCAATTCGGGAGCGCCCAATTGCGCGAAAGTCGGGGAAACGAACCCTCCAAATAGGAAGGGCAATATCGCAATCTGAGATGGAAACAGTGGCATTCGAAAAGATAACATTGGGCGGGACTCGTAAGGCGATTTCAGCGAAATCGGGGCGGGGTATTTGCGCTCCATTCTATTCCAACGAGTTCGATTCGATTTTTCCTGAGAACTCGAAACTGAAATTAGGGTCTGGAGCCACGACGCAAATGGAATAGAGGCCAGGGCCAACTAAAACAATCGGCATCGTCTTCAGAAACTATTGTAGTTCATCCAAAGCAATTTGCGCATATGCACTCGCAAATGGCATTACACTGCCGCTGACAAGACACTGCCGCTAGCCCGGATTATTCATTAGCCATTGACCGGTCGCCCACGGAAGTCTTCGCGACCATTACCGGGGGCTAACGCACAATGGCAGTCACTTTGTATATTTCGAGCCTCAATGCGCTAGCATGAGGTCCGGATTTGCAGGTGATTGCTTGACTTCCGGCCTGCACGCTAGCGCGTTGCGGCTCAAAACGAGTGCCCTTTGGCTAACGCCCTGCGGCTGATCAGTAATGATCCTGTGAATAATCCGGGCGAGCAGTCGATCGGAAAAAAGAGCTCGGGCGTAAAAAAAGCTGGGGCGTAAGGACTCGAACCTTAACAAACAGAGTCAGAGTCTGTTGTGCTACCATTACACCACGCCCCAGTTCATTGCCGAGGACGCGTATTGTAGTGCCATACTCGACGAATTCCTAGGAGATCTTCCCACTTTCTGATGGCTGCAAAAACGTTCGGAATCAGCAGCTCCTCAAAATTCGCCCTTCTAAAATAATTCTCGGATTGGTTCGCCTGTTGTCAGCCGATGTGGACGACCGGTTTGGTCGCGAATCTCCTCCGCGTGGTTGAATCCGAATCGCCAATAAATGGTGGCTGCTATTTCACCGGGAGTAACTGGATTCAAAACTGGAGACGGGTATCAATGTGACTTCGGCCGCCATAGTAAAAAATATAGATGCATGAACGAATAGGCTTGGCTAAGTCCAAGGCCGCACCGCTAACCGCTTGGGCTCTTCAAAGTCCGCCGAGATTGAGACCAAGGTATGCACCCGCGGCGCTCGGATTTCTTCCTCCGGTTAACTCGCTTGCTATTAGCAGATTCGAGCCGTTCAAAGCTGATTGGGACTGGCAAGCAGGATCGGAACAGTTGAGGTCAACTGTTCTACAATGTTGCCAGACCGCTATAATAACAGGGAAAACTTATTCCATCAGTAAATCACAGGCAAATCATGTCCTCGCCCCAACGGCAGTCCCCAATCGGTGGCGTAGTCCATACGTATCAAAAGTACAATCCGACCGATTTTCCAAGTCCCACTGCCGAACCACCCGACATGGTCTCCGGCGCAGTCGAGCATGCGCTGGCATATGGCAATTATCGCGAATTGACGGAAGAAGAACTTGCGAGGGCCATCAAAATTGACCCAAGTCAAATCGGCGGGCTTGGACCGAGTATCGACATGCTCATGAAGATGTTAGAGGAACGGAAACGCAAGATCCTTGAAACGTACCAATCGGACGGTCTAGAGAAGAAAGCCAACGAACGATTTGAAAAGCTTTCCAAGCGAGCGAATCCACCCGCGAAACTCAAAGGGGATTTCCATAAAGCTGTGCATTCGAAACAAATCTACTTGCTCGAGCAAGTATGGTATCGGTCCGACCGAGAGTCGCCAAATTTTGCGGCGCAGGTACTCCACGTCATGGAATCCCTCGGTGACAAGTACAATATCGACGACCTCATCAGCAAATATGCTTTCACCGGTCGCGAGAAGATGGACATTCCGAAAGCTCTTGAGATCAAGAAAGAGCTAGAGAAAATTGATGATCTGCTCAAGCAATTGCAGGAAGCGGCCAAGACGGCACAAATTGGTTTGATCGATATGGAAGCGCTAGCGGAATTTGCTCCGCCTGCCGATTTGAATCAATTGGAGGAACTACGAGAACAGATCAACAATTATGTTCGCGAAATGGCGGAACGGCAGGGCTTGGATCGAGACGCAAAAGGGGCGTTTCATTTGACTCCCAAAGCCCACAAGATATTTCAAAGCCGATTATTGGAACGAATTTTTTCGCAGCTGAAGGCGTCGCGATCTGGCCGACACGAGGGGCGAATCATGGGCGACGGAAGTGTTGAGTTGCCAACGACAAAGCAATATGAATTCGGCGACTCCATCGCCAATTTGGACACAACTCAGTCGGTGATCAACGCGATGCTCAAGCGACCCGGCGAATATCCTCTGCGCTTGCGGTTCGACGATTTGGAAGTGCACAAAACCAAGAACAGTCCCAAGTGTGCAACCGTGGTCATCATGGATATGAGCGGATCGATGCGCTACGATGGTCAGTACATGAACGTCAAACGGATGGGACTTGCTCTACAGGGCTTGATCACCAGCGAGTATCCGGGCGATTTTTTGCGGTTCGTTGAAATGTACTCGTTTGCAAAACTGTGCCGACCGGGAGAGATCGTCAACCTGATGCCGAAACCGGTAACGATTCACAATCCGGTCGTCCGACTCAAGGCAGACATGAGCGCTGAGAATATCAGCGAACAGGATATCCCTCCTCACTTTACCAACATCCAGCATGGTCTACGATTAGCAAGACAAAACCTCGCAACTGCAGATTCAGTTAACAAGCAAATCGTCTTGATCACCGACGGGCTTCCAACCGCCCATTTCGAAGGAGAGATGTTGTACTTGATGTATCCGCCCGATCCTCGCACTGAAAAGGAAACCATGCGTGAAGCGATGCATTGCGCCAAGGAAGGCATCGTCATCAACATGTTCCTAGTCCCAAGCTGGTCGCAGTCAGAAGACGATATTCGTTTCGCCTATCGCATGGCTGAGAAAACAAAGGGACGTGTTTTCTTCACCGCGGGCAACGATCTCGATCGATTTGTCCTGTGGGACTACGTCGAACGAAAACGTGAGATCCTGTAAATCGATGACGTTGGATCATGGTTTAACGGAACCGAGATACCGCTGAGTAAACCGCTGCACTTCCCCTCGAAAAAACGCGGTTGGTTTGTGTTTATGCGTTATAATCTGCAAAATCCTCAAACGAGCCTCGCCAAATGTGGATTCGATTGAATTGCGTGGGGCGGCGGGATAACATGGTACTTTCTTGCAGACTAACATCGAGATCTTAAAAGAGAGGATTTGAACGCGCTAGGCATATCAAATCCCGCTGAGTCCTTCTGTTTTTTCGGTGAATACATGCGCCTTTCCTATTTGTTGGCAGTGCTGGGCTTCGCGCTCTTCGCAAGTACCTCGTATGCAGATATCGCCATTACGCTAAACGTTACCGGAGGACTCACGGCATCTCAACAAAATGTCTTGACCACTGCGAAGTCATTTTGGGAATCAACGCTTACCGGATACAAGCCAGGTATTTCGCTCACTGGCCCAACGATTACTGCATCTGGGGCCGCAATCGACGGTGCGGGTGGAGTTCTTGGCTCCGCTGGACCAACCGGTGCGGTTTTTCAAGGTGGTTATTTTTTGACCACAGCCGGCCAAATGCAGTTTGATACAGCCGATCTTGGTGTCCTCGAAACGAGTGGGCAATTGCAAAGCGTTTTTTTACACGAGATGGGCCACGTTTTAGGTTTTGGCACACTCTGGACGTTAAATGGAGCTTATATAGACGGTTCGGGGCAATTCAGTGGTGCGAATGCGTTGGCCCAATATAAAACGGAGTTCAGTCAGCCGACTGCTACTTTTGTTCCAGTTGAATTGGGTGGAGGCACAAACACAGCCGACTCGCATTGGAATGAAGTCGATGGAGGCACTGCAAATACCGGAATCGTCGATGGGCAAAATCGGGATTTCAGGTTTGAGCTGATGACCGGTTGGCTCAATACGCCTACTTTTGTTAGCAACACAACCAAAGCATCCTTTGAAGACATCGGTTTTACGTCGAACCTATCCGTTGTCCCCGAACCTTCGAGCATTGCTTTGTTTGCAATATCGGTTTTCGCCGTGCGACGACTTCGATCCCGGGTTCCAGTTTAGCTTTAGCAATCGCGAGATTGCTAGCGGCAACCGCAATCGCCCGGATTCCCCTTCGTTGCTCCATCGCTTGGATTGGTACCTCTCATAGAGTGCGATGCGGTTCTTGAAGGCTTGATTCCGAAGTGACACATTCCCCAATTGTCGCATTTCCACTGCTCGATCCCGCGAACCGTGCGGCACCCCGGAGAAAACAGAATCGCAAGCATTAAAAGGGCTGTGGTTTTTTGAAATCGCATTCTGTCTCCTCTTCTTTTTTTCAAAGTGCCGATGAGGTATTGTCGACCGTTGAACGCAACTTATTGAGCGACTTAGTAAGGATCAGTCTTACTTTTTTCTAAATAGTCACCTCTCGAAGTACGCTAGCAATAGAAACATGAAACTAGTTTGCCAACTCTGCTGGCGTCCTGTTAGGGAAAGCCGGACCTACCCCGAGTTACCGTCAGTCCGAATTCTTCTTGATCGAGGACTGAAGCCAATCATGCATGGAGAGCTTAAGCTTGCCTTTTTGCTTCGTAATTTCCAAGTTCATTTTCACAACCAACTTTTCGCGATAGTCTTCGAGGCGATTGTCTAACACCTCGCGTATGCCCTTGCCGAGCAATTCAGCCAATGGTCCATGCAATTGACTGATGCTATGAACCTCGAAGTCCCTCAATGCGACCCTTGCATCGGTTACTACTGGTCGAAACTCGACATCTGGAGGAATCCTCAGTGGGTTCACTATGACTTGAATTTCGGAGACTACGTTCAACTCGATAGTCGCATCGGCATTTGCAGAGAGGCTAATCAATTGTATATCGCGTTGCCATTGACTCATCCTACCAAAGAGTTTTAGCGGTGCGATGACTTGCGTTACAACACGAATGGTTCCTGGCTTCGGGTAATCAATCTTTTGAATATCGACCTGTAGATTCTTGGCTGGATCTACGAATTCGATGTAGTAGCGTGACCATGTGCCATGCTTGACGGTCTTCGTTTTGCGTTTGGTTTCGATTTTCCATCCTTCTCGCCGAAACGTAACTCCATTGAAGACATCCTTTTCACGACTCCATTTTCGATTATCCTCAAAACTTGGCGGAAGATTGCGTAAGACCAACCACCGCACCCAGGAAGCGAGCTCCTGCCGCTCGTTGGCCGAAGCTGGCAAGGGGACTTTTTCTAAGGTATCCGGTAAAAAGAGTCTGGGCTCCACCGGGCGTTCATTGTCTGGAATTGGCTCGATTTCCGAATCAAAGAAGTTGCTCATATCCGGCATTGACGATTTCGATTGTTCCTGACTCCAACCGTCCTTCAAGGGCAGCACTATCGAAGCGGCAAAGAGAACAAATAAGACGAATCGGCATTTGCGGAGTAGTTGTTCGTACAACATAGGGCTCTTACCGGATAGAATCATAGCTTTCATAAATGACTATTCACTTATTGAAACCGTTCCACTATAGATTCTTCGAGAATGCAAGCACAAGATCATTGTTATTGGACATCTGCCAACCCGCCCCATCCTCCCTTCGGACTTTCACTCCTATTCGTGCTTGCGCTTTGCATGCGTGCTTTAGGGCAGCAAGAAGGGTCGCCGAATGAAATGCCATTTTCACAAGAAACCGTGGACTCGCTCGTTTCGAGATCGAGCGAACATGGGGACTTTGCGCGTGGGCTTCGGGTTTATACCCAAGCAAAGTCCGCTTGTTTTTCTTGCCACCGGGTCGGGGAGACGGGTGGAGGAATCGGGCCAGAATTAACTCGCGCTTGCAACGAACGAACGGCGGCCCAAATCGCAGAAAGCCTATTATGGCCGAATCGAAAGGTAGCGCCTGAGTTTCAACCGGTCAAGGTTGCGACCAAGGATGGTGAATTTGCTAGTGGTTATGTCTCGGAATCCGAGTCCACGGACGCAGTTTTGGCTTTGCGAGATCCGGCAACTCAGAAAATTACCAAATGGAATCGCGATCAGATCGAGAATCAGGCCAATGGTCTGTCTCTCATGCCAACGGGGTTAATCGAGTCTCTTAGCCAAGCGGATCAAGCTGATTTAGTACACTTTTTGGTGGAACTTGGACAAAACAAAAACCTCGATCTGCCATCGATCGAAGCGACGATTCGAATGGCGAACACCCACGAACCGGCGACCTTTCCATTGATTCAAGAGCCAATTCACCCGGAGCTAAGACCGTCGCGAAATCATCCCATCAATCGCAATCGCATTTATGATTTTTACTCGAAACAAGCTGCTTATTTTACGGAGCAAACGAAGCGGCCAGAGTGGCTATCCGCGTTTCCGGGCCTAGATGGCGAGGAGTTCGGGCATTGGGGCAATCAAAACGAAGCATCGTGGGCGGGCAACGAATGGAATGCTGTCGTATCCGGCTTGGTCCAGTGTGGGGTCTTTCAATCGGACAAAAAACAGATTTCAAGAGCAGTATGTTTTCGCATGGGTGGCGGTCGAGCTTTCTCCGCCTGCTTTAACCCAGACACCATGACGTACGAGAAACTTTGGACCGACGGTTTTTTGAGTTATTCGTCGGTTCGACATGGCTTCATGGACGGCATTCGAATTGTTGGCAAAGAAGTGGCCTTACCAGACGAGGCAAAGTCCATCCGAAAGCTCATTCCGGAATTGGCCAACGCCAAGATCGAATACCAAGGCTACTATGTTCATCAAGACAACATCCTGTTCCGCTACCTTGCTGACGGCGTTGAATACATCGACGCGCCGACTATGAACGGCGGCAAATTTAAACGTATTGTTGCACCGAAGCTAAAGCATCCGCTTAGGCAGCTACTATCGGGCGGTCCGAAGCAATGGCCGTTCGCTATCGAAACCAATATCACTCTGGGCGAGGGGCGTGGTTTCGCGATCGATACAATAGACGTTCCCGCGACTAACCCATGGAAGATTCCAATCGCGTGCGGCGATCATGGTTTTCTCAACGATGGGACTGGTGTCGTGGTGACAATGCATGGCGATGTCTGGCGGGTGGAGGGGATTGCATTCGATTCGAAACCAAAGCCTGAGGTCGCGAACGCAACGAAGACCAGTTCGAAAGCTCGATGGCGGCGGATTGCAAGCGGTTTGCATCAGGCATTAGGAGTCTGCGTCTTCGAAGACAAGATCTATGTGCTGGGGCGAAACCAAATCACGAAGCTACATGATCTGAACGGAGACCTCGAAACCGATTGGTACGAGTGTTTCTCAAACGCTTACGAGTCCTCCCCGGGCGGACATGATTTCATTTGTGGCATGCAGCGAGATCGACTTGGGAATTTTTATATTGCCTCCGGCAGTCAAGGAATTTTACAAATCTCGAAGGACGGAAAATCGGCAAAGGTCATTGCAACGGGCTTTAGAAATCCCGACGGGCTGGGAATACTGCCGGACGGGACCCTAACGGTTCCGAATTCTGAGGGTGATTGGACACCGACCTCCATGATTTCCCTGCTCATTCCCAAAAAGACGGCTGGCAGAGATTCAATTGAATTCGAGAATTCGCCGTTGCCATTCTTTGGTCACCGAGGACCCAAGGAAGGCCAGTCTGTAGAGCTGCCGATGGTCTATTTGCCCCGTGGTTTGGACAATTCCAGTGGCGGCCAGGTTTGGGTCGATGATGCAAGGATGGGGCCTCTGAATGGTCAACTCGTCCATACGTCTTATGGCGCCGGAACGGCCATGATGATCTTGCGAGATCAAGTTGGAGAGCGATGGCAGGGGGCTGCAGTACCGCTGCCGGGCGAATACCGTTCCGGTGTTCACCGCGCACATTTGAACCCGCGCGATGGGCTCCTCTACCTGACGGGCATGAACGGATGGGGATCTTATACTCCCGAGGCAGGTTGCTTTCAGCGGCTGAGGTACACAGGCGAAGATATCCAATTGCCAATTGGATTCCATATCCATTCCAACGGGGTAGCGATTCGTTTTCGGAAACCGATAAATCCCAAGGATGCAAAGGATGCAGCCGTTCATTTTGCTCAATGCTGGAACTACCGCTATTCACCTGGCTACGGCTCTAAAGAATATTCGGTCGTTCATTCACCCATGATCGGCCATGACTGTCTGCCAATATCTGCGGCCCACGTTTTGGACCAAGACAAGACACTGTTTCTAGAGATCCCTGACCTACAACTATGTAGCCAGCTTCATTTACGAGTCATTTCGGACAAAGGTACGGAGCCTCACGAGCTTTTTGCAACTGTCAATGCGATGGACAAGGATCGAGTTGACATCCCGAATTACCAAGCTAAGACCGGCAAGGTCTTGCTTGCCCATCCCATGGCTCGAGATTTGGAATGGCTAAAGCGGAGCGTTCCAAACCCATGGCGAGAAAGGATTGCTGACGCGCGCATGGTTCGTATCGAGTCTCGTGACAATTTGCAATTTTCGACACGCACGCTCGAGGCAATAGCGGGCGAGACAATCAAACTTACTTTCGGCAACCCCGATGTTGTGCCGCACAATTGGGCGCTCATCCGACCTGGAACACTTGAGAAGATCGGGAATCTAGCCAATCGATTGGTGAACGATCCCGATGCTTTCCTGCGACACTACGTTCCCGAGAGCCAAGATGTAATTTGCTATACCGATGTCGTTGATCCAAAAGGCGAGGAAGCGATTTACTTTCGAGTTCCAAAAGAGCCCGGACGATACCCATACCTGTGCACGTTCCCAGGACATTGGATGGTGATGAACGGTGAATTGATCGTTAAGCCGATGCCATAAAAACGCAGGCCCGACGTCGGTCCAGTGTTGCTTTCAACTTTCCTCAAGGCCAATTCGTCCGTATGCACCTTCACCCGCATTTAAAGCTTATCTGCGTTGTTACGCTTTTCTCGACAGAGTGCTCGACAGGGTGCTCGACATCAAGTTCGACGAACATGATCCTGCCCGGAATCGTTGAAACCCAAGAGGTACGACTAAGCTCTAAAGTCGGTGGACGGGTTCTCAAGGTCATGGTGAACGAAGGGGATGTCGTCGAGGCTGGACACTCCATGGTGCTTCTTGACTCTGCAGAACTCGAGGCAAAACGCGCTCAACTGAATGCCCAACTGGACTTGGTTCAAGCAAAATTGGACATGATGTGCAATGGTCCCCTTCCGGAACAGATCGACGCGGCAAAAGCTGCCTTAGAGATGTCGGAGGCTCGCCTCCAAAAGCTGCAAGCTGGTTGGCGAAACGAAGAAGTCGATATGGCCAAGTACGAATCGGAAATGTGGGCCGCAGAATTCGCGCGCGCTTCCGCCGAGTTTTCTCGCCTTCAGTCCGTGCAAGGAACCAATGCGATCAGCCTTTCGGAAATGGACGCTGCCAAGGCTGCCATGTTGCGTTCTAAATCGCAATCGAGTTCGAGCGTCAAACATCTGGAGATGCTGATCAAGGGTTCTCGGGTCGAAGACGTTTCCGAGGCCAAGGCATCGGTTGCAAAGTTTCGATCCGACTACGAACTCATCAAGCGAGGCGCGAGGGAAGAAGAACTACGACAGGCCAAGGCGCAAGTTTCCGAAGTCATAGCAAGGATTCGAGAACTCGATACACAACTGGCCGAATGCACCATCGTCGCACCTGATCGCTGCCTGGTAGAGGTCATAGGCATTCGCCATGGCGACATGGCTCCTCCAAATGTCCCTGTAATTAGAGTATTGTACGAGGGTGATCTCTGGGTAAAGGCCTACGTGCCGGAAACCAAGCTTGCCATGATCAAGCTCAATCAACATGTAGTTGTGACGCACGATGGTTCAAATCGCCAGTACGAAGGTGAAGTCACGCACATCGCGAACATTAGTGAATTTACACCGCGGAACGTCCAGAGCCCAGACGAACGACACCATCAAGTTTTCGGAATCAAAGTCCTCGTGAAAGGCGCAGCAGGAATTTTCAAGTCCGGGATGGCAGCGTCCATTCGAATTGGGGGGGAACGATAACCATTTCCGATCCGGTTACCATGCTTGCTACGAAAGGGCCTGAACTTGTCATTGCAATGCATGGCTGTTCGATTCAGTTCGGTAAATTCCGCGCCGTCGACCGAGTAGGCTTTAACGTATACGCCGGGGAGGTATTCGGTCTCCTTGGACCGAATGGATCTGGTAAAACCACGCTGATTCGCGCATTGTGTGGGCTACTTGATTTTAGTGAAGGAGACGCGACCGTATTCGGTCTAAATGTTCGAACTCAATCGGAACTCATACGTGAACGTGTCGGCTATATGTCCCAAAAGTTTTCGTTGTATTCGGACCTAACGGTACAGGAAAACATGGATTTTTACTGTGGAATCTACGGGCTCAACCGTGTGCAGGCAAAACAACGTCAGACGGAATTGATCGAGCTAACGGGCTTGGGATCGTATCGAACGCGAGCGGCGGGAAAGCTTTCCGGCGGATGGAAACAACGGCTTGCGATGGTATGTTCCTTGATGCATCGACCTCGTCTCGTTTTTCTCGACGAGCCAACCGCGGGCGTCGACCCGGTCGCTCGACGTGAACTTTGGGACCTGCTCTTTCAATTGGCTTCGGAGGGTATCACCTTGTTCGTAACCACACATTACATGGACGAGGCAGAGCGGTGTGGCCGGGTCGGTTATCTTTACCTTTCCGAATTGCTCGCTCTAGGTACCCCCAAGGAACTTAAAGCTCTTCCAAGCATCACACCGGTCGGCTCGCAACGCTGGGAAATTCGAGGTGGCGTAGCAGCGGAAGTACTGGCAGAATTAAGGAAACGACCAGGTGTGCACGAAGCAACCATTTTCGGGCAAGCAGTGCATGCACTCATCCAAGATGATGTTTCGTTGGAAGACCTCAAAGCACGCGGCTTGAGCCTCCAAGTTGCGGAACCCAACCTGGAGGACGTTTTTGTTACTCTAGCTCGCCAACAAGCAATCAAAGTAGGCGTTCAATGAACCTGGCTGCCTGGCAACGCATTCGATACATCGCCTACAAAGAAATGTTGCACATTTTACGCGATCCCCAAACACTATTTTTTACTTTGTTCATACCAATTGTAGAAATGTTCATGCTGGGGTTTGCAATCAATACAAACGTCCGCGACGTGCGCACCGTTGTCGTCGATTTTTGCAATACCCAAGAAAGCCGTAGGATGATCGAACAGTTCGGGAACTCCGGTGATTTCAAAGTGGTCGAACATCACCAGTCCGAGCAGGCAGCTTACGCTTCGATCGTCGCCGGGCGAGCACAAGTCGGTATCGTAATTCCGGAAGATTTTTCCAGGAAAATAGAAGCTGGGGAAACTTCTCCCTTCGCAGTTCTCGTTGATGGAACCGTTTCAAGCGTAGCAGCCGAATCGCTCAACGTTGGCAACGCTTTGGCGTTGCGATCGTCCTTGGCCCAACTTCTCAACGGACGCGAGCTCCCGATAGAAGCTCGGCCACGCGTTCTGTTCAATCCTGATACACTCTCGGCATACTTTTTTCTCCCTGGCTTGATGGTCGTGATGTGCCAAATGATGGCCACCATTTTATCAGCCAACGCCATTGTTCGGGAAAAAGAGTCTGGAACGCTTGAGCAGTTCTACATGACGCCAGTTCGTCGCTTCGAAGTCATCATAGGAAAAATGCTCCCGTACGTCGTGCAAACGACGATCGAGTTTGGATTGATCTTGCTGGTCATGACCACCGTATTTCAAGTTCCGATTCGCGGTCACATCTTGTTGCTCTTCGCGCTGCTACTACCGTTTACTTTGACCATGCTGGCGTTTGGACTGTTGATTTCGACAAAAGCGGATACTCGCGATGCGGCTGGCCAAATGGCGATGGGGACGATCATTCCGTCCATCTTCTTGTCGGGCTATGTATTTCCGTTGGATTCTATGCCCGATGTTTTTAAAACAATTGCTTACTTTATTCCGACCACTTGGCTGATCGATGCATCACGCGGAATCATTTTAAGAGGAACGGATTGGGGAACGCTTTGGCAACACACCTTAGTACTATGGGCAATGGCGATTGTGGTTACGATGATTGCTGCAATAAGAATGCGCAAGCAAGTCGTGTGATGTGGTTCGGTGGTCGCCACGGTTGTGCCACACTGAACTATTGAGACTCTGTTCCACCATTGAGCATGTATGCGAGCAGATCCAAGATTTCGTCTTTGGTCATCAGTGCCAGCAGATTGAGAGGCATGGGAGAGATCTTGGACGTTCCAATACTTATTACCTTCTTTCGATCGATCGCCCTCTGCTGGTTGGGGTCCGATGCATCGGTATTGAGCGTGATGGTATCCCCGTTCAGGTTGACGACGACTCCTCGAATGCGTTCATCGTCTTCGGTGACGACTTCGATCGGTACGAACTGTTCATTAATCTCCTTGCTCGGGGTCACAATTTGTTCTAGTAGATCTTTGATGGAATAACGTCGTCCCGCGCTTGTCAAATCGGGACCGGTCATGCCACCTGCGTTGCCAAATCGATGGCAGGTAAAACAAGCGGCTGCACCGAACATCTTGCGTCCATTTTCGAGATCTCTCCGAAGTATACCTTCTGTCAATGACCCATTATGGTTTAGTCCGTCACTCGCGATTGCCACCAATTCCTCCAGTGGATAGGTGTTTTCCTTGCGGCCAGTAAATATCGCCCCCACATTTTCAATGGCGGATTTGCGTACGGGCTTCTGTTCAATCAGTGTTGCCAACTCCGCTTTTTCGGCAGTCGAGAATGTATTCAGTGCATCGTTGCGAATAAACTCGATAAACTTGTCGAAGCTTGCACCGCCCCGAAAATTGGCTGCCTTTAAGAACCATTCCAGATAGGCAGTTCGCGTTTGAGTCGTCCATCCTTTTCTTAGTTCCCGCAGCGATCTGGCATATTCGATCTGTTCTTCTTGGCTTGGAGAACGAGCCATAAGAGCTATCGCCTTGTCAGCAATCGTGGGTGATTGCAGATACACCAGTGTTTCGCAAAGCAACCAGTTCAAATCAAACGTCTTGCTTGGAAAGGCTGGATCCAGTTTGGAAATCAATCGTTTGACCGCCGATTCGTCAGGTCTTCCGAAACGACTCAAAAGGATCTCAAGCGTTCGAACATAAGTAAGCTGCCGATCGGCTGGAAGTTTCAGCCAATCCATTTTTTCAATGGCTGCTAAAAGTTTCGTTCTCAAATCGTTATCAACTGCGGGCGATTTTTCGTTCCTGAGCGACGGGCAAACTCCACCAACTCTGGCGGCAGCAAGGATTGCTTCAATCTGCGTCTCGGCATTGGATTCACTTAAAGCTTTCGGTAACCAGCTTTCAAGCGGCTGATGTTCAACTGCAATTCGAGCTGCCCATCGGATAAACCGATCGTTGCTAGCCAAATGCGGCCAAGCAATTTCGATAGCCTTCGGGTTTTGCTTGCCGTGGAAAAATTCGAGCTGCTTGCGAACCGATCTTGCATTGGCAATTTCGGGACTCAAGTTAGTTGCTGGATTGGCTTGTGGCAGATAGCCTTTCGAGGCAGTTTCGGTTGGTTCATTGCCAGTGTAAGTGACTCGATAGAGGCCGGACTGGACCCGACGACCACCGATGGCAAAGTACATGGCTCCGTCCGCGGGATTGATAATAGCGTCGGTCATGGGAAGCGGCGAACCAGAGATAAATTCTTCCTTGGTCGCAGAGTAACTTGAGCCGTTTGGCGACAAATGAACTGCCCACATCTTTCCCCAACTCCAATCGAGGATGAAGAGCGCTTTCTGGTATTTGCTCGGAAACTTGGCCCCATAACCAAAGGTGGTACCGGTTGGTGAACCAGGGCCAATGTTGATCGTAGCTGGCAAGTTGTCGGAATAAAACTCGGGACGCTTTCCGGCTCCATTTCGCCAACCATATTCAGAACCGCTTACCACGTGGTTTACGCGAGTTGGTCGATACCATGATGTATTGAAATCGTATTCCATGTCGGCGTCGTAGGTGAACAATTCTCCTTCGTCGTTGACAGATGCATCGAAGATGTTTCGATATCCGTTTGAAAAGACTTCAAATTTTTGGCCATCTGGTGAAACCTTATAGATGATGCCACCGGGGCCAACCACGTCGCGCATAAAACCCTTTCCGTCAGGCATTCGAGGAAGTAAATGGTCTTCGCCCCAATTCGACGGTACAGGCGAGGTTGATTCGGTTTCTGTTTTCTTGGTGCCGTTTCCGCAAACAAGATAGAGTGATTTACCATCCGGCGTAGGCACGACTGCATGGACGCCATGATCACCCTTGGCTTCGATCTCACGAAGCATTTCGACCTTGTCTAACTGATCGTCGCCATTGGTGTCGGAAATGCGATAAAGCCCAGAGGGGATCTTTTTCTCATAGTCATTGACTCCGACATAGAGGGCACCGAATGCCCAGACCATGCCGTTCACAGCGCGAACCTCGACAGCCAGTCTTTCAACTTTTTGTGGATCCAAGGGTTGTCCTGCCTGGGGTGCTGCGAAACGGAAGAGACCGCCGTATTGATCACTTGCAATAATCCTACCTTTGTTATCCAAGCATAGGTTCACCCACGATCCCTCCGCTTCACCAGGCACGGAGTAAAGCAGTTCGACGCGGAAATCCTTTGCAACTTTGATCCGATCGATGGGCGTCGCCTTGTTTTCGTTGACTACAAGACCAACGGCATCTTGTCTTGGCCTTGCTTTCCGCTGCGGGCTCGGTTCCTGAGCAAGGACAATCGAACAAAGAAACAGACTGAAAAAAGGGACAATAATCTTCATGGCTCGGATCGTGCTTGCGTTAATGGTTTGGTGGTTTCGTAAGGTGGTTTCATGAGTTGGTTTCGTGACGTGCTGTCGTTTAACTCCGAGCCATAGGCGACGGCCGTACGTTGGTGCAGTCAAGCACAGCCGAACATTCAAATCGGCCATGGAAATTATAAAAGTCCGTAGATCGAAAGTGTTGTTCTCAGTTTGGCGAACTCGAATTCTTCTAATTCGGTCATAGGCAACCGTAACTCTCCCGTATCGCGTCCAAGTAATTTCATGGCACCCTTAAGCGGAATCGGGTTTGTGGCCAATGAAAGCATGTCGCGACAAAGCGGAAACAGTTTATGATGCAGTTTTGATGCCGTTGCAAAATCTCCCTTACTGGCTGCGGCAACCATCGCAATTAAATCCTTGGGAACGATATTCGCTGCCACCGAGATTACCCCTTGAGCGCCGATGCTCATCATGGGCAGAGTGAGTGAATCGTCACCGCTGAGCACGGTCAGATTGGTCATGTTCAATATCTGGGAACATTGATCGAGCGAGCCGGTCGCTTCCTTGACCATGGTGATGTTAGGTTGTTCGGATAGCTTCGCAATAGTCTCAGGCTCGATGTTCTTTGCCGAGCGACCTGGAATGTTGTAAACGCAATGCGGTATACCAATCTCGTTAGCAATCGCTTTGAAGTGCTCGTAGAAGCCTTTCTGCGTAGGTTTGTTGTAGTATGGAGCGACTTGCAGGGATGCATCTGCACCCTCTTTTTGCGCCCAACGGGTCAATCTCAGCGCTTCTGCCGTGCAATTCGATCCAGTTCCCGCCATGACTTTGCATCGTCCAGATGCTAGTTGAATCACTTCGCTAATGACTCGCTCGTGCTCTTCATGTGTCAGTGTTGGCGATTCTCCCGTCGTTCCCACGGGAACCAAGAAATGGGTGCCGGAAGCGATCTGAAACTCAATTTGATTCTTAAGCCTCGCGACGTCTAATTTGCCATCGGTAAATGGCGTAACAATTGCAACGCCGACTCCAGCGAAGGCGCTTCCCTTTCGATCCGACATCCCTTACTTCTCTTTCGCTGAAACAAACGCAGCTATTACTTAGTTATTTTGAGGCATCGATCATAAGTCGGGCTGAACCGCACGCTAACGCGTGGCGGCTGATTAGCCGAAGGACGCTTGCCCACGGTTTGCGGCCCATGTTGTGATCGACGCCCATTTTGACATAGCCTCAAATTTTAGACGTAATGAGTTTTGCCCCCAATCCCCAACTGCATCTCAAAAGAAAAATAGTGGCAGGCCTACCTCGCAGTGTGCATATTTCTCTGCGTTGCGAAGTCACGGCGACGTCCGAAATGCCACCATTTCCGATTCATGCTCGATCCTGACGACGACCTTTGGAACGCAACTTTGCACATTCGTCGCAGGTGCCCTCGATAATAAAACGATGGTCCCGAGCACGAAATCGGTGCAACTTTGCGACGGACTCACGAATTTGCACGATGTCCGAGCTGGTAAATTCGATCAATTTCCGACATTTCGTGCAATACAAATGGTCATGCTGCGGATACCCATAGTCGTGTTCATAGACGCTTCGACCGTCCAATTCAAATCGATTCAACAAACCGGCGTCAACAAACTCCCGTAACGTCCGATAGACCGTCGGCCTAGAAACGTAGTTGGGAGATCCTTTGGAAGGGAGTTGCTCCATCAGTTGATCGGCATCGAAATGTTCATGCCGATTAAAGACTTGCTCAATCAAGAACTTCCTTTGCTCAGTGTTTCGCAGGTTTTTGCTTTGAAGATACTCTTCGAATCGCTCCAAGGGCTTCATCGAAACAGCGATGGCTTCGAGGGGTTCAGGCGAATTGGAGTTGTCTGTCATCATCGAATCGGTTGAGTTTTGTTTATCGACCCTTTCGGGACAACACAGTATATACCGATATTCAAGACGATGGACTACGGCCAAAACTCTGAGAAATCTTTACAAACCTGCGGGGGAGAAGTGCTGAAGTTGCTTGTCGGCCTCCTGAATGAGCCGATCTACGCGCTGATCGATTCCCTCGACCTTTCCTGGCATGGAACATTCGGAATCGCTCGCTTTGAATCCGGCACCACATCCGTGACAGCAAACATCTCTTCCTAATAATTCGACCGGGATTTGCAAAGTTCGACCGCAAGTCGGGCAAACTTTGGCGAAACGCACCGAACTAGACATATTTGTTTTTCTCCTGGAGAGGAAATCGTCAGGTCGCTATTATTGCGTTTAAAACCGCTCTGTCAACGAACAAAGGCATTTTATACGCCGAAAGACCGTTCGCTCGCAAGTTGGCTTTTCATTTTCCATATTGGACAGCATCCAGTTTCCTGTCAGAAACCGTATGCTGATGCCCCGTGAACAAACCGATGCAATAACTCTGCGCCCAATGGAGCCGAAATGTGTTTGTAAAGATCGCGCGAGATCGTAAAGGTTTAGGGAATTTCTCTGGGACTCAAGCAGCTGATCACCTTCGTGAAATGCTCAAAACTCAACCTCGTGCCCGCCTTGTCGTGGCGACGGGTTCAAGTCAATTCGAGGTCCTCGAACAATTGACCAACGAAAAAGGCATCGACTGGCCCCGCGTTGACGGGTTTCATTTGGACGAATACCTAGGGTTGGATCGGACCCATCCAGCCAGTTTTTGTGGCTATCTCGCTACTCGATTCGTAGACAAGGTCCCCATCGGTTCCTTTCACTTTTTGGATGGTACGTCCAATCCAGCAAAGGTAGTCGCAGAAGCCTCTCGATTATGGTCTCAGGCGCCCATCGATTTGGCGCTGATCGGCATTGGAGAAAATGGACATCTCGCATTCAATGATCCGCCAGCTGATTTCCGAACCAATGAAATCTATCACTTGGTGACGCTTGACGTTTCTTGCCGGCGACAACAAGTTGGCGAAGGCTGGTTTTCACAATTGTCAGACTGTCCCAGCCAAGCAGTTAGCATGACGATTCACGCAATCCTCCAGTCTCAGAAAATCATCTGCAGCGTGCCGGACGGTCGCAAAGCTGCAGCGGTGGCTTCGTCCGTGGATGGACCAATCACTCCACTCGTTCCTGCGTCCATCCTTCAAAGGCATAAGGATGTCACTCTCGTCTTAGATGATTCAAGTGCATCCAAACTGAGTCCCGCCACCACGATGCAATCCAAACAAGTGTAGAGTTGACCCATGAAGTACATGGATTTGCAGGTGAACGGTGCCTTTGGCATTGATTTCAACGACGATGACCTGACTTGCGACGGCTTCGAGTTTGCATGCAGCAAACTCCGAGAGTCAGGTGTTGCCGGATTTTTAGCGACCATCATTACCGAATCCATTGAAACGATGTGTTCTCGTATTCAAAAAATCGTTCGGATGATCGAAGCCGAGCCCGAATTGGGAAAGATTGTTAGAGGCATTCATGTTGAGGGTCCATTCCTGTCCAATCGATCCGGTTTTTACGGCACGCATCCCCCACAGCACATTCTTCCGGCCAATGTGAGCGATGCAATGCGACTTCTTAATGCGGGCAACGGTTGGATTCGCCTAGTAACTCTCGCGCCCGAGCACGATCCGAATTGCCAAGTGATTCAACGACTTAGCGAAGAAGGTGTTCGTGTCTTTGCCGGCCATACAGACGCGAGTTTTAAAGTTTTGGAACGCGCAATCGACCATGGTTTAGTCGGCTTCACCCACCTTGGAAACGGCTGTGTCCAACAAGTCGACCGTCATGACAACATCATGCAACGAGTGTTGGCCCTTCGCGAACGATTATACATTACGTTAATAGCCGATGGGATCCATCTGCCGAGTTGGCTATTGAATTCTTGGATTGAAATCATTGGAAGCCAGCGCTGCATCATCATCAGTGACGCCATGAGCGCTGCCGGAATGCCACCGGGAGAATACACGATCGGTCATCAAAGCATATTGGTCGACCCATCAAGGAGAACGCGACACCGCGATCACGGTTACTTGGCCGGCTCAGCCTCCACGATGGCGGACATGGATATGTTTATTACAAAAAATCTCTTGATCGGCCAATCGGATCGGGAATACCTTCTGTTCGGCAATGCGATAGCGTTACTCACTTGACGAGATCAAAAGGCTAAGGCAGGTTGCACCGGTTTCCGTTTTTGCCAATTCACTTAGATCGACCATGGTCCTGCAGAAATAGCACGCAACATTACGCCCGTGTTTCCTGGCCCAACTCGTTCGACATAAAAATGCTCGATAAAGGGCATAGCGTAAAGCAATGCGATGGCTAGAACGCCAATCATGAACTCAAGCGAGGCATAGACCCCAAGCGGATGCCATTTCGTGGGAATCAACTTGGGAAAGAGCAAACTTCCCAAGCACATTCCGCCCATGAAGATGGTCAACAGTACTGCTAAAGAAATAGCCGATGCACCGACGACCATCTGCAAAGATTGAAACCAAACAATTTCATAGGTAACAGCCAAAGATGCTCGCGACCAGAATTTTGAAGTGCGCTCGAATTGGCCAGTTAGGGTCTTCAATTGCCGAATGTAAAAAAAGAGAATTGCTCTCGCGTCGACATTGTTACTCACCAGCTATTGCATTTTATTTGTGGACTGAAGTATTTTTCAATCTTGAAACCGCATTGTACTCACGAGTCGCTGGGAATTCTTCAGACCACGAAAAACACGAAAAACACGAAAGGAGAAGTTCGCAATTCGATGACGATCGAACTACTCGCTTGGGTGGCCGACCGAAGCGTATATCCCTCGATCGAACTCACTTCTATTTCCGGCTCTGTCTCCGAGGCACTTTTTCGTGTCGTTCGTGTTTTTCGTGGTTCAAAATCCTGTTTCTTTGTAGACCTCAAAACAAGCTCCAATGGTCCGATAACGTTCTTCCTTGTAGACGATTTCCGGCATAGTTTGATCTCCTGCATCGTTTCGTTGACGTAAGCGGCCTTTCTTCCATCACTACTTGCCAATTGTAATCTCATCGATCGATACCGCCCGGTGCTCGCGAGCCGACACATACGCTGCATCGACAATCGCCATAGTACCAAGGTTGTCACGGCCACCAATTTCCGGCTCAGTATTGTCTTCGAGCGCACACAATAATTGCGACATGGTGCCCACGAAGGCGTCCGGAAACCATACTTCGGACCATCGCGGCTGAACCCATTGCTGGCCGATGCCGTTGGTCGTATAGTCGAGAGTGCTGGGTACTGGAGTGGGATAGTCAGGCCAACCGATTGTGCCTCTTGCCATGCCTTCTGTCCCTTCCACTCGCCATCGAATGTACGAGTCCGATGCAGCGCCTTCCAGAGCGGGACCAGCCCATACGTCATCCCAGGAAGCTGCCCGAAAGCCGTTCTCATATTCCAGAATGGTTAAACAAATTCCGTCGTTATGTGAAAAGCTTTTTTCCGTTCGCGGGTCAGGCCTAATGCTCGCAAAAATTCGTATTGGATCGCCGAACCAATAGCGGAATGTATCGAGATGGTGGATGCTCATGATCCTTAAGGTGACCCAACCTTGTCGTTCTTGCCAAGGCATCCAATGTGGAATGGCGCGCATATCGATTGTCGCTAGGACAGGCTCGCCAAATGCCTTGACGTTCAACAAACTTTTTAGGCCCCGTACCGATTGATCGAAACGCATGTTTTGGTTGACAGCTAAAGTGATTTTCGCATATTCGCACATGCGGACAATCTCTAGCGCTTGTGCGTAGTCAACACCCAGTGGCTTCTGCGCAAGAATCCCTCGGATACAACTCCCACGGGTTGTGATCTCGCGAATGATTTCGAATTGAACATCGGGTGGGACGGCCACGTCGACGACCTGAACTTGCGGATCGTCGAGCAACTCTCGATAGTCCTCATAAGCTCTTGGAATTGCATGACGTTGGGCGACTTCCCGCGTGCGTTCCATATTGCGAGCCGCGATGGCTACCGGATTGAATCCAGCTTTGCGATAGGCCACGAGATGGCAGTCAGCCATAATAAAACCAGAACCAATGCATCCGATGCCGATCGATCTATCGCGAGGCATGCGGGGCAAATACTCAATTTGGGAAGGTTGCATCGGGTTGATCTTAACCTTGCCCAAAGCCTTGAGTTCGGTCCCGTTTGGCTTCGAGAAACTCTTTGCTCGATTCGCTACCTCGAGCCCCCATGGTTTTGATGGCACTGTCGTCGAGCTTCTCGATCGGTGTGTAGTTTGGATGATGCGAATCTTTGTAGGGGTTGTTGTGGCGAGTATTGTAACAGCAGATCAAACCCCATCGCGGCTTGTCGCTCAAGTTCGCGTCGGAACTATGAAGCGTGTTCCCGTGAAAGAAAACAGCGTCACCAGGTGCCATTTCGCAATAGACTCGCTCAAGTCTTTGCATGGCAGCATTTACCCGTTCAGGATCAGCGCCTGTTTGCGAACCAAATCGCCCATGTTCGACCCTTCCCATTTGATGAGAGCCCTTTAACAATTGCAAGCAGCCGTTCTCAAGCGTTGCTGGATCGAGCGCGATGAATACACTCGCCATGCTAGGAAAGAGGCAACCATTTTGATACCAATATCCGTAGTCTTGATGCCATTCCCATGCACCGCCCACCTTTGGCTGCTTGGCGCTTAGCTTGGAATGGTAGTGATACACTTCGTCGCCCAACAGTTGTTCCATTGCATCGACAACGCGCCTACTGCGGCAGATGGCACCGTAAATATCATCCCCGGGATGGTTCCAAAGTGAGAGGTTCGTAATCCGTCCTTTAGTATCAATGACGTCCATCGCGTTGATGCGTAATGCTTCATCCTGGCGAGCCGCTCGGAGTGTCAGTTCGGTTTCCTCTGAGTCGAGAAGCGAACGAATTACCAGATAGCCATCGTTCGAAAAGGATGCAATTTGTTCCTGAGTAAGCGGACTGGAAAGCATGATTGTCTCGAAGGAAATTAGAGAAACGAATGACCTGATCAAGCTGATTGTATCGCAGGCCATCAACTTCATGCCGAGCGTTTGAACACCGGTAGGATTTGTTTTCCTAATCTTGCTTTTCCAGTTAAATTGTCTTACCATGAGGGGTCGTCTGAAAGTTAATCGTGCCCAAAAAACATAGGACTAGACCATGCGCAACAGCTTCTTTTCTCAAAAATGGTTCTTAGCAACGATGCTTGCCTGGGGCATGGCTTTGCAGGTTCCTGCCATTCATGCTGCCAATAACGAGCCAACTCACAAGCAAGCGAGAAGCATCGCACCGATGGTCGAGGGTAGACCAGTAAAACTAGAGACTTTTTGCGTCGGGCCGGATAACAATTTATGGATGTGCTGTGGCGGAACCGGTGCAGACAAGGGTTTGATTATGGTCTATAGCGGCGACGGCCAGATGCTGCAAACATTTCCATTAAAGTTTATTCCGCAAGCGTTAAACTTCTCGCCTGAAGGCAAATTGTTTGTGGCAGGATCGGGGAAGATCGCACGCATGACGATCGAGGGAAAAATCGAACTTGAGGTGGAAGCACCGAACATCGGCAACCAAGAAGAAGCGATCGCGGCAATTAAAAAAGAGAACGAAAAACGCGCTAAGGAAATGGCCAAGGCCTCCAAAACTCAACTGGATCGCTTGGAGGAACAGATTGCGAAACTCGAAATTGTCCCTGAAGATGAAGAAGACAAAGCAAAGACGCGGCGTGAGCGCCGACTAAAGCTTCTCACCATTTCAAAAAAACAATTTGAGGAGATGGCCGCGAATACGCTCCAAAACGCCGGTCTCGACCAAACCGGCTCGATGGATCGTTGGGCCAATGCGACTGGTATTACCGCCACGGATGAGGACGTTTTCGTATCCTGTCCGATGATTACTGGCTTCGGGTACGGTATTTGGCGACTGGACCATAATTTGGAGAATCCAAAAGTAATTATGGATGATGTACACGGTTGCTGCGGACAGTTAGATATTCAAACCGATGGCGAGAACTTATTGGTTGCTGAAAACACCAAGTTTCAGGTTGGATTCTATGACCGCGATGGAAAACGTCTGAGTGGATGGGGAAAGCGATCACGAAATGACGACGAGGGATTCGGTTCCTGTTGCAATCCGATGAATGTTCGTTGCTGCAGCAATGGCGAGATCCTAACTGCGGAGTCGAGTATCGGGCACATCAAGCGATTCAGCCAAGCGGGCGAATACCTTGGTTTCGTGGGGACTGCTAAAGTTGCGGGTGGCTGTAAGCACGTTGCCATCGGCTTTGATCCCAAACGCAATTGGCACTACATGATGAACGAAGATCGTTCTCACGTGGCCGTGCTCATCCCGCGAGCGGAAGCTCCAGCGGAGACAGAGGATGAAAAACTATCGCGCGAAGCCGTGGCTTCGATGGGCAAATTCATCTACGGTACGTGGGAGATTACGTCCGACAAGGTGGAAAGCAAAGCCGACCAAGATCCAGGATCGATGGCCAACTATATCCAAAGTGGTTTTGCCCACATGGAGTTCGCGCCCGATGGAACATTGCTGAAAGGCCCGAAAGGAACGAAGGCCAAGAGCGAAAACGGCAAGGAAACAAAGTCGCTGTTTGGAACACTGTTATCTGCCGTAACCGGCAGCCAAGAACAAGCAGCGCAAATGATGGAGAGCAGTTCTTCTAAATGGCAAGCAATTCAAGTTCGCGATGGCAAACTTGACTTGGTCACGATCGACGAGGGTGTACAAGGATTTGGAGCAACGGTTGAATTCCAGAAGGACGAAACCGCGAAGTTCAGCTTTTTTTATGGTGAACCGAATTCCCCGATTGGCGGCACATTTGTTTTCAAGCGAATTGCTCTTGAAGCCTGCGGAAAAGACTGCAAATCCGCCTGCGGCGAAGACTGCGAAAAGGATAAATCATCCGTCGCAAAGTAAGGCGAGCGAAAGTTTGTCAAGTACCTACTCCGTGGGTGGCACGCGCAGAGTCTGTGATTTTTTGTGGGCGAGTCGCTCTGCGACTCGCTCTATTCGCACGCCCTTCGTACCTCAGAGCGTTCCACCTAATCTCAGAGCGTGCCACCTACTTTGTTGCTGGTAGATTTTAGCCAGCCGTTCGCTAGCCCATCCGTTCGGGGCTTGCCCCCGACGGATGCGTTTTGGCGTTCCAAAATTGGGCGTCCCACTGTCGTTCGCCTCCCGAGTGCCGGCCGTTAGAACGCCAAAACAAGGTTGGTGGGGGACAAGCCCCCGACCAACCTGAAAGGCTAGATGCCTAAGGAAAGCAGTTCTACGCATACGTCCGCCTGAGGACATGCAGACCTACGTTGAATTAGGTTACCTTCCGAACATTCTTGACAATGACCAAGCTTCGGTCGGGGCCGTCGATTGAGTCGCGTTGAAAAGTCGGCAATGTGCGAGCTAGATATCCTGCAATATCGCTGGCTTTTTCGTCTGACATATCGCGAACTATTTGAAGCATCGAGTTTTGATCAAGTGTCGAATAGCTGATGGCCTTGTTCCCCTTCTTTTTGTGTATTGCGAGAGGTTGGCCATTCGTATTTTCTAAAATATTGGACGTGAGCGACAATAAGATTTCACCTGGCTGCAAGCAAAATCGATTGCTGTTGAACAATGTATCGGGCTGTGCCGCCACGCGAGGTCCCAACGAGCCAATAGGTCGGAATCCACGATGGGAAATGACGAAAGACTGAATTGCGCCTGCACTGCAAATCGAACCATAGCCCGTGATGGGGTTGATTTGAATAAGACCCATCGACGCCGTCCAATCCGCGTCTTGCATTCCCCAAAGCGTATCGTTGATCGAACGCATCATCGAAACGGGGTTACTGTTGCTTTGCCATAACGTTCGAACGATCGATTGGATACTGGTCGCAACGATTGCACCCTCAGGACCTGGCTGGTTTGCATTCCCTAAAGAAATAGTCATCATGTCCTGTCGGTTAATATCCCAATGATGGAATCCTCCGCCAATGCTACCGTTCTGAAAGGTCCATCCATTGACATCGAAGTCTTCATGCAAGATTTGACTATCGGGCAGCATGCTGGCTTGTAAAATACTAGCGGTATCGATTTGCTTCTGTATCGCTCGTGACTGATGGATCTCGTGCCCAAGGATCGATTGTTCGATCTCGTTCATCACGCGCCCAGCCGCGAGGTTGGCAACCTCAATCTCGGTGGCGCTAAACGATCGCGGCGTCTGACACCAGAACCACATGGTTCCGTGTGGCATGGTGGTCGAGCCAATGGGAACCACCAAGGCGGATGCGAAATCTTCGGGGCTTGGCCAATCGGGCATCATTTCGATGTCGCTTAGCAAAACGGCGTTGCCGAGGAGTGCCTCTAGGTCAGCCAGTGATCCTCGCAATTCCCGCGGAGGTGCGGACAGTCGCGATTTAGGCAATCCAATACAAGATCGCATTTTCAACGAAGAAGTCTCCTCGTCGAGTAAATACAGGGCACCGGCGACCGCACCCACAGATCGAGCAACGCTATCCAAAATGGATTCCAGTCGATCCGCCGTTTCGCGGCCTCGATCAGAATGGCTCGTGAGCCCAACAGCGGTGGCGAGTTCTGCTTCTTGATTTCTAACCGTTTCCTCAGCCAAATCCAAACGGGCAACTAACCGCTCAATAGAAGCCAGTAGATTCTGAGCTCGGTCCATGGGAACAAACGGGGACTCGGTCGAATCCTCGGCTTCCAAGGCTCCGTCCTGCACCATTGTTTCAAGAAGGCGCCAGCGTTTATTGAAGCCGCTTTGGTTCGGCAAATGGTGGCCCGCAATTCCGCTTTTTGATTCGGTTTGTTGAGTTCGTTCACTAACGGCCCAACTCGTTACCTCCGTGAAGGAACGTAAAACATCTTGGATTTCGTCTCGTGGAAGGCCTGTTTGCGTTCTGGAGCGAGACAAGTCCGTTGATGGGGCGTTCGAGTTGGAGTCCTCGAGGTGTAGACGAAGATGCGATGGGTACCGGCGTTTCACGTTGGCTAGCTTCTAGGATTTGGGAATGTCGGATTGGAGTGAAAAGGTCCAAGGCAAATTTGGAGACGGTATTCGCTGGAGTTCGCGCAAACCGCGTTGCCTGGACACAAGAGCCTATCGAACACTACTACCGTTACAGTACATGTTAAACCTTAACGGTGGGGAAAACCTTGAGATGTCGGTAGTCGTGTTCGGTATATCCGGTCTTTACGATTTGGCGGAGATCACGATTTGGTTTCGCGCCGACGTCAGCGTATTTGAAAATGCAAAAATCGTAACGCTCGGCGTTAAAGACAGAACAGTAGGTGCCCACGGAAAGCGTTATGTCTCAGTCATACGACAGCATTCTTCAGCCGATACTCTCGTCGTGTCGTGAGTTTGGACCAACAATCCAGGCACTCGACACAGCCCACTTGTTTAGACCCAACCCTGTTGCACTGGATGCAACCTAAACGAAGAAAAGGAGTCTCCAATGCTTGTACTCTCGCGACATCGAGACGAAAGCATCATGATCGGCGATGACATTGTTATCACGATCGTGGACATTCGTGGGGATAAAGTGCGGCTTGGTATCGAAGCCCCAAACGATATTCCTGTTCATCGACAAGAAGTCTAT
>JAYVPJ010000137.1:0-57934 GCA_043757445.1 Pirellula sp. | reverse complement strand
TGTTGGATTCAGGGAGGTAACGTTACCCTGGATAGGACTTTCACCTATCTGTTCAATCGCCTTCGAAGGCGCACTAGCAGGCACACTCCGTGTGCCGTCCGCCTGCGATTCGTTGTTCTCAGTGCTTTGATAAGGAGCAATTTTTGCGGACGGCAGTTGGAAACTGCCTGCTACCTTGCGCTGATACAAGTAGTAATCGCCATGCTCATTCAATGCATTCAACTGATGAGCCAGCCCGCTGACGGATTCAACGAGGTCGTCGTATTTCATGACTCCTCCTCCGCCAAATTCTGTGACAGCTCGGCTTCAATCGCTTCGATGCTTGGCAGGCTAGAGGCCAGTTTTTCAGGCAGTGCTCGTGTCAATTCATAGTCGGCGACGCCGATCGGCTTTTCGATGTCACGCAACGAGTACTCGGCAATGATGCGGTCTTTTGTCTGACACAGAATCTCGTCCGGATGTTCTATGGTTCGATTCGGCGATTGGCGCACGGACGGTGCGCTGATTTCGTTCCCAACCGTTGCGGATGCTTCAATCGCGATTTGGCGCGCCGGCTGTGCGTCAATTGAGCACAAGGCCGGATATTCGCTCCAGAATCGGACCATTCGTTTGAGATTCGCTGGAGAAAAACCCTTTTCCTCAGGAAGTTCGTTCTTCAAATCGACTGCCAAACGAGGGATCACTTTGGCCCCCCAGCCTTCTCGCTCCTTAATGTCGGACAAAAGCTGCGAGTAGTGCGCTAGCTCGTTCTTGTTCACTTCGACAGTCCTCCAATCATCGTCAGGATGCGGTCGGTGACAACCTTCAACTCGGTGTCGATCTCGGCCAAGTCGCGCGGGGGCTTGAAGACGTAGAAGTGCCGGTTGAACGGGATCTCGTAGCCGACTTTGGACTTCTCGTGGTCGATCCAGGCATCCGGCGCATGGGGCAACACTTCGCGTTTGAAGTATGCTTCAACATCCTCGCTGAGCGGCACGTTCTCGGTGTCTCGCAGGTTAGCGTCCGGTTGAGGCTTGCCCTTTAGTTTGCCCTTGGTTGCCAGCACCACTTTGCCGGACTCGTCACGCAGAGGACGTTCGACCGTGATCGTGTGGTAGCCGAATTCTTCGTTTTTGAAGATGCGGCTGATGGGAGTTCCTGGCGTCTTCCCCTCACCCCCGGCCCCTCTCCCCGAAGCGGGGCGAGGGGAGCCCGTTTTGCTTTTAATGATCTTGCCGGTTTCAGGGTCGATGGAAACTTCTTTGCATTCGCCGAACAGGCGAGTGATCTCAGCAATGTGATCGTCGCTAAGTTCTCTGCGTTTGCTGCCGAGACTCTTCCGCATCTTCTGCCACATGCCGCTGGCGTCGATCAGTTGCAGCTTGCCTTTGCGATGCGCTGGCTTGCGATTGGTGACGATCCAGATGTAGGTGCTGATGCCGGTGTTGTAGAACATGTCCGTCGGCAAACCGATGATCGCTTCCAGCAGATCATTTTCCAGCACGTAACGCCGAATCTCGCTTTCCCCGCTGCCAGCTCCGCCGGTGAAGAGAGGCGAACCGTTGAGCACGATGCCGAACCGGCTGCCACCATCTTTCGCCGGTCGCATCTTGGAAATCAGGTGCAGCAGGAACAGCAACGAACCATCGCTGACACGTGGCAGGCCGGGACCGAAGCGACCGTTGAATCCCTGTTCTTCGAATTCCTTGCGGATAAAGGCTTCGATCTTCTTCCATTCCACGCCGAACGGTGGATTGCTCAAACCGTAATCGAACTGCTTGCCGATCAGTCCATCGTTCGACAGCGTATTGCCGAGGATGATATTAGCAATATCGTGTCCTTTGATCAGCATGTCCGCTTTGCAAATCGCGTACGATTCTGCGTTGAGTTCCTGGCCGAACATGACGAGCCGAGCATCCGGGTTCAGTTCCGAAAGATGTTCTTCCGCCACCGATAACATGCCCCCGGTCGCAATTGTGGGATCGTAGAGCGAACGGACAACGCCGGGCTGTGACAGGATCTCGTCATCTTCAATGAACAGCAGGTTGACCATCAGCCGGATGACTTCACGGGGGGACATGTGCTCCCCGGCGGTTTCGTTCGACAGTTCAGCAAATTTTCGAATCAGTTCTTCAAAAACCGTTCCCATCAGAGCATTGCTGACGACTTCCGGATGTAGGTCGATGTTGGCGAACTTCTCCGTGATCAGATACAGCAGTTCCGCTTTCGCCAGTCGGTCGACTTGTGCATGAAAGTCAAAGCACTCAAAGATATCTCGGACCGCTGGCGAAAAGGCCTGAATGTACGCGAACAAGTTTTCCTTGATATGGTCCTGATCTCCCATTAGTTTCTTGATGTCGAGCGGAGAGGTGTTATAGAACAACTGCCCAGACTTCCGCAGCAGAAACGGCTCTGGGTTCAGGCCCGCGGCTTCTCGCTTTTCAAGTTCCTTGAGAACCGCCGCCTTGGTGCCCTCCAGCACGCAATCCAGACGTCGTAGGACTGTGAAGGGCAAAATGACCTTGCCGTAATCAGATTGCTTGTAGTCGCCACGCAGGAGGTCGGCTACCGACCAGATAAAGGAAGAAAGGTTGGGTTCGGTCACGTTTTTCATTTCAAGGAGATCGGATTGCCAAAGTCAACCAGCGGATTCTAGCATGAACGTATGAGCGGCTAGGAATCCAGACCAAACTATTCCCGAGTGCCGGCCTGACGAAAGCGAAGATGATGCCGACTAGGGACCGTACCAAATTGCATAGAACGATCGCTGGCGGGCCGCTGAGCGACTCCGCGACCACTCACTCGACATTTATCCAAATGGCCAGCGAACGCATTTCATCTCGATACAGATAAATGGAGGTTTCGATTATTGCCAGGCAAACAGATAACGACCTTAGCCAGTGTTTCAACCGCAGTTGCAACGACCTGGAAAAGAAGTAATTGCATCGCATAGCTCGAACTCCGCAGCGTTAATACGCTTCGCTATCCAGCGTTCGGATAGTCTGGAAGCCTTTCGCTTCATCTGCATCGCGATTCTGCAAAGGTGGGCAATTTGTTCGTGGCTTGCAGTCACATCTACATGGAGGTTATTTGCATATCTGCACTTTGTCTCACCTGGAACTTTGGAGATTGTGAGATCACCGGAAATCAATTCGGACTCTAGGAAAGCAATGAAGTCGATTTGCTCTTTCAAGCTAACTCGCGTCGAATTGAGACCAATTGCAATTCGCCCCAAATCAAGAACGCTTTCAGCTCGGTAAAAGCTGAACGTGTTCTCCTCCCGAAAAATGTGACTAATTGCGAATTTCACGCGTTCTTCTATGTCGACATCGTCACTACCCCAATGCGTTTTTCGGGGTATCTTGCGAACAAAAATCGGTCCGGGAGTACCCGCGATTTCCAAAAACGTTTCGGAGTTGTCGAGCATTTCCAAAGTCTTTTACTCAGCGCAGTCGAGACCTTCAAGGATTTCCGCTGCAAGTTCTTTAACAAATGGATCTGGATGAGACTGTTGGGTTGCTGCGAGTATTGATCTTGCTTCGCTTGTGCCCAGGTCTCCCAATGCCTCAACCACAGCTTCAGCAACCCCACGTGAGGTTTCGTCTTGGCAAGCGCTGATGACCCTCAGGGCGAGCAATGATTTTGCCTTGGATTTGCCGACGGATCTCAATAAAACAAACCAAAAATCATCGTTCGGCCGAAACTTCTTATCTTCGTATGGGTACAGTTTTTTCCATTGCTTCATGTCCCGGTCTAAATAGTTGTTTGCATAGCTGACGATAACATGGTCGAGCTGCGACAGGATATCGATTGCAATGTCAAGTCGTTCCGGACACTTCATGCTGATGCACGAAAGGATTAGTGAATTGATCAAGTCACTGGCGTTTGGACTAAATTTGACATATTGCACAAGCACTTGCCGCAGCTTTGCTCGTTCAACCGATTGTGCTAAGACATGTCGTTTTAGAATGCTTTCGAACCTAGCAAGTTCGCTTTGTGCGATTTCATGATCATAAGAATTATCCAGCAAAGTACTCATCGCGTTTGCACCTGACTTTCAAGAATAGTATTGATGAGTTGCTCCGAGTCCGATCTGAATTTTGCGAAACACTCAGCGACTTCGATGGCTTTTTTCGAGTCTTTTACGGCCGTATGGAAATTGAACGACGTTGTAACTCCCTGATCGCCACACTCCACAGACATGTCGATACGAGTCTCATCCAAGTGGAACACCGCAGACCATTTTGTTAACTCTGGGTTCCACTCGCATGGAAGATCCGAAATCCCCTTTGGACCGAGCATTGGAACGTATTTCGAATCCCATACCGCTGATGAGTAGGAAAAATTACAGCCTACAGCCAATACGGGGGTGTGTGGTAAAAGTCGCAAAATATCCTTTGCGTATTTGCCGCAATCCAAATCAATCGAACTTGCAATCATCATTACAAGAGGAGAAACGCTCCAGTCAACTTCGCTCTTCGTTCCGCGAAATCGTACCCCTTCACCCATGGCACCCAAGACGAAATGCACTTCTTCGTCTTCCCATATTTGGTGTTCTAAGAGCCACTCGGGTGAGAAGATGTAGGGATTGAAATTCCCACGGACCACAATATTGGAGAAAACGCGATGAAACGACACAGGATTTGGTTGGGACGTACGGGAGGTGGACCGGGATCAACTTGAACTATAACGCCTAGTTTGTCGGACTGGTTCATTTTCTGAATATTTTTACTCCAGACCGTCTGGCGTTGCCATATCAATCGGAACAATCAAGGGCCCCACTGGATAGGGCAAGCTAATACTGATGGGGATGCCATTCAGTTCGATTGGATGCGTGGGTGCAAATCTCAAATGATGATGAACGTTTCGGATCAGTCTTAGATGGGTCTCCGCATGGAGCTTGGCAAAGATCGAACAGCCTCGTGGGCTAAATGCCCCCATTGCAGATTGCTTCAGAAGCAAGTCGCTGATCTTACAGCAAAGGCTATCAAGCTTGGCAACCAAGTGAAACAACTTACTAACCTAGAGAGGCAATCCGGCGATTCGAATCCCGTTCCAGACAAGATTGTTCGTGTCATCGAGATTCCTGAAACTCTTTTGTCATTGACGCCGATTTGTTTTGGAATGCGATAAATAAACGTCTGCTTGAATAATTTACTACAGGCGCATGGACACCCGCGGTCCACTCATTTCTATATCGCCCTCAGAAGTATTGCATAGACAGCCACACACCCGGAGCAAAAAAATTAGGGTCAAGTGCCGGCCAGCCGCATGTCCGGCTAAAGGCAGCCGGACCTACGCAGTGCAACAACAAATCGATTTGAGCCAGGCGTTGGCCAGTCGCATGTCCGGCTGAGGATAGCCGGACCTACAGGCGAGCAAGAAGCTCTGTTTTCTTGGCAACAAATTCGTCTTCCGTGAGTGCTCCCGCGTCCCTCAGTTTTGCAAGTCGTTCGATCATGGAAAACAAGTCGTCGTTTGACATTGCAGTTTGACCGGTTTGCATCGGCACTCCGGCTATCATCGAATCCGCCGTGGTTGGCTGCGTTGCCGTGGTCTGCATTTGCATTGGCATCGGCGATGACGCTTGCGGGCTTACTTGAATGGGTGCTTGGATCGGAATCGACGCTTGAACGGGAACACCAACCGCGATGCCGCTTACCAAGGGCAAAGAACGCAAGTCAACATTGCCGTATTGGCTTGTAAAGCCTACGCCTGCAACGCCACCCTGCTGTTGTGAGACGCCACCTATGTTGTGATCAAGTGTGTCATATACCGTAACGCTTTGACCGTCGGAGATTGCGAGCCTATGCATGCCAGCGAAATAGGCGTAGCGATATTGATTTTGACTACCGCTGGTATTTGGCGAGCCTAAATCTGCAGGCCACCATTGGTTTGAGTTGCGTGAACCAGCAGGAGGCGGAGGCACAACCTGCATGTTTTGGTCCACGATGGCCGACGACAAGTCGCCGCAGATGCCATCCACTTTGGACTTGAGTTGATAATTAAACATGTCGCCAACCATGGTCATGCCCCCACGCATCCATTGGCCGCTTCCGCCTAGTTCGTAGATGTTGAATTGAGCCATGGTTCCATTGCCTCGCAGAATCGAATCCAGCATCATGGAAACCGCGTCGATACTGGCCCCATATCGGTTCGCGACGTCGTTCACTAGCTTCTCGCCTTGTTCTGTCCAACGTGCCATCTGTTTCCCTGTAAAATACTAAGCTTGAGGTTATGAACTCAAATGAACTATAAACGAAATGCGGTCCGGTAAAAAGCATTAACTCAGGATCACGAGTTGCATGATTGCTAGCGATCGTAACGGGCAAACGACGATTATCGCGATATTTCCAAAGAATTGGGATGTTTAGGCTCCTTCTTTTGTTGAAATAGGTAGTTCCGAGTTTCTAACGACTTCTACGACTCAAGACGTAGCGTAGAGTTTGAGGGTTGAATTGGTTCAAACTCCCAATAGGGTGACGACATGTGCGGAATTGTGGGCTACGTTGGCAAGAAAGAGGCAACTCCTTTTCTCCTCGGTGGGCTGCGTCGGCTGGAGTATCGCGGATACGATAGTTCTGGCATTGCTACGTTGAAACACAACGGCGGTAACTTTCAACTCAATCGAGCTGTAGGAAAAATCGACCAATTGGCCGAGTTGCTTGCTCAGTCCCCGATGACCGGATTCACCGGCATTGGCCATACGCGCTGGGCCACACACGGGCCAGCCACCACGGAAAACGCGCACCCGCACGTAGGTGGCCGCGGTCTCGTTGCGGTGGTTCACAATGGCGTTATCGAAAACTATCAAGTGCTCAAAGAGGAGTTGATAGAAAAGGGATACATGTTTCAATCGGCAACCGATACCGAAGTCATTTCCCACCTGATTGCCGATAATCTCAAAACACTCCTTGATTCTCCTGCAAGTACTGATACGGAATCCTCACATGCAAACGAGGGTCCCAACGCAGTATTTGTGGAAGCGGTTCGCGCAGCCTTGCCGCTTTTGCGAGGCACCTATGGATTGGTAGTTATGTTTCGCGATCGACCTGAGTTGCTGGTAGCTGCTCGGTGCGGTAGTCCTTTGGTCTTAGGAGTTGGCCGAGGCGAGCAATTTATTGCCAGCGACAGTTCCGCATTAATTGGCCACACCGAGCGAATCATTTACTTGGCCGACCATCAACTTGCGATCATTACACGCGACTCCATCCAAGTCGTCCACCGAGATCAAGGCCGTGTGCGACCTGAAGTCCGCGTCCTCGAAAATCGTGTTCAAGAGGTTTCCAGCGAGGGATATGCGCACTACATGCTCAAGGAAATTTATGAGCAGCCGACTTCGCTTCGCAACGCGATGCGAGGAAGACTCGATCGGGAAAGTGCCACAGCAAAGTTTGGTGGTCTCAATCTTACACCTGCCCAATTGCGGGGCGTCAATCGACTGATTCTAACCGCTTGCGGAACGTCCTGGCATTCCTCTTTGGTTGGTGAATATCTGATCGAAGAGTTTGCACGTATGCCGGTAGAAGTCGAGTACGCAAGTGAATTGCGATATCGAAACCCACCCGTTTCACACGACACACTCATCTTTGGAATCACACAAAGTGGTGAGACAGCAGACACTCTGGCTGCGCTGCGTGAGATGAAGCGAAAAGGGCATCACACTCTCGCCATCTGCAATGTCATTGGCAGCAGCATTGCTCAAGAAGCCGACGGCGGCATCTATTTACACGCTGGACCCGAGGTGGGAGTCGCATCGACTAAAGCCTTTACATCGCAGCTGTGTGTCCTTTCCATGCTTGCACTGTACTTCGGTAGACTCAGAAATCTGAGTTTTGACGCTGGCTTGCGCATCATCGATCAATTGGAGAACCTTCCCACGGCCGTAGAACATGCATTGGGCTGCGACGCACAAGTCAAACGCATTGCAGAAAAATATCAACATGCAAGAAATTTTCTATACTTGGGTCGCAATTACAATTTCCCAACGGCCTTAGAAGGTGCGCTCAAGCTGAAGGAAATCAGTTACATTCATGCAGAAGGCTATCCATCAGCCGAAATGAAGCATGGACCGATCGCATTGGTCGACGAACAGACTCCTTCGGTTTTTTTGATGTCGCGTTCGAGTGTTTACGACAAAACCATGAGCAATCTTCAAGAGGTCAAGGCCCGGCGTGGACCCGTGATTGCCGTAGTAGATCAAGTGGATCGCAACCTGGAAGGGTTAGTGGACGACATCATCGAAATTCCACACGTAGAGGATTTCTTGCAACCCATTGTTGCAACGATACCTTTGCAGCTCCTGGCCTATCATATTGCTGTCCTTCGCGGATGTGATGTCGACAAACCAAGGAATTTGGCAAAAAGCGTCACCGTCGAATAGAACGTACAACAACGACTTCAGGCGGCTAGCGCCCAATGGCACTCACTATGAGCCGCAACTCGCTAGCGTGCGGGTTGGAACGCTAGTAAACACTTGCAAATCCGGCCCTCATGCTAGCGCATTGAGGCTCAAAATTCACAAAGCAAAAGTAGCAAAATGAAAAAAGACGAATTGAGTTTGTCGTACAGCGCTCGCAAGGCACTGACCGTACATCTTGGCGAAAGTGCCGGAAATGAAATTGCGTCTCTATTGCAAAGAATGGCTGGGCAAATAGAAGAGCTCAAACGAAACAAAGTAAGCGTGACCCAGGTTATTCCAAACGCAAGCAAATTGGATCCAACACTTCAAGCCCTCGACAGCGAAACGTTTTGAACACGGCTTTTCGAGTGAGGCATGCCGTTCAGGTGGGTGGCACGCACTGAGGTACGGCACGCTCGAGGTACGATGGGCGTGTGAATAGCCGGTCAACCTTTGCCATGGACACTACGCCCATGGGACGAGTCGCAGAGCGACTCGCCCACAAAAAATCCCAGCGAAATTACATCCAGTCTTCGTTTGCGAAAATCGAATCGAGAAAGCTTTGCGATCGCTTTGGCTTGGAGACCAAGCCTGACAAATAGCTTTCAAGTGACTCATCGAATTGCGAATTTCCAATAGTGGTTGCTAGCGACGGTCCGTATGTCCTTGACTCGCTTGCCACGGCTGACACCGCCATATCGATTTGCCCCTCGGCAGTAGTTTGGTATTCGGATTGTCGTATGGAAGCCGCAATCTCGTTTCTGGACGGCGCCCGAACGATTTCTTGGCTATAACCGAGCGACGCCATCGAGCCTTCGCCTTCACCGGCACCAGCGTTCCCTCTGTCGTTGATGAAATTGATAACCGCTAGGACGTCGAGTGGACCGATTCCGCCGTCACCGGTTGGATCCAGGTACGGAGGCCTCGCCAGCGTGGAGGGCAAGGACCGCACACCGTTGAAATTGATATCGTTGACAAGAATCAGGACGTCAATTGGTGAAACGAAACCGTCCGCATCCACATCCAAATTGTTAACGGGATTTTGATGAATGGAGCCACCCACGACAATCGTGACAGTAGCTACGTTGCTGGCAAGACCATCGTTGTCTAAGACTGTGTACTGCAGCGTTGCGGTTCCAGTAAAGTTCGCAAGCGGAGTGTACAAAATCTTTCCGCCGGTTTGAACAACAGCCGACCCAACATCTGGGCCGCTCGCAATCGAAACGGAACTCACATTGAGCGTTCCGTCAGGATCGCGGTCATTTCGCAAGACGTCTATCACGACGGGTGAGTTGACGTTGGTTCTGACGAAATCCGCATCTGCAATCGGCGACGTATTGATCGTGATCGTTACCTTGGCTTCATTCGAGAGAGCCCCAAGCGCGTCCCGAACGCGATAGGTAAACGTATCAACTCCCTTGAAACCTGGGTTCGGGCGGTATTCAATTCGTCCCGTAGGCTGGGCGATAGCTGTACCACTTGAAGCCAACTGTCCGATCTCCACCGTTCGCGGATCGATCGACGTGTCAGGATCCTTGTCGTTGGCCAACACATTCAGCAATTGAGTGATGCCGAATGGAACGCTGAAGTTATCATCGAACGCAACCGGAGTGTCATTATTCCCCGTTACCGTTATCGAGACTGTTGCAAGATTGCTCGTAAGGCCCGCGGCATCGCGCAGAGTGTAGGTGAACGTATCGACGGCTGTTTCACCAGTGACGAGTCGCTGAACTTGGGCCGCATTGCGGGAATCGTAAGTAAACTGACCATTTGGCAATACACTAACTATTGCTCCGAGCGAACTCACTGATTGAGACGTTGCGACCGTGATCGTATCGTTCGGCAAATCGACGTCTCGATCATTAGAAAGGACGCCCGGAGCGTTGACCGTGAGTACCGTGTCTTCGCCCGTAGAATAACGATCATTCACAGCCACAGGTGCGTCGTTGCTTGGCCTCAAGGTAATTGTAAACGTCTTCGGGGCCGACTCGTTTACATTGGGCGGTGTATTAGCACCGTTGTCACGAGCAACGACGCTGACGATTGCAGTTCCAAACGCATCTTGAGCCGGGACAAATTCTAGTATTCCGCTGGCACTGATGGTTGGCTGGACGGAGAACAAGCTCGTGTTATTGTTAGAGGTCACAATCGAAACACTCTGCCCAACTTCATCCATGGCTGTGGGCGGACTACTGTTCATTCCTGCGGCAGGAACAATGTCTTTGATCGCAGCACCGCTATAGCGGCTGGAATCCTCATCGACGGTAACATTGCCAATGATATTGAAACCTGGAGCATCGTTTACCGGGTTGGCAACAATCGTCAATTTCGAAATCGATGATCGATTGATATTCGGCAATACCCCCGAACCGCTATCGACCGCCGTCACGTCGACAATCGCCCTACCGTTTGCATCTTTGGCTAGAGTAAACGTGAGTACGCCTGTTGAACTGACCGCTGGCAATACCGAAAACAATGCATTGTTATCAGTCGCAATCTCAAACCGAACGGTTTGAGCAGGAATTGGCGGAAGCCCATTTAGCTCGTCAACGGCACTCGCTGGTCCAGGCAAAATTGCTGTCGCCCATGGGGCCGAAAAGGCTGGCGTATCTTCTTGAACCGTAATTGGACTACCTGCAATGAACTGGGGCGGATCGTTGATCGGAGCCAATTGAACCGTAATCGTCCCGGTAGCGCTTTGTTGAGGCGAGCCGTCATCGGTCAAAACGTAACGAATCAGGTCCTCGCCAGCAAAATTAAGGGGCGGAGTATATTCAAAGCTGACTACCTGGTCAGCCAGGAGACCAGTTCCGAAAACGGGGGTCACAATACCTCCGTGATCGGTCGTTCGCTCGATCTGAGTCATGCGTACGCTTTGCGCCTGTTCGTCTTTTGGCCCTGGAGCATCAGGCGATTCGGGTGCGACCGCCGCGAGAATGCTCGACGCAGTGAAACTGACCTTGGTATCTTCCGTACCAGGACGAACGTGGACACTAGGAATCGGAGGATCGTTCACTGGGTTGATGTTGATCGTAAACGTCTGTTCCGAAGATTGGTTGACGTTGGGACTCACTGAAGATCCGTTGTCCTTTAGCGATACAAAGACTCGACGGCTAAGCAAGGCATTATTCGCGTCTCGAGAATTGTTGTTGATGTCACGAGCTGTTTGGAAGACCAACGTGCCATCCGGTTGCAGGGAAGGCTGTACCGCGAAAACAGTTGGGTTCTCAGCCCGAACCATGAAGGTCAACTCTTGCGTGCTTTCGTCGACTGCGGTTGCAGGACCAGGTCGAACACCTGTTGCGAATCCAGGCACCGTCACGACACCCTGGTCTTCATTGACTGTTGTCTGTCCCGAGGCCGGAAGGCTAAACTCAGGTGCGTCGTTGACCGCACGAATATTGATGGTAAAGGTGGCGGTTGGGCCTAAGTTGCTATTGGGCGGTGGTCCGGCCAGACCAGAATCCGTCAAACGCATCACGAACAACGAAGATCCACTACGATCCGGGGCTGTATGGAAAACCAAGTTGCCCGTTGCGATATCGATGAAGGGCTGAACCGAAAAGAGCGACGGATTCGAAGCAACGATCGTAGCAAACGTCAACCCTTGGGCTGCAACTGTTTCCAAGCCCTCTTCGTCGCGGGCCGATGCCGGGCCACGCATAAGGCTTTGCACAAAATTCGGAATAACGGTTTCGGTGGTCGAGGTTAGTGTTTCTTGATCTTCACTCACCGAAACGGTTGTCGAACTCAAAATAAAGGAGGGAGCATCGTTAATCGCCGCGGCATTGATCGTCAAAGTCTTTACCGTTGTGGCATTCGGCGAGCCATCATCGGTGACGGTCACCAAAATGTTTAGGCTGCTGGCAAACAAACTGTTGACATCAGGTCCTAATTGAAACTCCAAATCACCCGTCCCAGAAAGGGTCGGTTGTACAGAGAACAACGATGGATTGGCAGCCGCGATCGCAATGGTGGCCTTTTGGTTAACCGTTTCGTCCACCGCCGTTGACGGTCCTACCAATACAGCCGATAGGAAGTTCGTTATGGTAGTTCGCGGTGAGTCTTCCGTCGTATTAAACGTCGACGGCGTGATGGTAAACGTCGGTGGATCATTGACCTGTGTGACATTGATGGTCACTGTTCGCTTCAGGGAAAGTGGGCCGTTTGGAAACGTACCAGCGCCGCCTTGGTCGTCCGCCTGCAGTTCTACCAAAATGGGACCTGAGTTGACGTTGTTCACGTCAGGAGCCAAGGTAAAGGTGAACGTTCCGTTATTTCCGCTTACGATTGCGAGCGGAATGACCGCCGGTTGAACCGCAAATCGACTTGGGTCAAGTGCCCTAACTCGGAAGGTCACTGTCTGACTCGCTAGTTCATCGAGTGCATTGGGTGGTCCAGCCGCAATTCCCGTCACGAAATTCGCAAGACTCTGTGGACCTGGGTCCTCGGTCAGGTTGATGGTCGTATTCACGAGCGTAAACAAGGGTGCATCGTTGACGGCCGTGATATCGAATGCAAATGTGTTGGCGACTAAGCTTGTATCGATTCCGCCTAACGCCACCCCACCGTTGTCGCGAACTTTGAACGTGAAGGAACCCTTATTGAGTCCGTTCAATTCCAAAGTCGGAGTGAAAGTTAACGCTGGAATGGAAGAAACAGGGATTGCTTGGCCAGCGATAACATTTGCCGTTCCAAACTTTAATACGCCATCTGCGGCAGGTGGTAGGGTTAGGATGATAACCTCAAGCAGTGCGTTGCTCGCAGGTATGTCTGTTGGGTCATTAAAACCAAAGCTGGCTGCCGAAAATGCGAAGGGCGAACCGTCGTTGTCTTCATTGATGACTTGACGCTTGTCGGTCCCAAATGGCGCGTCATTTACGGGCGTTACCGTAATGGTCACCGTTGCTGGTTGGTTGCTAACCAATCGTGGGTCTGTCACTTGATAAACAAACGTATCCGTTCCAAAAAAGTTCGGATTCGGTGTATAGCTAAACGAACCGTTCGCATTCAAAACGAGCCTGCCGTTTTGTGGCCCAACTAAAGGCTGGATCCCGGGGAGACTGACGTTGCTGTCAGCCACTGTGAACGGATCTGAGTCGGAATCGTTGTCATTCGAAAGGACGCCGGGAGCAGCAATATTTAAGACTGCGTCTTCGTTGACTTGGTAGTTGTCATTGACTGCGGTTGGTGGCGTACCACGTAGAACCTCAATCAAGTGATCTTCAACTTCGCCACCAATTGCCAAGCCCGTCGTAAACAGGCCGCCCGTTGCACTCAAACGAAATCGAGCAGTCGTGTAGCCAGAAAGCGCGGACAAGGGTGTCCCAACCAGGAAGGAATTGTTGCCTGCATTAACTGGTTCAGAACGAAGAATCTGTTCCCCCGCATCGTCAAAATCATTGTCCTGGTTCCAGTCAATCCACGCATCCAAATAGCCCGTATCTGTCGAGCTTACCACAACAGAAACCGAAGGAGTCCTCGCGTTGAATTGCCCGATGAACTGAACTCCGTCTTCATCGTCTGCATTGACATTAATAGTGCTGCCTGCCAACGTAGCCATCGGCAAACGTAACCGACCGGCTGCTATTGCACCGTTGATCGCCGAAAGAACTGCATTGGCAAAAGTAGCTTGCGTTTGAACGCCCGCGGTCAAGTCGAGAGTGATGGCCACGTTGCCTGCGATGAGTGCAATCGGTGCGACGGAGTTGATCAGTTGGAAAGTCACCGGGTTTCCGGAGCCATCTTGAATCGTAAACGTTTGACCGCCAGCTAGTCCAGACACGTTCGCTGGAACCACTATTCCAACGGCACCACTCGGCTGTTTCGTAACAAAACCGCCAGCGTTGCTCAGATCAAAGTTATGAGCGGCTGTTCCACCAACAGCTACCACGCTTCCATCTAGTATGGAATAGATACCAGTAATGGCCCCTGTGAAAATCGATTTGGTCAGGATCGTATCTTGAAGCTTTGCAGCCGCCCCCGCAGCGGTCGTGATCCCAAATAGATTGACCGGGATGTTTGTACCAGAGGCTGTTCCCGTCACCGTAAATTCATAAGTGACAACCTTGCCAACTGCGTCGGTAATCTTGAGCGTCTTCCCTAGAATGGCAGGAAAGACTGGTGTCGCCACCGCTAGTCTAGCTGGCCCTCTGGAGGAAAGAGACAGCGGCAGGCCTGCGGAGAATGCGAACGAGGAACCAAAGTCATCGCCATCGGCCGCAACGCTTGGCTTTCCATCAAGGTCAGCGTCGGCAAACTGCCCCAACGCCAAGACCGGGACATCGTCTGGATAGAGAGCGTGCCTTGCACCGTTGTTTACCTGCAATGTTCCGCTCGTTGAGCCTGTGCCGGGCCGTTCCATGGCATCACCATAGTCAACACCGGTTTCTGGCATTACGATCGTATACTGAGTCAGCGAGTTTGCACGATTTGGCTGAAGCCAGTTTCCAGCCAAGTCCGCGATCGGTGCGACCTGACTCACGCCTGGTCCAGTTGCGGATGCTAACCCCTCAATCGTCAGCGTGCCAGAACCGAGCGCGAATACATTGAGACCAAGTCCAGCATTGTTCAAAGCCTTGACTATTTGAGCCGCCATCATGGTGCTGGTGAAGCTGGCGTTCGGCGTGTATGAGATCGCGATTGCTCCCCCTGAAATACCGCTTACGGATAGCCCAGACGTTAAGGCATTGAATTGTGTGCCACGCGGTTCCAGTAACTTGACAATCGCTCCGGTTGATGTTGGCGAGAACCCCAACGAGGCGCCAGAAATCGACGCGGCGATGGTGGCTGCAATGGCATCTGCGGTGTCGGTGTCACTGATGGCGATTCGACGATTGACCGGATTCGAAGTCCCGTTCTTGTCGAATTCAAAAACGACCGTTTGGCCTGACGCAGTTCGAATCGAGAAAACTGCACCATCGGCGATAGCTGTACCACCTGCCGCGGGGACGGTCACAACCAACGATCCAGTCACGGGCGGCGAACCAACGGCATCGAATTCCAGGGTTACAGGAATACCACTGGCCGTGGCCAGATCTATCTTGGCACCATCGATCGTATTGGCACCGTTGGATGCGTCAATCCGCACTGTTGGCTTGTTGATCAGGGTCATTTCATAGACGCTATCGCTTCGCCAAAAGCCCGCGATTGGGGTCAAGCGGATCGTTCGACTGTTGGCGCTGAAACCAAAAATGTAGTCCACTCCCTCGAGCAAAGTCCTACCGTTTTCCGTAAGAATGAGAGAGTTTCTGGTGATCGTGTTTGGATCCGTTCCAGTTCCTGTACGTTCGTCCAAGAGCACCTCGAAGAAGTCGTAACTACCTGGCCGAAGTCTTAGGTACGTATTGGTCGAGTCTCGATCGACGCCTTGTGCATCGTTGTCGAGTGGGCGTTGAATAACGGCAATTGGACCGACGAAGTCGACGCGATCGATAGCCCCGCGGTCGATGAAGACGTTTTGCCCTTGGCCCGCAGGTGTGTTTACTAGCGGATCGTCACCGCGTCGCAATCCGTTCACATCAAAGCCTGGAGCAATAATCGGACTCGTTGGAAGACCAATGGCTTCTTTGACTTGCTCGATGCTGGATCGATTTTCCAAAGATGCGAGCGAGGAGTCGATGGCTTGCGACTGGGCTGCGAGATAGAACCGTCCATTGGCGCTATCGACGAAAAGCGGATCGGCCGCTCCCAAATTGATTTGGAACGACTGCACTAAATTGGCTGGGTTGAGGTTGGCAACATTCTGCTTGTACAAGTTTCCACCAAGCTCGGTCGTATTTAATCCGGTCCCAGTTACCGATATTCCCGTCAGGAAATTGGAAACAATGTTATTGAGCAATGTCGGTGCAGCACCCTCATTTACGTTGATACCGACACCCGATGTCCCCCGTCCAAACAAGGTGTTGTTGATGACGCGTGCGACACTAAAAGGCGCATTTCCGTTTGTATTCACCGTGTCTCCACTAATGTTTATACCGCCCGCACCATTGCTGGCGATTACGTTATTCATAACCACCACACCGGGCGTTACATTCGAGGAGTTTAGCGTTACCAAATTCCGAACAACCCCTGGATAAGGTCGGGCTCCAGCAAACGCAGAGACTCCAGGTTGAGATTGAGGTGCCGCGTCGATATTCAGTCCAAAACCGGACGAGTTGGAAACCGAACTCGAGGAAATGATCAACTGCCCTTGTTCCCGCGTAACGTTTCCGTCACCAAGGTCTTCACCGAAATTGGTCCCAAGTGGCGATAGGTCCTGACCGTATTCAATCAACGACAGAGGCACACCGTTTCCAGTGAATCCTGCAGTTCCGCCGAGTGTGTCCGACCCGACCTGACCATTGAGTTGAATCGTGATGGCACGAGCTGCGGTTAGGTCGCCCAAACCAGCATCCATATCACCACTAGTCATAGCCGTTATCTTAATTTTTGCTTGCGAGGTTGTACTATTGATTGCGTTTCGAATCGCTCTCGCAATTTCGACGTTTGTTGCATTCGCAAGCACGGAAACCGCGATATTGCCGGGAACTACTCCGCTGCTACGATCTGCAAGGGACGTAGTAACATCGAACTCAAACGTGGCTGTATTCACGCCATCGCTCAATGTAAAAGTCGCAGCGTCTTTGATCTGGCTCGCAGAATTAAAGACTAAAGCAAAGGACTTCGACAAGCGATCGTTTGTGTCGATTGTTCGGCCAAGCTGAACACCAAGTGGCGTGGTTTCAAGTCGTAGTCTGTCAACATCTCTCGTGCCGTAGTCTGCCGACGTTCTCACTTCCAACTGGTACGTTCCAGTTTCATTTTCAAGCACCTTCGTTCCGCCAGGGCCGCCTACTTCCTGATATCCGAAAGCTGTATTGAAAGTGTTCGCTCCGGCCGTGGTACCACTGATCATTTCGCCACGCTCGGCGAAACCGATGACAATGTCGTCGATTCGAACTAGCGTCTGAAGGTTGGTTTGAGTGCGGAGTCCCGCCCTCAGGAACGCTGCATTGCTGAACCCCGCAGCACCATCCCGTCCGCCAAAGAAATCCCCCACTCGCTGCGTCGTCGCACCAAAGGGGCCTTGATCATCAATGGTTTCTCCATGCAATACGATGACGTTGCCACGAACGTTGTAGATATCGATGTTGTTGACTTGAGCCGCAATGTTTAGTCCACGAGCCAATGAAATGCGTATTTGATCTCGCACTCGTATGGCGGTCATTGCGTTAGTCACATTGACTGGGACATTGGTTCCAGAAACGCCAGGTAGGCCAATGATGATCGCCGGATCCGCTCCTGAAATCGAATACGTTCCCGCGGCACTCAAGCCCGCTACGTTCAAGACATTCGGCGTGCTTGTACTGGTTGCAACAACGAGACCAGCCGTGGCCAACGCCGTACGTACATTCACCGCAAGTTGCTCGGGCGTGTTCGCTTTGGTGAACGCAATATCCGTCGCCAAGGTTGGAGCCAACCGGAACGTAAAATTCGTTCCATTGATTCGAATTTGATCTCCGTCCGAAATGCTTTGGCCGCTTGGAATATTGAGCGTCAAACCCAGGTCGACCTCAAAGGTTTTGCCACTGATAATAAACGTATCGCCATCTTTGAGACGCTCACCAGCGATCGCTACAAGCTCTTGACCGCCTCTTTGTGCATCGCCGGTTCTAAAGTCACCACTTGTACTGAATTCGAAACGGATTCGAACATCGCGTTGGCCAGCCAGAGGAGCTAGATTGATGCGAGCTTGTCTCCACCCTTGGCCATCGTAGAGTTCGGATGATATGTAGGACTGACCATAGATGTCTTGATTGCCGGATACTGGCACGTCGAATTCGTCTGGGAGTCCAGCGGCTGTGTAGGAAGCGGGCGTTCGAGCCGAGTTGTTGGTTCCAAGCAACACCCACTGCCCATCTGCTCCCGCACCGTAAACACGAAATGCGTCCAACGCGGCCTTGTTGTCACCGGCTGGACTACCACTGGCAGGGTCGTTGGCAGCTGCATTTTGATTTACGGTCGAATAGTTGAAATACAATACTGGCTGATCGTTGGCTGAGTACTCGCGCAAATCAATTAGGTCGCTTTCCAATGCGCCTTGAGCCCCACCAGGTAAAGCCGAGTTGTCATAGAAACCTGCAACATCATAAATTCCGTTCCAAACGCCTACTTGCTTATCCGCTCCCTTCGGATCCGAAAATCCAAACTTCAGGCTTCGGTCGCCAGGGGTTGCATTGCGCGAATTATTGAAATCCAATGGACGCCCATGACCGGCAGTTGCTCCGTCCTGAGTCGTCGAATGCCAAAGATTCACGTCCAAGGATGAGAAATCAATTCCCGCCACATTGCCTAGCTGAGTGCCTTGAACAAAAGACTCACCTTTTGCGAAGATGGGTTGCAGGATGCCTGCGGTATTGAATGCGTAGATTCGCCCCGCTGCCGTGATGCCGAATAGCATGTTTGCAAAACGACCGTTTTCCACATTGCGTGGTCCTGCACTCATGCCTGTAAATGCAATGGCCGCGTTGGTAGAAGGGTCTCGGATTACCCGCACCAAAGTACCCGTTCCGCTATTGCCAGGACCGATACTTGGTGTCACAAGTTCGCCTTGATTGGAAACCCCAAAGAACTGTGAACCAACAGAAGCAAAGCCTGTTACCAATCCAGCTGCAGCATCAAAGTATCCGTATTCCCACTGACTTCCACCCGCCCCAAACAGCTTAGTTCCGTCATTGGTGTTTTTGGACTGTAGACCGGCTTGGAAGTCGATAGCCGCGCCTGTGTCTGGATTCAAACGATAGATGACGTTCTTGACGATCAAGCCGGTATTTAGCGGGGTTTCATTAAATGTTCCATTTCCTCGTCGACTCCCTACACCATAAAAAGTAGCCGATGCAGGATTGTTTCCGGTGTCCGGATCGATGTTCGTATAGGTGATCGCGGTAAATACGTAACCGTCACCAACGGCAGTCGTTCCAATCATGCTTTGCCGAACGACAGGCGCCCCACCCACTACCGGAAAAAGACCATACGTCGTCAATCCCGGTCCAACACCAGCCCCAATTGCAACGCCTGAATCTCCAATGTCGATCCCGAACATACTGCCGCTATTGGCGTCCGTAATCGCACCCGCATCAGGTGCCCTCGTACCGAAGGCTCTACCGGCTGGCGAAACAGCGATGTCATTAACTGTTCGCGAATTGTTTGCCAAATTGATGGGGTTGATGCCGTCGTTGCTTGCTTCCGCTTCCTTTGCTCCTGTCAGTGCATTTGCATATTGCATCCGAGATTGGCCGCCATTGTTGGTCGCGACAAACAGGGTCACATCTGACAAATTAAAGGGCACTGCATTAGGCAGTCCAGCGTTACCTGAATTCGGAGCGGCGGTCGACTGCGACGTATTTCGCTCGGAACCAAAAGCCGTCTGGACAGGTGCTAGATTGGTAGTTGGCCGAGCCGGAGTTGCAAAATCAAAACGGTCTTCCGAAATCCTTCGAACGGAATCGAGCGGTTCAAACCGTACCTGACTTTGTGTCGTTGTCGAACTCGTAAACTGCTCCAAGGCCACATGGCTCAGCGAAGCATTAGAGACCGCCACCGTATAATTGCCTACTGGTAACTCAATTGGACCGATGTAAGCATCGCGATTGCCCTTTGAGCCGCGCAACAAATCCGAAACATCGCCTCCGAGCAAGGTAGCCGCTTGGTCGTCCTGGATGTTCGAATTGTCTCCGGTTGCAACCAGCGTCAAACCAGCTGCCGTCCTCTGGAATACCCAAAGCTTCGTGTTGGCTCGGCCAAATCCGTCGGCATAGTCGATATCAAAAGTTACCGATTGCTGTGGACCCGCTGTGGTACTAACGGCCTGAATCGAATCTCGAAGAATCGAGAAATCATACCAATCGATATCGCCAGAATTCCCGATACTTCCGGCTATCGATGACGCGCCTCGATCGTTGCTCAGAATATTTCCAATGTTAATGCTCGACGCTGGCGCGCTATTCGTTTCGTTTGGATTCGCTTCTCCAAACTCACCCAAAAGCTGCGAGTGCAAAGGTTGGCCAAGGGCCTCAATGCCTATCGACGCAAAACGAATATCTGCGAATCGAACCGTTGAACCGGAGACCTCTTGTTCTTGTTGCAATCGGAACTGTAGCTTGTACTCGCCAACGGTGATGCCTTGGCGCACCAAAGCAGGATCCGTCAATCGAGCTGGATTGGATCGATCTCCATTGAGTCCAGGAACTGGCGAGACATTGCTACTTCGAACGCGAACGTAGTAGTTGTTCAAGCTTCCCGCTGAGCCTGGCAATACAACTCGCAAACCCGCATCCAAAGGATTGACCCCTAAGAAGTCTACTTGCGTTCCGTTTAGAGTATTTCGCTTAGCGGAAGTCAGCTGGTCCATCGGCCAAACGCGGCCGGCCGGAATCAAACTCGGATCCGAATAGACCACGGCGTTCGACGATTCGTCGATTGAGTTGTTACTCATTGCGATGATCTGACCATTGCCATCGACCAATTCGACTACCGAGTCGAGTGAACCCGACGTCTGGTCGATGTCGATCCAGACGGTTGTACCGGCCGTACCCACAAATCGATAGATATCGATATCACTTGGAGATGCAATAGAACCGGTCAACGTCATGCCGAGCCGAATATTTTCGTCGCCTCCATTGGTCTTCGAGGCCAATGCCCCAACATCCTGAGCATCCGATGGAAAGTCATTTACGCCAACATCTGCAATTTGATCAGACTCTCGCTCGAACAATTGATCGACATTGCGATCATTGCTAAAGGGATCCAAGCGAACAGATCGCCACGCTCCGGGCGTGCCGGTTGACGGACCATTGCCGTTCGTGTCAAACATGGATCCACCCAGGAAATCAAAGCCGGCACCAATCGTATCATCGGACAAGCTTGTTAGCACAACTGGAAAACCAGGGGAACCGAGCAACTGCAACGAACCGCCGATGCGATCCTTGATATCCAATGGACGACCGGTCGCGGTAAAGCCTGCGTTAACGCCTTGCAACTTTACCACCAGGCTCTCGTCTGCCTTGCTTGTCAGTCGCAAACCACCGTAAGTGTGGAAATCGGGCACAACGATTTCGCTTTGAAGAACATGTACGATGTCCGTGTCATCCCAGACACTCTCTGTCGTAAGCGTCGCACCGCGTACGGCCAATCCATTGATGGCATTTCGACCCAATTGATTGTTGTTAACCAACGGCCCAAAGTTGCCAATGCCAACATTTTCTCGAAGGTTCAAGCCTGTTGAACGACCGTAGTCTCGAACTCTATCGGTATTCAATGAATTCGCGTCGATACTGATTGCGGCCGTGTCGGTCGCGGTGTTGTTTCTGATGATGTTGTTGAGGATGACCGGCTGACTGCCTACTACGAAAATCGCAGCTTCATCGTTCACTCCGCGCGCATCGCGGTTGGTGGTGCCGGGTGTACCCGTACCCGATGCATTGTTCTCAATCAACGAGTTTGCAATACGCGCTGTCGACTGATGCACTTCAATCGCATTGAAAGAAGCGAATCCACCCGGAACTCGCGAATTACCTCCACCGAAAGTGACAATTGCATTGTCAATGCTCAACTCGCCAAGGTGTCGCGAAACGATACCCGCCCAATCGCCGGCTCCAGGAGCGGAAGCGCCAGCATCGTTATTGGTGTCAAAGTTTCCAGCAGCCCCAAATCGGTCGTCAAGCCGTGAAGTAAAAACGATCGGTTTGGCTTCAGTGCCCTCAGCCAGCATTGTGGCACTTATGCCCAATTCAATACGGCCACCAAGACTCTTGATGACGAGACCCGGATCTACGACCAAACTCGCGTCGCGCCTTGCTCGATGAACTTCGGACAATCCCTGCGTTTGAAGTGCACCGGTCAGCGTCACTCCGTTATCAACAAAGGTGGCGTCGTCACGATTCACAACCCCTGCCAGCACAAACGCGCCAGTATTGTTTACTTGTCGCCAGATCTTTCGTGATACGTAATCCAGGGTGGCAGTCGGTAGATTGTTGAACCGAATGGATTGCCCCGCAGTCACGATCGTAGACCGCTGCGCACTTGGTAAACTTTCCTGCCCGAACCGATCGACATAGGTGATCAAATAGTTCAACGACACACCCGCGGCGAATCCCGTGCTGCCGCCGGTTGGCGCAACCTGTGTTAACGATACAACTGAGGTATCCGGTCCAATCTGCTCACGTAGCGAACCGCCCGGCGTCCCTTCGATGATTAGATTTTCGCCGAGAACAATCGTAATTTCCGAGTCATTGATTCTGGCGGGAACACTTAACGGTTTGAGGCTTTGCCCAGCCAAAGTATCGATTCTTACAAAGAGGCCGTTGATCGAGTTATTCAGCAGGGTATTGGAGCGAATGTCCGGTCCAATTCGCGAATAGTCGGCCACAAAGGCGCCGCCATTTTGATACCGGGATTCGGTAAACAATGTTTCTTCGAAGCTGTTGGGATCGGCGCTCATCGCAGAATCACCACTGCGCGTAATCCGATTGCCAATGATGAGTGGCCGGGCTTCCGATAAATCGATTGGGCTGACAACTTTTGCAAGAGCACCAACGCCAACTTGACCACCGCCAAAGCGCATGTCAGCATTGGAAATGGTATTCAAAAAAATGCCTTCCCGTTCACGATCGAGACGACCTTGTGCGCGATCGAAGTCGTTTCGAATCTCAATTCCGCCCCACTGGCCCGGTGCAGGAACTGTCACTAGAGGATTGGTATCTTTTCCAAGCGACTCATCCTGATAACTTGTGAAATAAACTGGGGTATTTGGAACTCCAAGGACCTGTATCGAGGAACTGCTTCTGTCCGTCGTGCTGTCGTTGCTTCCAACTAGAATGCGGCTTCCACCAAACTTAAGAATCGCCCCCGCATCAATCATCAGTGTCACGCCGCGAGGTACGTCGAGTGTGGCACCATCAGACAGAGTGCCAACAGAACCACCGTCCCCAATCTCAAACGGAATATCGTCCGACAAGCTGGCTGTTCGCGTGTCGCCAACCAATCGAATGATGTCACCCTGTCTCGCAACCTGCGTGGCTTCAACAATGCGATTAAAGGGATTTGCGAGTGAGCCGTTGCGCGTGGTCCCGCCAAAGGCCTTGTCCACAATCAACGTGCGAACGGCTGGATTTCCTGCAACTGTAAACGGAGTGGCTGCGCGGAACCAAAAATCGAAGTTGCCACCCGCAAGTCCATCACCGTCACCATCAAGGGCACTTCCAACTACGGTCGATCCGCTTTTTTCTTCGGCAAGTTGACTCGCAGCTGTGCTCTTGAAATCTACTCGAAGCTGATACTTGCCTTGACTGACGGCTCCGCTGCCCGAATTCACGGTTAGCGGGTTGTTGTCTTCATTGCCCTTGCCGGTGACCGAGATGTAGTATTCACCAGGCTCCAGATTGACATTGATGAAGGAGTCGTCGCTGAAATAGTTGTTGTTGGCCGCAACAATAGTCAATGTCCCGTTGGCTTCCTTTCGCAAGAGAGTCAGATACGTATCAAGGTTGCTCGAATCGTTGAGTCGTTCTGCTATCGTTTCGGCTCGTAGTTCGCCCTTAGCGCCCGGCTGTACAATAAACTTGTAGAGGTCGACATCACGATTGTCCGGACGATAAATGTGCTGTCCATGGATAACATCGTCATCGCCAGGAAAGATCTGCTCGAGTGGATTGGCGGGACGACCTAACGACTGTTCGGCGCCCATGATCGTTCCCGGTGGAAGATCATAGGTATGACCCAATCCAAGTAAGTGCCCTACTTCATGCAAAGTAGTTTCAAAGAACCCAATGGTACCGGGAATTCGAGAACCATATCCAAATGTATTGTCCCACGCTTCTGCTCCGTCCATGATAGCTAGTTCGCCACCGATGGCTGCGACCCCCAAAACGCCAAGCGGCCCGCTTACTGCTCCATTGGGGGCCATATCCCCAACGACAATCTTCTTGATTCCATCGTTTGCAAAGGTGGGACCAATGTGCTCGACGACGTCGATACCAAGTTGGGCCGAGTAAAACTCAAAAATCTCTCGAACGCGTTGCTTCTGTTCAGGCGTAATCGAACTAAACAATGCTCGTCCAGCAACGTCGACACCATAGGACTGATTGTCCATGAAACTATAAAAGACCGTGGTCGTTTCAACGTTGCGGTCAGCGGTGGATCCGGGTGCAAAGCCTTGATGGTTTTCGTCTTGAATGTCTCGATGTCCTGGTTCGAAGCCAGAACCAGGGAAATCCGCCACGAGCGGATTGGTAACGACTCGGATCTCTTCGGAAAGTATCGTCGAGAACGATCCAGAAATAGCTCCCAAGTCCTTGGCACCCGTTAGGAAACCCGCAGGGTCCGTAGTGACGTTTACTTGAGTAGGAACCACATTGACTAGCGAGTTTGCGACCGGAGCATTCGACCCAATTCGCAACCGGAAAGTCCCTGACCCTTTGACAACGGGCAATTGTTCGATGTCTTGAGCAAAGGTCAGCGTTGCCTTCTTCAATAACGGATCGTAGTTAATGGAGTTCGGCCGGAACACTTCGTCGTCGTTCGGATTAACGGTATCCTTCGTGAAGATTAAATTGTAGTACTGCGGATCGACTACTTTTGGATTCGTCGCATTCGGCCCAAGAGATCCTGTCGAGACCGCCTGGTTGTAGAGCTCCGCATCGTTGAAATAGACCTCGACATCTTTGCCTCGGCGTGAAAGCACCCCACCCGCGCTTCGATCAATCGGTTGCGGAACGACCGCCGTGATCTTGGTTCCAAGTTCCAAATCAAAATCATATGTATCTCGATCGGTACCTATCCGACGAGGCTTGAGCGTCAGGCCTCCTATATCCCTAATGGCGGTCGTCGCGGGGGATGCCATGTCAACGCCAAAGATCTCAATACGATACAAATCGTCTAGCAACGGTTGCGAAAATCTTGCGACAACGACTCTCTGATTTTGAGCATCCGGGAAATTCAAATAGGCTGGCGGAACCAGCACGTCTGCTGACGGAGAGGTTGTTCCAAAGGCGGCATCTCCACCTGCACGGGTGATTCGAATCCCGTTATTGATCGTCGACGGATTGATGGCCGTATCAAATCGGAAAATAAACTCGCGAGGTGACTCAATCAAATTGTTCGCGCTCGTCGTGGAAAAAATCTCCCCGGAGTTTGGAGCGATCGACAATAACCTCGGACCGTCGACTGCCATCAGGTCTCGACGTTCGAGGTTTTCGCAAAGCAGCGAACGAAATTGCTTCCTTCGAAACTTGATCGAGGAGCCGTTTCGGTCTGCAGATTTGAATGCGTCAATTCCCATGTTGGATGAACCTTGGAGGCTTTACAGATTAAAAAAAATGAATGGGGTTGATTCAGTGATAGTTGGGCTAGACGCCTCTGTCGAGGCGCCGGCTCTCTTAATTGTTTATCTAACTACCGAAGACATCCGCGAAGAACGAGTCTAACGATTCGTGGTCGTCCGCCGCGATTGAATCCGAAGTCGATAATGCCAGCTTTTCTAGCTCCTCGTCATCCATTCCGAAGTTCCCTAAGTAATCAGCCAGGCTCGCAGGTACTGGCCCTGAATTCTGACCCAACGGCTGAACAGCATTCGCAGCCAGTGTGGCACGGTGGTCCCCACCGTGATTGATGATGGGTACAGCACCCATGGCGGTGGCCAGGTTTTGCGACTCACGCATCACGTCCGAAGACCAGGTTAGCGGAGCTGCCAAATTCGGCATCGCGTTCGAAACGCCAACCATTTCTCCTTCACCTGCCCCGCTGTTTCCACGATCGTTGATGAAATTGATGATCTCGAGAACGTCGAGAGGCTCAATTACATTGTTTCCGTTCACATCCCGGTAAGGTGGTGGTGCCGGTAGACCAATTACCGAAACCGATGGGCCATTGAAGTTGATAAAGTTGATAATCAGCAAAACGTCGATCGGCGATACGAATCCGTCCGCGTCCACGTCCAACCGTTGGATTGGATTCTGGTGCTTCGAAGGAAGCGGATTGCCAATCGTGATCGAAGCTCGACCGGGCGCACTGACTGCACCAAGTGAATCGACTGCTTCGTACTGGAATGAGTCGACTGCTCCCTTGAGGGTCGTTGCGAATGGAATGTAGCTGAACGTACCGTCGGCATTGAGTGTTACAGTACCGAGTGTCGGCGCAACCTTGATTCGAGCAGTGAAGGTATTGCCTTCGATGTCGCGATCATTTGCCAACACGCCATTATCGAGCAGTGTTGTCGTCAGTGTTCCAGTCGCATCCGTTGTTCGTAGCTCCGAACCCTGCGGTGTTGTATAAAACAGATCGTTGACCACGCGAGGTGCATCGTTGACCGGCGCCACCGAGATATCAAAACTATCTTCTAAAACATTGCCAGTACTGTCCACTACCTTGACGGTGATGGTTGCCACTCCCGACGCGTCGGGAACTAAAACCAACCGAAGTCGGCCGTTTACAATCGAGGCGGTTACAACATCTGAATTCGAATTGGTAACGCTGAATACCAGCGTGTCACCGATATCCGGATCGAAGAAATATGTCGGAGACAATACCGTTTCAGGAATAATCGCATCCTCAGCCACGCTTAAATTTGGAAGCGGGGATACGAGACGAGGTGGATCGCTGACGGGTGCCACGATCACTGTCAAGGTGTTTTGAACTTTGTTGCCTGCTCGGTCAGAAGCCTCGAAGACGATAACCGCTTGACCATTTTGATCCGGCTTGGGTCGAACAAAAATATCGTTCGGACCGATCGTTGGCTCGACCAAGGACGGGTTGGAATTCGATACGACTCGATACGTGAGTCGATCGTCATTGGGCACAACATCGGGGTCGAAGAAATAGGAGGCTAACGGCAGAGCACGTTCGGCTTCATCCTCCTGCATGTTGATCGTACCAAGCGGCGTCACCACTCGTGGAGTATCATCTACCGCAGTCACCGTCACCGTGACCGTGCCACGGGAAGTTAACGGATTGGTTGGATCCGAGTCGGTCACAAGGTAAAAGAACCGATCCTCCCCATTGAAATCTGCAGCCGAACGGTAAGTAACCAAGCCGTTTGCGAAGGAAACCGTTCCACCCTTTTCTGTCTGCGGAATGACACCTGAGAACGATAAAGTTTGGCCTTGTCCCACAGGCGGTGGCAATGTCTCTGATGGAGGTCCCGCAGAGTCACCGTTCGTAAAGAATGATACCGGGAATGTGTTTCTAGAATCGACAATGTCTTCCACTACCGTAAACGACTTGGGGGTCGTGGTCGGAGCGTCGTTCGCATCACGAACGGTGACCGTTACTGTTCGCGTCACCGACAAGGGATCTGGCAACGTGCCCGTAATTCCATTGTCCGTCAAAGTGAAGGTAAACGTGTCTACACCGCTAAAGTCCAGCTTTGGCGTGTAAACCAAGTTGCTACCAATCAAATTCAAACTACCACCCTGGGCTGAAACAAAATTCGGAAGCGAAACGCGAAGCGTTTGTCCGGATTCATTTGCAGGTCCTGGTGTCGCACCACTGAAGATGATTATGTTTTGTTCTGAAAGCGTCAACTGTGTATCTTCGCTAACCGAACTATCAAAGTTATTGGCCGTCGGACGATCGTTTACTGGTCGAATATTGATCGTCACGGTCGTCAACTCTAAAGACTCAAGCAATTCGCCTTCGTTAACATCTAGATTGACGTAACTGGCATAAACAAAAGTGTCGAGGCCGAAGTAGTCCGGAGTCGGCTGGTAGTTGAACGTTCCGTCTGTATGGAATTCAAAGGATCCACGAACATGTTGCGGATTGGTTACAAGCCTTGCGAACAATGGGCGTCCATCTGGACTAAGGTCATTCGCCAACACGCCATCATCGACTTTGAAGCTCGGCGTCACGTTTCCGGTTGGATCGGTAGTAACCAATCCACCCACCTGATCTTCGCTCATCGTATAGTTGTCCACCACACCAACCGGCGGAACTCCAGGAACGATTCGAACCAAGTAATCCTCGACTTCTCCGTCCAATGCCAAGCCGGTCGGCAACGACTGACCGGCAGTCGAAGCCCGGAAGCGCGCAAAGGAGTTGACCCCTGTGGCCGGAATAGGAGCGGTCGCGGGAACACGAATCTGGAACTGGCGAGTCAACGTTGCTAGCGTGAATTCAGCTCCGTTGAGTACGTTCTCGCCTGGATCTGTCCAGTCCCCGTCACCGTTGAAATCGATCCAACCATCCACGATACCAGGCGCTGAAAGCGTGACGGTAACCGTGGTGTCCACGTTGCGGTTGAAAATCGGCTTAGCCAACGCTTGGAATTGGAACGAAACTCCATCGTCGCCCGTATCCCCGTCGGCCCGGGATGTCGGCAAACCGTCTAGTTCGGAGCTGACCGTGGCTCCTAGCTTTAATCCATTCGCATCGGCAACGTGCCGTGCTCCATCAAAGGCAAACAGAGTTGGATAACGACCTGGCGTCGTGGTTACCGGATCTGGCGCGTCACCAAAATCCAATGCAACTCCAGGCATAAGAATCGTGAACTCCGTTTCGTTGTTGACCCGATTTGGCTTCAAATCATTTCCGGCCAAGTCCTCGATGGCTCGCAAGAAGAAGTTTGGAATATCCGGCGAGATCGACGTTGCATTCTCAACGAAGATCGTATTGGCGCCTCGAATCTTGGCGCTCAGTGGCGTATTGGGGGCGGCATTTACCGCTCTTACAATCGACTGGGCTACCAGTGTTGACGTGTAGGAAACGTCCTGCGTAAACTGAATAGCTGTAGCGCCTCCAGGTACTCCTGTGCGTTTCAAGCTTGGTGCTGCGCTAAAGTCATATAGGAACCTAGGCGTATCCAGCAGACGCAAAGTGGATGGTCCAATCACTGTGCTGGAAAGGCCTAGCCCCGCACCCTCAATTGCTGCTTTCATCGCGGTGATGACATCCGCACGCGTGCTCGCATTGCTAAAAAGAATCGGGATCCGACCTGCGGCAGCACCACCCGCCAAACTAACGTTTACAAATTCGAATGTCGCGGTCTTTGTGCCTGAACCAATAGTGAAGAACTCTCCGTCCGCCACGTTGCCGCGTTGACTGGTAAGTCCCGAATCACCCACGTTCACTTGATTGTCCGCGAGTAGTCCAAGATCGATTAACCCGCTACCAATGGCTCGAGAATTGACGTTCAGTCCAGCACCATTGATCGCTGCGACCATGCTAGCGACGATTTCGTTGGCCGTGTTTGCAACCGTAAAGGAGATAACGACATTGCCAACAGCACTTGGGCCAGAAAAGTTTCGATCGAATTCAAAAACCACTGTTCGGTTATTTGCGGTAATCGAAAACGTCTTATTGTCTTGAATATCAATGCCGCCTCGCCCTGGCACCTGAAGCACCAACGACCCTGTGATCTCGAGCGTCGTCGTCGACGCCACACCAGGCTTGCCAAACAATCCTATCGAAGGCGCATTTTGAACGGCAATAGTATGAAGCTCGGTCCCGCCAATAGAAATGTTCCCATCCCGAACGTGCACCGGAGTAAGGCCCAGCCCAGCGGCCTGAATGATGCTTGCAGTTCGCACTCCAAGCGTATCTTGTGTATCGGTTAGCGAGAACGGAATAGCAATACTGCCCGCCGCCACAGATCCGTTCGAGTCAAACTCAAACGTCTTGGTCGTACTACCTAGACTGATGCTAAATGACTGACCATCAGCCACGCTACGAGAGACCCCTACGATTCCAAGATTGGAGTTTAGAATTAAAACATCGCCCGACGGAGACAGACCCAGGTGGACGGTATCTGTTCCGATCAAGACAGGACTCAACTGAAGTGGGCTTGCAATAATCGCAGCCTGAATCAGTTTTGCCAAATCCGTTATCGAAGCAGCATTGGTGATGTCAATTCGCCGATTGCCTCGCGCCACCGTTGCATTGTTATCAAATTCGAAAACAATCGTGGCCAAACCATCGCTCAATGAGAATGTTTGCCCATCGCTAATCGCGCCCAACGAAGGCACTTGCAATCCAAGCGTCGACTTGGCTTGACTCAATCGCGAGAAAGTCGTAGACACCTTAGTCCCGGCTTTCGATCCAAGGTACACAACCCCGGCCGGGAACAGTTGAGGCGAAACAGACAAACCAGAGGCAGCAATCGCGTTCTTAATCGACTGTGCAATGCTTTGCTGAGTGCTATTCGCAGCGAAGACTACTGGAACGTTGCCGGAAAGAACAAGGCTGTTGCGATCCAATTCAAAGGTAACCGAAGTCGTGCCGTCGTTGATCGTAAAACGATCCCCGTCGACAACTCCTCCAGCACCCGCGCCTGCTAGCGGAACCTCTAGCGTCAAGCCTTGCGGCAACTGCAATCGATAGCCGCTATCAAATTCAAAGTTAACAATGCCACCGTCGGCATCGGTGATCGTAAACGCATCCCCGTCCGTAATCTGTTCACCACTCGGGGCCGAGATTACGAATCGATTCTTGTTGTTCAACGTGATCTCATAGACTTTACCGTTTTTCCAAACGCCAGCCAACGGAGTCAAGATGATCTCATCGCGAGTCGCGTTGTACGCAAAGCGATAATCGATTCCTTCGGTCAATAACCTGCCGTTCTCAAACAACGCTATCGACGCGCCTGTAACCCGCAGATTAGGAAGTACTGAGTTGGTAACCGAATCGTCATCAATACCGATGCCCCTGAGAGGATTGGTTGGCTCATTGCCGTCCTTCAGTTGAATGCGGAATTCTGGATAGACGCCACCGGTTAGTTGAACCACCGAGACCGATCCATCTTGATCGACACCGAGTGCATCGTTGTCGATCGGATTCGATAGTATTGCAGATGGACCGATAAAGTCCGCTCGCTCAAAAGCACCGCGGTCCTTAAACACGTTCTGCCCAAGACCTCCCGGAGGAGCTACCGTTGGATCGTCTACTCGCAACAATCCCACCAAGTCGAAATCAGGAGCAACGATGGCCGAATTGGCGAGTCCCATCGCGTTCCTCACAGCAGCCAAACTTTGACGCTCGGACAAGCTGTTGATCGAACTATCAATCAACAGCGAACCCGGAGATGGCAGGTACTGACCGGCTTGCGGATTGACGAACAAACGAACTCCGTTGCCAACGTCTATGTTCTGATCCAACGCCGTATTTGGAATGTTGGTCGGGGATGTTTCAATGCCCGTACCAAAACGCGCGGATGCGATCCCCTTCTCATAGTATTGGTAAACCGAGCCAGCCAATACGACATCACCCGGCTTGGAGACAATGTTTGGATTGTTGCTGCCATACGGCTCTGCAACTCCCGTATTTTGATTGACTCGCGATTCCTGATTGACCACTGGAGTTTGCAAGTTGAAAAAGACATTATTGAGAATGGTTGGACTTGCACCACGCGTCGCCAAAACACCTGTTTCTGGTAGGAGTTGGTCCAGATTATTGGACTCGTTTACATCTGGGTCGACGATAATCTGATTGTTTCCATCGATCCATGCGGCGTTGTGAACCAATACAAATTTCTCTGTCGTTCCATCCCCACGCGTTGTAAATGAAATCGGAAAGGTCGATTGCCGATCATGCCCGATGCCCAGGTTGGACAAGGTAGAAATGTTTGCAAGCCCACCGAATCCTGAATTGGTAAAAATATCTCCGTCAAACCTTCGTGGAAACAACTCCAGTCCTTGGTTTACTTCGGTGAACGGCCCTCGAATTTGCTGTTGGATTGCTAGATTGCTAACCTTGTTTTTCCCTTCCGTTCCAACAGTTTTGAGCTGATTGAGAATAATATCCTTGTCACCTTTGAGGCCGTTAAACGGCGCGTCGATGATGCCACCTATACCTCCTAGGGCTCGTGCGTGGACTGCCGGCAACGGGCTAGTCAAACCAAAGTTACCGTTCGGAAGAAGTTGATAATTGCTGACCGCAGGCCCCTTGTTAAGTCCCTCATTGATTGCACGCGTAATGGCCTGGGCAACATCTGGGAAACGCCATCCCGTTCCGAGCTGAATCGGTATATTGCCAGCTCGAGACTGTCCGCTAAAAGTAAATTCGAAAGTCCGTCCGCTGGAGCCAGTACCATCAATATCTGGCACTCCAAAAATCGTGAACGTGTCACCCTCAGAGTATGCCGAAGCATCCTGGGCCGTGATTACGAAATCCTGAAGGTGGCGAGCACTGATCGTAATTCGGTAAGCGCCGGTCGTCTTTGCAGGCTGTCTGTTGGCCGATGATATAGGATCGTACGAAGTGTTCCCGACCGAACTGACAGCGGCATAGTACACTCCAGGTGACGTCGCAGTGAAGTCGGCATAAGAATCCAATGAAGGTGCTTCGCCAGGAGCTGCGTCGTTATCGCTGGCCGACATCCTCACGCCACTCGCATTAACAAAGAATTGTGGGACTCCGTGGCTATCGAAAATTTGCAATACGGAGTCAAGCCCCGAATTCGCTGAATCGACGTCAACGATTGCCCGTTCGCCAACTCCCAACTTAAACTGATAAATATCAACGTCCGTGTTGGTGATCGAGGTGTCCAAGCCGGCCTTCAATACGAACAGCGATTTTGCCAGATTCAACCGAGCTCCGGTTACGGATTTTCCTTGCAAGGATGGTATCGGATCCGCACCCAATAGAATAGCAGCTTTCAACTTGGCTACACTCGAACCAGGTACCGCGCCGGCTATCAATGCAACCGCTCCAGCCACATGCGGCGAAGCCATGGATGTACCGCTATTGAGACCATAACCACCGCCGAGCGTTGTGCTCAGAACATCCACCCCAGGCGCTGCAAGGTCGACGCTTGTTAGTCCAAACTGTGAGAAGCCTGCGAGGCGATCGTTATTGTCCGTCGCCGAAACCGCGATGATGCCATCCAATGGATAATTGCTTGGATAGTGCGGAATCAAATCGTTATCCGTGCTCGAATTACCAGCCGCAGCGACGAAAGGAATACCTACATTGATGCTGGCCTGGATCGCATCTTGAAAGGCTTGGGAAAAGCCACCGCCGCCATAGCTATTGTTGCTGACGACAATGTTGATTCCATACTTGGTCTTCATCGTCACCATGTAATCTATAGCTTCGATAATCCCAGCCGTAGATCCGCCATTCGTGCCGAGTACTTTCAAGGCCATGATCTTGGAATTCCAGCTGACGCCGGTTACTCCAATTCCGTTGTTGCCTACAGCAGCGGTTGTGCCTGCGACGTGGGTACCGTGGCCCTGGTCGTCCATTGGGTCCGAATCTGCGTTAATTGTATCAATACCGTAGATATCGTCGACGAATCCATTGCCATCATTGTCGATTCCATCTCCCGCGATTTCCCCGGGGTTAATCCACATGTTTGCGCGCAAATCCGGGTGATTGTAATCGACACCCGTATCTAAAACTGCGATGACAGTTTGACTTGAACCCGTAAACGTATCCCAAGCTTCCGGAGCGTCGATGTCGGCATCCACAGTACCGCCGGTTTGCCCTTGATTGTCATAGTGCCATTGCTGTGGAAATTGAGGGTCGTTAGGAACCCGGTCCACTTGGTAGATGAAATCGGGCTCCGCAGTCTTGACCTCAGGCAGTGCTTGAATTTGTTTTAATCGAGAAACCACTTGCTCAACTGGAACCGGTTGCATTCCGACTAGGAACGTCTTAATAAAGTCAAAGCGTTTAAGTACAACTAAGCCTTGATTCGACAAAACCTCAGCTTGACGCTCGGCGCTCACTCCGTCTTCAAAGCGGAGCAGGAACCGGTTGTTGTTGAAGTTTGTTAAACCAACGTTTCCGCCGGCACCTCCCGTTCCGCCCGCGCTCGAACTCGTAGCCGCGGTCGTTTGCGAGTTGTTGCCAATGATCCCGACGTCACTATAGAACAAAGGATTGTGCGCCGTTCCTTGCCATGTTTGAGTGGCTGTCGCCAACGTATCATTCGACTCGACCGATGCCGATCCACCGTTGAAACTGGCTCGACCGTCAGTTCCGATGATCGTGTTGTTGACGATACGCGCTTGTGGCTGAGGTGTTTCACCAAGGTCCAATTGACGCATGTCAAACGGGTTTAGCAGCAACCCGTTTGGAGCATCTTGCCACTGCAAATTAGCGACGCCCTCAAGATACAAAGCGGGACGATTGAAATACTCGGGATAACCTATCACACCGATAAAATTCGTGTCAGCCCCATTGGGATCTGGCCCAAGCAAACTCTCAGCAACAGTCGCTTTGACTACTTGGCTTGTCCCGTTGGTGACAAGAATACTACCTAGAATGGAATCCCTTAGCGCGTGAACTGTCTCGATCGCATTGGTTGCAAACGGTTGCAATCCCCCACCTTGCGAGCGTTGATAGAAAGACCCACCAGTGTCTCTGTAATAGCCTACCGAACTATCCGCCGCAACTCCGTTTCCTTCCACCACACCGCTACCGGCTACGGGAAGGGCTGTGGTGCCGCCAGCGAGATCGTCAAATTCCAAACGTATACGAGTGCGATCGGAATCGATGACCAACGTATCTTGATCGTCAATGTAATAGCCGAAGTGTGTTACCGGATTCGTACTGTTCACAAATGGAGAATAGTCTGCATTGTATTTCGTTGGATCGGTACCTGTAACAGCGTAGGGAATCCTGCCAGGCGAAAGCATCCAAATAGGCGTTTCCCCTTGGACAACGATTCCTCCAAGTCCACCTTCCTCCAGTAGATTGTTCTGCACGACAATCCCTGGTACGAGACCCCCTTGTACTGCGTTGTTAGGTTGCAAGAGATTTCGTACTGCTTGAGTTCCGACGAAGTTGGGTTTTTCTTGCATGAATTGCCGTGTGAAGAGATCGACTGCATCGCGTGGATCCTGCAATCTCGCTGGCGCTTCGCTCCAAATTCCATAGTCGCGAGACTTTCGGAATACGCTGTTTTGAATGATGACTTCCGACTGTTCTCTGCGTGCATTCTGATCCGATTTTCCTTGATGGAAAATGACTTGCACTTTGCCCGCCGGATTGGTTGCCTGGACGCTAGCAAAGTAGGCTGATCCGTGCAAGTTGATTTTCGCATCGCGACCAGCTGTCCCACTTTCGATGCCGCTGGAGGTTGCTGCTCGAATGTTGCCTTGCAACTGAGACTGCACACCGGCCGAATTGACCGCATCGCGGATAGCTCGAGCCACCACAAAATTCGCATCAGTAGCTGTGAATGGAACTGGTACGTTGGACAAACCGACATTCGCGTCGCTGGTGAATTCGAAGGTCAGCGTCTTTCCGCCGTCAGATATCGTAAAGCGATCTCCGTCGGTCAAGGTGGAACCGGCTGGCGCAACCAAGGTAATTTGCTCAGCAAGCCGATCGTTTGTATCAAACGACTTTGTCAAAGTTGGAGATCCAAAACGCTGGGACTGGAAGAACTCATCTCCCAATCGAATCTCCAATTGATAATTTCCAGTTGTCACGACGCCGGATGGAACGTTGACCGTGGTATAGGTCGGGTTCGGCTCTCCTGAATTGACACGCGATCCATCCGCCAACTGAATCACGACGTTTCGAATTACTGTCCGAGACGGATCGTCGTTGCGAGCGCGGAATTCGATTTGTAACCTTCTATCGGCACCGGTAGCGAAGTTCACTCCGTATTGGCTTATGTCAAGAACAGCGGACGCCGGCACCCCCGTTACCAACAATGGAAAACGAGGTGGTAGATTTTGATTGACCGTCGTTGCAATGCGAACCTGGAATGTCGGGTCATCCGCGTCAATCACGAAAACATCCAACTGCCCGTTGAAGACTTCGTAATCGAACGCCACTTGAGGACGGTCTAAGAATGGGTCGTACGAAGTAAGAGTAAAGGGTCGCGTGGTAACAAAGCTACCGATGGCTCCTCGCAAAAATGGAGGGTACACGGTGCCCTGTAGTCCTGCTGGGTTAAAGATGTTTCCTTGCTGGAGAAGGATCGGCTCATTGGCAACTCCAACGCTTTCGCCACGTTCTGCAAAGCCAACAATAACATTATCGATGCGCGTACCGTTGGGGCCGCGGAAGACAAGTGACAGTCCATCTTGGCCTGCAAACGATTTCGTCACCAATCCACCACCTACGGGACGCGTGTTGATCGAGCCCAATGGAATCTTGATCGCATTGCTTCCGGCGGTTAGACGCAATAAACTAAGATCGGACGAGCTTGCGACGGCGAACTCGGCTCCACTCGCTTCTCGAACGAATACTTCAAAATTACCGGCTGGGAGAGTGTAATCCAAATAAAGGTTTGGAAGATCCGCTGCAGAATACCCACCTAGGTTAAATGACTTGGCTGAAGTGAGAACACCGGTTGCACCAATCGTCCTATTGGCTGGCAAAAAGTTTTGTACTACTGGCAAATCCGCTGTCGTTACACCCGCGATTGCGTTCTCATCGACGATTCGACGAATCGAACTGATCGGTTTCAAATTGGCTGGGCTTAGTATCTTTGTTCGCGGCTGGTAAGCCGCAGACGATACACCGACCAAATAATTTCCTTGAGGCAATGCGACAGGTCCAATGTAGGCATCACCTTTGCCCGCAGAACCGCGGCTTAGCTCTTCCACATCCGTGATCGACAACGGCCTGCCTTGATCGTCCGCAATATTACTTGAATCGCTCGAATAGATAAGTCGATACTGTGTGCCGAATTGCGAAGGCTCTTCTTGAAAAATGTTCAAGGATGTATCGGGACGATTGAGTCCGTCTGCATAATCCATATCAAACACTACTGAAGCATTGCCTCCCGCCAAACTACCGACAATGTCCTTTTGAGTGATTTCCAATGCATAGAAATCGACGTCGCGATTGGAGCTAAGATTGCCTGCAATGCTTATGGCTCCCTTGGCCGTTGCGAGCAGATTGCCCACGTACTGCGGCCTATTGCCAATCTGTTTGTCCACGCTCGTAAAGAAACTGCCAACGAAGGACGTATTGGTGACGCCATTGCCTGTCGCGACACCATTGTTCGCGTAGACACTCCCATTCCGAACATTTTCGTCTTCGGCTGCTTCGCCAATGAGAGGCGATTCGCCGGGCAATCCACGCAAATGAACTGCGTTCGTGGCATACCGAATATCAACATAGTTGATTTCAGAACCCGCCCACTCTTGGGCTTCTCGCAACCTAACTTGAAGCTCATACGAACCTGACGTTAGTCCTGCACCGGCAGCGTCGGCATTGGTACTCGAACTGCGAATGCGAACAAAGTAAGTGCCAGGATTGCCTGGCGAACCCGGCAATCGCACTCGCATGCCAGGATCCATCGGGTTGGTTGTTCCCTCTTCCTTGACAGCTCCGCTACTGGTTAACTTCGTGCCGACAGAACGTGTAGCCAGCGTATTAACTGAACTACGTGGAATCAAGCTTGAAACAAATAGAAGCGAAGGATCTACGGCTTCAGCGGTGCTGTTATCACTTCGAGCTAGTAGGTCGCCATTTGCATTAAGAAGCTCGAGGACCAAGTCCAAGTTATTTCTAGTGTGGTCGATATCCAGCCAAACTTCAGCGCCCGAAACGCCTGTAAAGCTGTAGACGTCGACATCCTCGCTCTGGCTTAGTGTTCCTTCCACTACAAATCCGAGCCGGTGCGTTTCATCGCCGGAATTCAAATTGGCGGCCAAGCCCCCCAATACTTGAGCGGTCGATGCCAAACCATTTGGCCCAGGTGCAGCCGCAGCAAAGTCCTCGGTTTCAAGCACAAGCCCGACATTGCGATCATTGGAGTATTGATCAAGCAGAATCCCTCGCCAATCTGCGGCCTGTGGAATCGAACCGATGCCATCGTTGTTGGTATCCGTTTGAGGCTTGCCATCCGGCTGCAATCCGGCACCAACCGTATCATCAAACAAGCTTGTTAGGATCACTGGAAAACCAGGTTGGCCGATAAGATGAAGCGTCCCACCTACGCGATCGGTAGCCGACGTAAGCTGACCATTGGCTGTGAGTCCCGCACCTAGATTGCGATTGTAGTTCGAGCCGTAGCCACTGAATTTGACCACCAACGATTCCGTGGGTGAACTCTGCAATCTCAGTCCACCTTCGTGTTCGACGTTTCCAGTATAGATTTCGTCATAAACGACGTGGACCAAATCCGTATCATCCCATACGCTTGCGGTCGTAAGATTATCGCCGCGAATCTTCAGTCCATTCAGCCCATTGTTCACAAATCGATTCCCGCGCAATAGTGGCCCGCGATTGGCCAAATAATTCGGATTGCGATTCGAATCCCCCGTTTGTCGGCCTGGATCTGGCAACGAATCATCGGTCATGCTATTGGCGTCAATTGTGATCGCGCTCCCCTTGTTGCCGCGGAAGACATTATCAATGATTGCCGGCTGGGCGCCACGCACAAAGATGGTGGCTTGCTCGTTGCTCAATCGTCCCAATCGAGTACCGGGTCCTTGACCACCAAAGCCATCTCCATTGTTCTCAAACAGCGTATGTGCAATTCTCGCATCTGCTTGATGTACTTCGATGGTGTTGAACGCACGGAACGTACTATCAAGTCGAGTCACGCCGCCCGCGTACGCTAACTTCGTATAGTCCAAGCTCAATCGCGAAGTCGGTGCCGCATAGATGCCGCCCCAATCACGTGGAGCAGGTCCAGCGGAAGTGCCGTTGTTCGTCGTATCGAACGTGCCACCGGCTCCGACCGAATCGTCCAACTTACTCGTGAAGACAATCGGAAAACCATCCGTACCTTCCGCGATCAAGCTCGCACCAAAACTAAGTTCGATTCTGGAAGAGTCCAACTTGATGACGGCACCTGGATCAATCACCAAAGAACCGCCTAATCGAGGTCGCTTGACGCCAAAGCTCTCTGCCGAAAGCGTCCCTGCAAGGGTTGCTCCCGTGTCGGTAAATGTCGCGGTGTTCGCGTTGAGCGTATCTGGAAGATCGGCTACGAGCTGATACGGTGACGTTCCACCATTGGTACTACGGTAAATGCGTCGACCGACATAACCGGCGAGTGTCCGTGGCAGATTGCTCAATTGCACAGAACCAGTTGCTGTCAAAACGATGTCCGTTGTGGGGTTGGAAGACAAACCCTCGCGTCCACCCGCATCGACCATCACTATTCGATAATTGAACGAGTTTCCGTTCGGAAGTGTTCCGCCAGCAACTTCGGCTAAAGTCACTCCAGACACATCGGCCCGATCTCGACTCAAAGTCCCTCCGGCCAATTGCCCAATGTCGAGAAATGTGGAAGTGTTACGGTCCAGGCTAGCCACTAGATCGAAAGGGCCGCTTCCATTGCCCTGGCTTCGATAGAGCTTTCGTTCGACAAAGTCGCCACTAGCGCTCGGCAGACTGGCAATGGAAATGGCTGTTTGAGTGCCCTGAAGATTGATACTTTGCGTGGCATTGGATGGCGCGCTCTCATATCCATTGCTGTCGACGTAGGTAACTTTGTAGTTGTAAATACCTGGCAATAACTTGCCACCCACATTTGGGCCGAGGGAAACAAGTGCGGTTGGCGGCGAAGTACCGTCAAGAATGGGTCCGCCGATTGCTCCATTGATCAACAAATTGTCGGTCAACACGTGAACGATATCGATATCGTCGAAGCGCCCCGGAACATTGAGTCCCAGAGCGTCAACTCGAATGAACAAGCCGTTGATCGAGTTGTTCAGCAATCGGTTTCGATGAATCTCCGGACCAACACGATCGTAATCGCTAGTGAAGGAACCATTGATCTGGAAGCGTGGCTCGTTGAAATTGGTTTCTTCAAAACTGTTCGGCGAAGCGCTCATCGCCGCGCTCGAGCTGCGCGTAATCAAGTTATCCGTTATGGTCGGTCTTGACCCTAAGAATTCTATTGGATTGACCGACTGAGCAACCGATTCGACCGTTACCGTACCACCGCCATAGCGAATGTCCGCATGGCTAATGTAATTCAAGAAGATCCCCTGGTCCTCTAGATCCTGCCGTCCGGCCGAGGAATCAACGTCGCGGCGGAAAGAGATTCCACCCCAGTTACCCGGCGCAGGCGTGGTGGTAGGCGAATAGGTGTCAAAGCCGATGGTCTCATCCAGCCATGAGGTAAAGTAAACACGCCCCTCTGCATTTGAACCAGTGGAATTGCGTTGCGGATTTCCGTTCGCATCCAATAAAAGCGGTGCACCCAAAACTTGTAGAGCACCACCGGAGCGGTTGATGTTGAGATTGGAGCTGCCAATGCCAATCCTGGCGCCTCTTAGCTTGAAGACTGCCCCTGCATCGATCATGGTCGTTACGCCCAAGGGTACATCCATGGTAGCACCGTCAGACAATACGGAGCCGGGCAACAATCCCAACCCGATTTCGTAGGCGAAATTGTCTCCGGTGGTTGCCAAATTTCCGTCCGCTCCGCCGTTTCCGACAATGCGAACGATATCGCCAGGGTGAGTTGCGTTAAAGGCATTGGGCACACCCGGTGAAGAGATGTTGTTAAATGGACGTAGAAGACTTCCATCCGCATTCGGACCAGCCGACTTGTCCACAAAGATTGTCTTCCCTAATACGTCGATCAAATTCAAAAGCGGATCGATGACAATGGAACGCTCGCCGGTGAGCTTAATGTTCGTGCCAACGGCAGTGGCAACCACCCCGAGTTGCGAGCGCGCGTTGATGGCTGCAGCTAACACACTAGCCAGTTGCGAAGCCGTACTGTTGTTGGTGTATGGAATTCGAATGCGGCCAGCCGAAATGGATAAATTGCTGTCGAATTCAAAGACCTGTACCGAACCGTTGGCACCCGTAACCGTAACGATCCTGCCCTCAAGTCCCGCACTTCCACCCGCATTGAAATTCAACGAACGATTTAGCGGTCTTGTTTGAAACCAGAAATCATAAGTTCCTCCGGGAACACCATCCGCATCTCCATCAAAGCCTACGGCAACGCCGTTGGGGCTAGACCCGACGGCATCTTGAATCGTATCGGACGTGTCCACTGCCGAACGGAAGTTGATACGAAGCTCATAGTTGCCCTGCGATTGACCACCGAAACCGGTACCGGCAATGGAGCCGTTGTAATCGCTGTTGCCACTGGCACTCACGCCGATGTAGTATATGCCCGACGTCAGGGACCGACTCATGAACGAGTCTTGACTGAAATAGTCGTCGTTCTGCGAAACCAACTCAATACTTCCGCCGGATAGCACCACAGGATTCTGAGTTAAAACATTGTCGCCAACCTTTGTACTGGCAGCGCCGCGAACGAGACTGACGCGGACAAGCGAACTCGCCGCTGGAGAAGTTCGTATCGCGTCGATAATGTCCTGAACAGTGCTCTCGGAGCCAGATGTTGCATTGAGATCGACGCTGATCGCATTTGGGAATGCGAGCACGATCGGTTTGGTCGCATCGCCACGCTCTGTCTGCGTGAAGAAGATCTGAAGCTGATTGCCTTGAGCTCCCGATCGCACGGCTTCGAATTGCAACGAGAGCGGCACGCTTGCACCGAAGTTTGTACTGGCGGACGCTTGCTTTTGTCGAAATAGTTTTATGTCTGTGTTGAGTGTGCTACTATTGGTTAATCGTTGTGCATAAGTCTCCGCAGTTAAAAGACCAACTCGATCTCCAAGGGCAACTTCAAATCGATAGAGGTCGATATCCGAACCATCTGGGCGATGTAGATATTGGGCATGCAAGATGTCTTGGTTGCCTGGGATGATCGGTTCATACTTCTCGTCGCTGGCCGTTAGCTGAACGTCGTTGATGTCTGTCAACGGCCCCGAACCTGCCAAGAAGGTCGGATCCAACCTGAGGAGCGTGGTTTCTGGCAAGTCCCCGGCATGCTCGAGTCCGAGCGCCATGCCCACCGCGGCCGCCATGGTCCTGGTGTAACTTGCACCGTATTCTGTCCCCCATGTGTTCGTCGCGGAAAGAACAATCAAAGAGCTCTGGAATGTCTTATCGATCCGAACTCCAAAATTCCCTTCGTTTTGGTATTGAGTACCAGCAACGCCCTGAAGCCCAGTGACATTGCCGGCCGCAAAAGTAAGACCTAAATCAGCAGTCTCGACAAATTGGACTCCGATGTATTTGGCCCATAGGGAAAGTACTTCGCGAACTCTCGTTTTCTGGTCTTGACTAATCGCGTTCGTGAGAGCCGCACCCGCATTCGTCAACGCATACGTGGAGCGGAAGTTGTAGTAGATCGTAGTAATACCATCGGTAGCGTCGGCACCGAAGCTCGAGTTCACATGGTCCTCAAAACCTCCAACCAAATTTTGAGACAGATTGCGATGCGCTGCATCATCACTGGAGCCCGGCAAGTCCAATGTAAACTTCTCAGGGTCAATCGAGGACGAAAGAATGAGGCTCGTCTGCGAAGTAAAAGCCGACCCGATGGCACCGATGTTGGTTGCCGTATCGAACGAGCTACCTAGCCCCAACAAAGTCAACGGAGAGTAGGACAATGTGCGGTTGCCAACGATCGTCGCGGGGTTGCTGCCTGGCTCAAATTCAACGCTAACTAAACTCGCGGAGCCGGGCGAAACTCGGAGCGCATCGAGAACCTGCTGAGCAGAAACAGCCGCGCCCCCAATGTTGACAGTAATGACTCTGCCGGTAGCAGTTACCGTGGGACCAGCACTGCCCGAATTGGTAAAGGCCACTTTGATACCACTGCCTGACTCGCCCACCTGCCGAGCCGTGAAACGCAACTTTACAGCTCCGTTGGTATTCAAATCCGAAATCACGGTGGCAGCAGCTTCTTGCCGAACCGGCTGCATCGGTGCGCTCTCTCGCGTGCCAATGCGGAGGCGATACGTAGCTGGACCTGCGTTCGAACCTGCCAATTCATTTATGTCTCCGGAAAACCGCAACGTGGCCGTGTTGGCAGCCGCGTTATAAACAACCGTCGTTGGCATGAACGATAAGTCATCTGTGTTACGAACCGTGTCTGAGGTGAAGAGCAATCGATAGAACTCTGGATTCTCTACCGATCTCTTTGTTGGAACACCGTTGGCATCGTTCTCAACCAAGAGCTTGTCCGAGTCAAAGTACACGACGATCGTGTCGCGTTGCTGTTGCAACTGACCATTCACTCGATTCGTCGGCTGCGGAACGACCGATAAAACTTGTGGCCCAAGATCCAAACGGAAATTGATCGTATCCTGACGCGTACGTGAATCGGTTGGCTTAAATAAATCGCCAACTCCGCCCGTTGATGATTTGTTTCGCAAACCTACGATTCCAAGACCTGCATCGTCAAAGCCAAAAACCTCCACGCGATAATCGTCATCGGTTAGGCTTTCCGCAAATCGAACAGTAACCTCGTTCTCATCTGGGCTCTGCCCGACCGATATCGAACCAGGCACCACAACCACATCATGGACTCGGTTGAGCTGCAACGGCGAATAGCTCGAAACCGCGTTCAAACCGATACGCGCTGACCCAAGGCCACCGTTGATCTTGGCCGTTATCGATCCAGCAACCGACACGGAGGAATTGATCGCGCTGACCAATTGGTCACCCGTAGTCGGGGAATTAGCGTTGCTGTTCAAAACTATGGAAAGAGTACTACCGCTCAGCGACACAATCGGAGCAGCATTCAAAGCTAAAAGCGATTGCGAGACTTGGACACCATAAGCTTTTCCAGCTTCGCTCGAAGTCAAAAGAATGTTGACGCGACCGTTGCTACCGAAGTCGCTCTGGACCGTCGCAAACCCAAACGATCCATCGCCGCCCGAACGCGTGATACGAATCCCATTCAATGTTGACGCATCAATGATTTGAGCGTCATCGAACCGAAATCGCAGTTCACGCGGGGACTGAACCAAGGTTTTGCCATTGCCTAAGAGATCGCTGTTGTTGGGCTGGACGCCAATCAACTGCGGCCCAACCGCCAGCAACTGCCGAGGCTCCAACATTTCGAGCAAATGAGAACGGAGCTTGCCTCGCTTCCGTTCATTGCTTTTCGCATTTGCGCGTTGATTGGATTGAATCGAAGAATTCTTGTTGCGAAACCAGCGGATGGTCATCACCAACCCTCAGTGCAAAGGTAGCCAGGAACCCCTCGCGAAAAACAAATTTCGCAAGGCTGTGAAAATTGCGTCTTGAACCAACACTGCCTAAGGGAAGATACAGCCACCTTAGGACCGGTAGGTTCACAAGAACACTCGTTTTCGAGTATAATTGAGCAGGATTTGGATGCAAACTTGCTAGGCTCCCTTCGCGTAACATTACTCCCAAAACAGGTCCAAACCATCCAGAAGAACAGGATGGACTAGTTTCCTCGCCACGAAAAAAGCTGCAAATTCAACAAAATCCAAGCACCTACGACCGTCATCAACCTCAGAACAGGACGGTTTTGCGGTCTTTGACGACCTTTTGGATGCAAAAATGCGTGAAAGGTTCCGAACCCCTTGGTTGGAATTCAGACTCTTGAAGAATTCGGAAAAAAATTGGAGAGTTTTCGGTTTGCCGTCCTACGTCACACTTTTCCTGATGTGGAAGTGCGCAGTTCCCACTGGGATCTTTTGCTCGAACAGCCATCCGGCAGCAATGACCGATTGATAACTTTCGAGGTCCCTGTTCCGCCTGAGGAGTGGTGCTCTACGACTGTCGCACGACAATTGTCAGATCACCGAAATATCTACCTGGTCTACGAGGGACCGGTTTCGGGTAACAGAGGCGCAGTGAAGCGGGTCTTGGAAGGCTCCATACAATGGCGATCCAATTCTCAGCAATCAATGATTCTAGCAATCCAATTTGACGGTTTTCCTTCTAATTTGCTTTCAGAAGTGAAAATGAAAGGAATGCTTAAACTTTTCAAAATGAACATCGAACCTAGCGATGCACTATGGGAATTGAAACTGGAAATGAGTTAGGGCCGTTGGTTCAATAAGTGGCGTAAGCTTCCAGCTTGCGAGGAGAAAAACGCAAGCTGGAAGCTTACGCCACGTTTGAAATTGGACAGTTATTTATCGAACGGTCGTTTGTCACTCCTAAGCCAGTTGCCGAAAGTGGGTCGTCTTGCGAATCCTAGAGTTATTTGCAGGTATCGGAGGGTTTGCTGCAGCCTTTTCAGATCTGAAAATCGAGGCGGCCGTTGACATAGATTGCAGCGCACGAGAAGTTTACGAGTTCAATTTCAAGCATCCCTTTTCGGTCAAAGAAATTTCCAGTCTTCCGTTAGAATGGTTCGCCCGAACGGATGCTGACTTCTGGTGGATGAGTCCGCCGTGCACGCCCTTTACTCGACGAGGGGCAATGCGGGATTTGGAAGACCCGCGTTCGGATGCTTTGAAGCACTTGATCCATGCGGTCAAGACAATCCGCCCGTCGCTGGTCTGTCTTGAGAATGTAGTCGGCTTTGAATCGTCGCAAGCGTTTCATCACTTGAAAGAGCAATGGATCGGGGTCGGCTATCACATTCAAACGCGTTCTATCTGTCCATCATCCTTAGGATGGCCCAATCGACGCCCAAGAGTCTATTGCATAGCATCTTTAAAAAGACTTCCAGAACGACTTCCCCCGCGGATTGCAGAGCGACCTTGCCTATCGAAGTTTATCGATCAAAAAATTACTCGAGAATCAGCCCCCAGCCTTTGGCTTGAAAAGAAAACCGTGGATCGCTACTTGGAAGCGATGGATCGAGTGGCTTGGTCCAACAGTGCGGTGGTGACCGCTTGTTTTGCAGCCTCCTATGGAAAGTCAACCGTTCGATCAGGGTCGTACTTGGAAACACCCATGGGCTATCGTCGATTCTCGCCTCGCGAAGTGGCTCGATTTCTAGGCTTCAATGACGACTTTATATTGCCAAGCACCATGTCGGTGGAAAGGCAGTGGCATTTGCTGGGTAACTCATTGTCCCTACCTTCCGTTCGCCATGTGCTCGCCGGAATATTGTGATTCTCGCTGGGCTATTGTGATGCTGACGGCTATTATGTCAATCGATTCCATAGCGGCGCATTTTCTGTCGAAGCGTGGACCGATGCATTCCCAGTTGGGCTGCGAGCAAGGCTCGATTTTGGTTGGAAGCCTCCATCATGGCTTGTAGCAATGGTGGCTCCACTGTTGACAAGAAGTCCTCGTACATGGTGCCGAAATTCTGATCCGACGGTGACCCCTGGATTCGTTTACCGAGTTCGCTTAGCCGATCCAAGTGACCGAGCGTCCAGCGTCGAACCTCCAATGCCAAATCGTTGTCAATTGGCGGTGCAAACGAAGAAAGGCTGCGTTCTGTTGTTGCAAGGTCGTCTACATCAATGCAACTGCTACGAGTCGCAACGACTGCATGATCGATTACGCTACGAAGCTCACGGACATTCCCCGGCCAGGATCTTGAGGCCAACCACTCCGTCGCCGCCGCTGAAAAAGAAAGACTACGGTCCTGCATATGAGCTCTCAAAATGGAATTTGCAAGTGGCAAGATATCTTGCCGCCGCTCTGCCAGCGGAACCAACTCAATCGAAAAAACACTCAGCCGCTGGCGCAACTCTTCCAAGAACTCTCCCTCATCGACCATCGATCGCAAGTTCCGACTAGTCGAGACCATGACGCGCGCCGCACAGGGTCTTGCAGTTGAATCGCCGAGACGACTGTACTTCTTGTGCTCCAATACGCGTAGCAACTGAGCCTGAAGTGACAATGGCAAGTCGCCCACCTCATCTATGTACAACGTACCGTCTCCAGCCAGCTCAAACGCACCTGACCGCAATGAAATGCTACCCAACTTCGTGTTTTGCGATTGAATGCTTCCCAAGAGCTCCGTCCCAACAGCGATTGGCGAAATAGCTATAGGAACGAAAGCCAAGAAAGGAGAGGAATGCCTTTGGCTATTTCTATGAATTGCAGAAGCAACCGATTCCATTTCGATGCCGATCGGGCCATTTATCAAAACCGACGCGTCGCTGCGAGAAGCGATTGCAATTTGCTTGTACACCTGTTGCATTGCAGGTGACGGGCCAAGCAGTGTATCGAGCTGCATTGCCTCCGTCGTGTCGGTATGCACAAATGGATTAGCTTTGGACGAAATGGCTTTGGCGACAGCCTTTAGTCCGTCCTGCAGATCGAATGGTTTGGTCAAGTATTCGAAGACATCCAGTTCCATCGCTTGCATCGCACTCGATAGATCGCCGAAGGCCGTCATCATGATAACGGGCACCAAAGGTAGTTGCTTCTTGATGGCAGCGGTCGCAGCAAATCCATCCATGCCAGGCATACGCATATCGAGCACAACCGCATCGACATGAGGTGTTGATGTAAGAAGCGCGATGGCATCTTCTGCGTTGGAAAAAGTGTTAACGCCGTAACCTACTTGTTCCAGAGCTCTCTTAAGTGCCCAGCAGATCGCTTGCTCGTCATCGATGATCCATACTTGCTTTTGCATTGTACAACGTCCTGGTTGGCAGCTGATTTGTGGCGACCGCAATCGTTTAACCCTGAGCCGCAGGCGAAGGCTGTACCCTGCCAGCTCGATCCGACTTAACTGCGTCGACGTGCGGCCGTCGCCTACGGCTCGGGGTTAAACGGGCTCATCGCATCCGCGAATTTGAAACGTGAATACGGTCCAACCATCCCTGCGCTGCCAGTGTACATCGCCATTGTGACGCTGCGCAATCCGCTTGCACATGGCTAAACCAAGCCCGACGCCTTCGCGCTTCGTGCTCGCAAATGGCTCAAACATCATCGGTGCGATCTCTGCCGTCGGCCCAGGACCATTGTCTTGAACCGTCCACTCCATAGTCTTTGAGTCATCACCGGATACTGTTAAGTAAACTTCGATGGCACCGCCCGGTCCAGCAGCCTCTAATGCATTCAAAACAAGATTGAGTAGCGCACCCACAATCGAAGTACCATCTTGTACCCAAGCTTCCCAATTTCCTCTGTCGAAATCGCTTCCCACGGATGGGCAGAATTCGTGCATTTGAAACCCGACTCGATGATGGGTCGAGATCGGTTGTACCAATTCGCGCACCGAGTCGTGAATCTGCTTGATGGTCATCGACGCCGACTTTACCTCATTGGCATCGACCCGCAAAGCAAGTAGCCTCTGGATCGACTCCTCGGCGAGCTTCATTTGCTTTAGCGCTATCGACAACGCCTCCTGTGAGTTGCTTTCAGGCAAGCACGTTTGAATCGAAAGTCTGGCTCCGGTCAGGTGATTCCGCAGTTCGTGCGCCAACCCGCTGGCCAAGAGGTTGATCATTCTGGATCGTTCATTCTGAGCGATTTGCGATGAAGACTGTTTGAGCTGCATGCTCATCGAGTTTATCGATTCATGCAACGTGCGGATGGCGTCGACTGGGCCCGTTGGAACAATACTTTCAAAGGAACCGTCTGCTATCTTTTGGACGTGCTCTCCGAGTGCCTCTATGCGTTGACCAATTCGAGCAGCAACCAACGTTGCAACCAAGGCAATCGCGATCGACGAAAAAAGGCCCGTAACCAACGGTAACCAAAACGCTTGGTTGGAACCACTGTTGGACTTGGCCGCCGACTCCATGAGGATCAGGTAGCGGTAACCAGCTCCAACTTTTTGCGATTTCGGCAGTTGAAAGGCGGTCACGTTGGCCCGATCACCAGAAACTAATTCAATCGATTCAAAAAACGGCTTCATCGGATAGGTACTGGCCCGAAAAGCGAGTCGTTGAATCCGAGGCAGATTGGCGTCTGACGGGAATCCGCTCGATTTGGCCTCCAAACGCATCGTGTCTTCAACCGTCGCAGACAACGCTTCGTCCGCGTAGACAATTGCGAGCTTGAGGGCCGAAAGCCTTTGAATCTGCGTCAAGACTCCTTCCGTCAAAGGGTATGGGGCGTTGACACACAACTTACCAGTCGTTGATAGCCGTTCCAGTGTCGCATTCCGAGACGAGCGATCTGCAAACCATTTCGAACAGACAGTGACCCCCAAAGCGGTCGCCAGCATCGCAAGCAACATGGGGAGCAAGAACTGGAACCGGAGAGATGATTTCACGGAGTATTTCCGTTTCAGTGTGTTTCCGTTTCAGTGTGTTTCCGTTTAAGTGCACTCGCATTCAGTGCACTCGCATTCAGTGCACTCGCATTTCTTGCGGCATCAACGCCCAAATCGCTGGCTTACCCGAAGTGCTTTGCCAAGCGGATCGCAACAAAACTCGGGTGGTATCCAGCCGGAAACCCCGCTGCGAAAAAATGCTTAGGAGCTTTTGCTCGAGGGATTGCAATACGCCTGCTTGTTCGATAGCGATGTCGCTACCGTTTGAATCGTCAAGCACTCGAAATAAATCGAAACCGTTAGAAACTTCGGGCCGATGAATTACTTTGTACTTTTCTGTTTTGGCTTTCTTGGCAACGACCGAGATGCAGTCATCTACTCCACCAATTTCGTCAATCAAGCCGTGTTGTTTGGCTTGATCGCCGGACCACACTCGACCACCTGCCAGGTTTTTCAGTTTGTCGATCGGGATGTTGCGAGACTTGCTCGCCAATTTCAGGAATCGGTCGTAGACCTCATCTATGAATCGTTGCATGTTTTGGATTTCAGCATCCGACCAAGCGCGATCGATGGCATTGGAGGCGGCCGACTCATCCAGCGTGACCGATTCCACATGCACGCCGACGCGTCGAAGAAGCGATCCAAGACTAAGTTTAAGTGAAAAGACCCCGATGGAACCGGTAATGGTGCCACGTTCGGCGTAGATGGGTTGGCCGATACAACTAACCCAATAGCCACCGGAAGCAGCCATTTCTCCCATCGAAACTACGACCGGCTTCTTGCGTGCAAGTTCGTCCAACGCTTGCCGAATGGCTTCGCTAGCTGTGGCACTGCCACCCGGCGAATTGACTCGGACGACTACTCCTTTAACTCGGTCATCTTGGATGAGTTCTTCTATCGACTTGACCATTGGGCCGGCAACGATGGAGCCAGGCGACGCTTCTTTGCCATCGACGATTGCTCCGCTCAAATGCAAGATGGCGATCGAATCTTCCTTGAGCTTGGTATTCTCCTTCGGACCAGCCATCGCCTTGCTCATGATTTCAAAAATCGATACTTCGCGTTTCGGCTTAGTTTTTGGCTTGGTCCACTCTATCTCGGTACCAATGGCTCCTTGGATGGTGCTCTTCATGGAGCCATAGGGTGCCAATTTGGTAACCAGGCCGGCGGCTAAGGCATCCGCAGGTAGATGTATCCGCTTTTTTTGAAGCTCGCGAACGGAGGCTGTCGTTAGACCACGACCCTTTGCAATTCGGGATACTTGAGCAGCGTTGATGGATTCGAGCATTGCAACGTAATGGCCTTTGAGATGCTCACTCATCACGGGATTGGTATAGGGCTCAACTGCACCTTTGAAATCGCCGGCTCGAACAACAGAAGCTTTGACGCCGACGAGATCCATTGCATCGCGATAAAACATAGTTTCGAGAGCAGATGATGGCATGTCGACGCCACCAAAATCAGCCATGATGATTTCATCGCAGCAGGCTGCGATCGCCAAATGGACGTTGCCTGCGTCTTCGAGCCAGGCGAGCGTCTTCTTTCCTTTGGCCTTCAAGGTTGCAATGCGACGAGTTAGTTCGTCCAGTTGCGCGGAGTTAAAACCGATCGCTGAATCGGAGAGGTCGAAGAGAACATGCGTTAAGTTCGCTTCTTCCCCCATTTCCTGCAAGTACTCGCACAGTCGAAAGAATGATTTGCTCTTAGCCGGTCCCTGTCCGAGGATTAAACTAGTGGGGTCGAGCGAGGCTGGTTGCATTAAATCATCGTACGAACCGCTTAAGGCAATGTGCCTAAGCTGTTTCTTGGCCGGGGGTTTTTCCTTAGCAGCCTTGGGTTTGTCGGCCTTCTTCTCACCGACTTCCTTTTGGTCTGCAATTTCGATTGGCTTTTGTTGAACAACTGGCTTTTCTTGAACAACTGGCAGAGTTTCAACTGATTGCGTTTGCTCGTTAAGCGTTTTGGCGGCATCCGCCGTTGGTACCGTTTCCTGTAAACCAAACGCGCTGCCAACGAAACAGGCAGTGCTCAAGACCGTGAGCGAGGCTGAACGGAAAAGGATATTTCGCAAAAACAATTGGAACATGGCAACTCCGGACGCTCTGTGGCTGCTTGTGGTATGGAGAACGCTTTTTTAGTATAGCTCGAGATTCAAGTAGGTTGCGATGCGAATCGCTCAAGCATTTTTTTGTGATTCGAGTAAAATCGCGCTGTTCTTTGAATGGTTTTCAAAAAAAGGTCGGGGGCAGGGGTGATAGTAACGATTGATGGGCCGGCTGGCGCGGGTAAAAGCTCAGTGGCCAAGCGTTTGGCCAACGAAATCGCTTTTGACTTTCTCGATACCGGGGCTATGTACCGGTGCGTGACGCTGGCGTGCATTAGACAGCATTTGCCATTAACCCGACTCGATGAAATTGCCGCGGTCGCCCGAACCGTCGAAATCGAGCTAATAGGAAGCCGCGTTTTTTTGAATAAAGAAGATGTCTCACAAGAAATTCGACGACCATCGATTACTCAGTCCATTCGACCGATTGCGGACAACAAGGAGGTTCGCGAAGCCATGGTTGCCATCCAACGCCGATGGACAGAAGGACGCGATGTCGTAACCGAAGGACGCGACCAAGGTACCGTGGCCTTTCCGAATGCCGATTGCAAAATATTCTTAACAGCCACGCCCGAGGAGCGTGCGCGGCGCCGCGTCGGGCAATTGATCGAACTTGGAATGGACGCAGATTACTCGGAAATTCTCGAGCTGCAAAATCAACGCGACCATCACGACACCCAGAGAGAATCTGGCGGTTTGAAAGCGGCTGACGATTCGATCACGGTTTGGACGGACGGTATGTCTGAGGAACAAGTGTTGCAGAGTCTGATTGAAATCGTTCAAAACAAACGGTTAGCGTTGTCGGGAAGCATGCCTTCAAAAACGCAATGAACAACCTACCTACCCACACGACTAGAGTCAGTGTCCAGACCATTGGCCGCCAGCTTTTTTATCGAGGAGTCCGACTGTTAGCAAGAATGGTTGCCACGGTGACATTCTGTCTTCGTTCAGAAGGTCAACACCATTTGAATGGCGAGGGGGGAGGGATGTTGCTTTCCACGCACCAGTCGTTGTTGGATCCGATACTCGTCGGATTGGTTTCGAATCGAAGACTGAACTACCTGGCCCGTAAGACGCTTTTTAAGAACGCAGCCCTCGGCACACTCATATCGCTGCTCGATGCAATTGAGATCGATCGAGAGCGGGGTGGTCTAGCTGGTTTGCGTGAGATGCTCAAGCGGTTGCAGCGTGGGGAGTTAGTCCTTATGTTTCCGGAAGGAACGCGTACTTCCGATGGCGAGATTGCCGTCTTGAAACCGGGCTTCATTCCGGTGGCCAGACGCTCGCAAGTTCCATTGATGCCGATTGCCATTGTGGGAGCCTACGATTGTTTGCCAAAAGGGTCCAGATTACCGATGCGACGACCACTTGCTGTTGTATTCGGAGAACCCATTCCGGCCAGTCTATACATACCGATGTCGGATGCAGAGATTTTGGAGACGTTAGGAAACAGACTAAAACAATTGCACCAACGTGGCAAAGAGTTGGTGCAATCGTAGCGACGAGAAGCGACTGCAGCTCGTTTGACTCAGGCTCAACTGGTAAGCACCTGCACAAAAGCTTCCGAACATGCTCATCGGAAGCGACTTTGTCCTGCACATCTTGTCCATCAATGTTCATCCGCTTTGTTCGACTACCAATGAGTTCCTGCTTAGGTTTCAGCCTGCCGCTCGCCTTACTTCGAGCCTGAGGTGACCGTTGGCGACGACTTGGTCTATGCTGGCATCACTTGCGACCGTGGACCCGATACCCTCGCTCGATCAGTAGTTCTCCTATGCGTTGCGTATGATCCCCGTGCAACTCGATATTCCCCCTATCTATGGTTCCGCCAGCACGCAGTCCCATCAAATAGACCCATCCTTTCATTTCCTCATAAAACACCTATCAAAGAAGATGTTGGTTATTGTAACAGTTGGACCACTTCGTTAAACAGGTCCTATCCATTACCAAAAAGAGCAAAAGCATGCTGGAAGTCTGTGTCGATACACTACAAGCAGCCGTAATCGCGGAAAACGCGGGCGCGGATAGGATCGAACTCTGTTCTGCCTTGGACTTGGGTGGAGTCACACCCTCCGGACCACTGGTGTCTACCGTTCGGCGTTCCATTCAATTGCCTCTCATCGTGCTTATTCGGGCACGAGCTGGGGATTTTTTATTTAGCGACCTCGAATGCGAATTGATGATTCAAGAAGCCATCCAAGCGATCGAATTGGGAGCAGATGGCATCGCTATTGGGGCGCTGGTAAGAACCATGGATTTGCATTTGCATTTTCTTCAGTCTGTGGCCAATGCATTGCCGAATTCCCAGTTGGTGATGCATCGCGCATTCGACCAAATTCGCGAACCACTCCTCGGAATGGAGCAGCTAGTTGAATTGGGATTTACTCGCATTCTTACCAGTGGCGGTCCGGCCTTGGCAATCGACGGCATTTCATGCTTGCGTGGACTCATCGAAATGTCAAAGAGGCGAATAGAAATCCTGCCAGCTGGAGGTGTTGTACCGACGAATGCCTTGGAGATTCTGAAAATGAGCGGTGCCAACCAATTGCATGGTTCCTTTCGCGTTACCGGCACGAGCCATTCCCATTCGCGAATGCCATGTAAGTCGGCCATTGAGCAGACCAAATGGATCTTGGCCACACAAACTAGCGAATAGGCAATACGATGCGAAAGGTCGTTCCGGTTCCGAGTGTTGAGGTGAGGTCAATGGTTCCTCCATGGCATCGGACGATTTGACTTGCTATCGACAACCCCAGTCCGGTTCCACCAGCGTCCCGAGATCTCGATTCTTCGACGCGATAGAATCGGTCGAATAGTTTTGGAATGGAGGATTCTGGGACGCCAATTCCACTGTCCTCGATTTCAACTTCAATTGACTCGCCAACTTGTTTGCAACGCACAAAAACACGACCGTTGGGTTGATTGTATTTGATGGCATTAGACAGTAAGTTGTCGAATGCTTGCCGTAACATCGAGCGGTTTGCTAAAAGTTGACTTGATTGCAACTCCGTTTCAATTCGAAGATGTGTTTCCTCTGCCAACGGACGAATCGATTCGATCGCTTCGTGCAATAGACTTGCCACGTCGAGCGACTGCGTTTCAAGCGTTGAATTTTCATCCAGTCGAGCTAAGGTCAACATGGAGTCACCCATCTCACGCATCCGTATGGCGGCACGTTGGCACTTGACCAGCTGCTCTCGATATTCCTCAGCGGAGCGCGGCTTAGAAAGCGCAAGCTCGCTGCTAGCGAGCATCACAGAAAGCGGTGTGCGAAATTCATGAGATGCATCGGCAGTAAACTGCCGTTGTTGTTCAAACGCTTCTCCGAGACGATCGAGCATGGTGTTGAGCGAGGCTCCAAGTCCCTCGAGTTCGGAATCAAAACCAGAAAGTTCGATGCGCTCGGACAGACTGCTTCCACTGATGCGTTGCGCGGTCTTGCTCATTCGTTCAATAGGTTCAATGGCTCGTTTGCTGAACCACCATCCTCCTACCAGACCAATGCTTAGTACTGAAAGGCCAGCCAAGACGATGGTCCAAGTCATTCTCGCCACTCTTGATTGCTCGCCCATTGCAGGCCGACCGACACAAATGGTTGAGCCAAAGGGTCCTCGGATGAAGACTTCACGAAAGGGTCCTCTTTGCTGCCTCGCATAGCGATCTCTATCGATCGCATCGGACACAATACTCGATAGAAAGGGGCCAGGCGATGGCGCTTTGGATTCCCTCAGCACCGAACCATCTGCCCGCCATACAACAAAATAGGCAGGCCCCTCAAGTCGGCCCAAATGATCGGGGAGCTGTGGCGGCAATTCGATGGAGGCTTCCCATTCCTCCTGCGTCCAATCTGAGTTTTCGTCACCCGAGCCTTTTGGGAAATTCCAATCTCTCAAGGGCCTAGATCTTGAGGGCGCCAGCTGCGGTGGACCAGGCCTTTGCAGGTTTTCTCGGGGATCACGCTTAGGTCTATTTTGAGGCAGCATAGGGCGGCGCGGTCCCTGTGTTGGAACGACGTCCTTGGCCATCGCCTCGAGAATGGTAGGCGGGACTGAGTTCATTGAGCCTTCTAGTATTCTCGCCGCGCCCAACAGCTCATCGTCCACACGATCCCAATGGGAACGAAGCATTTCCCAATGAAGCAACGTACCGAAAACGACAATTGCAAAGAACAGCATGATGGCGTGCCAAGATTGCAAACGCCACCTCAACGAACGAAACACATTAAACATGCAAGATGTACCCCTGCCCCCGCCGAGTCTCAATAAGATTTTTGCCAAGTTTCTTCCTGAGATGGGAAATATGTACATCCACAAGATTGGAAAGCGTGTCGTCGCTCTCGTCGAATATGTGATTGTAGATCATCGTTCGGCTGACAAGCCTACCAGCATTCACGACGAGCAATTCGAGCATCGAATACTCCCTAGCTGTCAATTCGATTGGCGTGCCCGATTCCTTGACGGTCTTGCTTGCCAAATCCATTTCCAAAGAGCCTATTACGATCCTGTTGGAGGCATTGCCTGTTGAGCGTCGTACGATGGAGCGTACACGGGCTAACAGCTCATTGAGACTGAAGGGTTTAATCAAATAGTCATCGGCACCCTCGTCCAATCCTGTGACTCGGTCTGTCACCGCGTCCCTGGCCGTTAATAACATGACCGGCGTTTTCTTTTCCCTCCGCAAACGACGAAGGAATTCGAGTCCATTCAGTTTCGGAAGCATCCAATCAAGAATGATGACATCGTACTCCCACACCTTGGCCTTGTACAAACCATCCTCGCCGTTGCTAGCCGTGTCTACTGCATAGCCATCTTCACGGAACGCTTGGGCAAGGGACTCTTGCAAATCGATTTCATCCTCCACCACCAAAACGCGCATTCGATTTTATCCCATTATCCGTCGGACCGTTGCTCTCGATCTCAAGTCGAAACCTGGGATCGAGAGTTGGCAGATTCAGCCTGTGATTAACGCACAAAGTTTACACTAAACCCTTCTGCGACGAATCGTTCCAAGCTCTTCCATAATTTGGTCAATTCCAGCAGCCGTAATTTGGTCAACACCGGCCGAGGTCACCAACGGTGCGGCGGAACTCAAGGTTGACGCTTGAGCTCCTGTGGTTACGGCCGTGCTAGCAGCTGTAGGTGGCGATACGGATGCTGCCAAGTCCAGGCCTCGCACGAATTGATCACCTCGCGTAATGGAAGCTGTCAATTGCGAGACTTGCGTTACGGTTGCTCCGCTTGAATTCTTGACCACGCGAACTCGATAGTCACCGGTTCGAACTCCGGATTGCACGTCGAAGACATAGCGACCAAAGCGGTCCGTCACCTTGGTTGCGAGTGATCTCCGCAAAACTTCGGACCTTGAGCAACCCCACAGCGGCTCGGACATCGTTGTAGTCAGCGATACCATGATCGCGACCGCGTTGTATGTTGAGGCTTGCTAGGTCAAAACCGCCTTGACCTGGGGCTCCGAACAAGAAATTTCGAACACTGCCGACGACCTTCGAATCTAATTCGGAAGCGGGATCCGATGAAAGGTATTTGAAGATGGAATCGATCGTCTTGCCTTCCAAAGCCGCGGGATTAAAAAACGCATCGCTTAGTTCGATTTCGTCCGCGACGGCTTTTCCATTGTTGTCGAAGAATTCGACATCGTTGCCGAGTAGGCTATGTCCGAATCGAAATGCACCGGTCGAAAACTCATTGCTCAAGCCGGGATTTGCCTGTGGGTTATAACCGCGGTAGGGTGCAACGCCACTCGGCCCAAGGATCGTCGGAAGCCAGTCGTTGTAGGTTATCGCTTGGATTTCACCTATGACGATCGCACGTACGCGGGTGTAGAGTTCGCTGTCATTGAGCCGAGGGTTTTCAGCTGCCAGACGCGTTGCCCAGCGATTGTGTTCACGAACAAACAAGGATTGAAGACTGGTCAGTTCGATGTTCTCGTTTGCACGAACATCGCCAGCCGCGAGCATCTGATCATCGGCTAATCGATGCGCATCGTTGGCCATCGATAGTGTCCCATCTGGGAAATTGGCTGCGTTGTTCATCGGCAACAATCCATCCGCCCCTATCTTGAGTTTGCCTCCCGACATGGTGCGTAGCGCGGCTGAAGTCTTGGTTTCCGAACCATAGATCATGGAGCCATCAAGCCAAGAAGTAATCGTATTTATTTGTTCTCGTGGGTTCGACAAACTGGTACCGGTAGTCGCATCAAATATCGATCGACTAGTTGCAATGGTCTTTTCCCCGGTCGCATTGGGATCGAAATAAGGATCGCCCTTGGGGACCGCAATGCAATAGTGTTCGGCACGAAATTTTAATTACGGCGACGCCACAGCTTTAATAGTTTTGGCACGACATTTGCGCTGCTGGCATAAGGTTTTAACACACTGCCAGTTTTGTTCAGAGATGCGTAATGGCCAAGAAAAAAGAACCGATTGAAGCCTCAGAGCTCGAGGGTTTCAAGTATTTCAAGATGCTCAGCAAATTGCTAAAACGCCTTGAAGCGGTTGGGACCGCGCGGGATAAAGCCAATTCGCGGAAGCTCTATTGCGATGACTACGTTT
>JAYVPJ010000136.1:0-19745 GCA_043757445.1 Pirellula sp. | reverse complement strand
TCGCTCAATCGGCTCCGGAGCTGCTTCGAACGAGCAGGGGACATGAACAACTTGAGTTCGTCTGCAGTCGGTGTAGCAGGCGACTTGTCTTTGTTCTTGCGAAGTGGAAACAACTGCCACCAGCGTTTTGCGACTTCCTCGTCCGACCAACCGGCAACGACGTCGGGCCTATTCCGCAAAATCACATGGATATGATTGACCATCACGCAAAACGAGAGGCAATCTATGCCGAACGAGGCAGCCAGTTCTTGCATTCGATCTTGAATCCAGGCCCTTCGATACTCGAAGGATTTGCCTGAAACGGGATCCTGTCCGCAAAGCCACGCCCGTCTTACTGTCCTCTGAACGCAGTGAAACGCGCTCACCTCATTTGGATCGAAGAGGTCACGACGATTCTGTCTGGCCATAAACTGCTCCTAGTAACACAAGTCAACGAATCACTTTCAGAACAGTCTAACGAACCGCACTGCGCTGTCAATAATAGATGGATGGCCCCTGTATTCCTGTATTGTGCGCCCCTGTATTGTGCTCTCAGCCTAGCTGCTGCGATTGACATTGCAAAAAGCAGTTCAATTGCCGACTGTTTTTCGTATCCCAATGCGTAAGCGAAGGACCAACATGAAATCCCACGTTTAAGCATCGGGTTGTGAATAATCCAGGTTCCTTAACTGAGTTGTTGGATTGGTTTGCATCGCGGATGCCTTTGCAAGCAAACTAGACTGTATGCTTACAATCGATGGAATCTGATTAATTACATGAGCCGGCATGACGGAATGGAAACCGGACATGAGATCTCGATTCTCAAGCGATTCCAAAACAAGTGATCTACTCTTGAGGAATGAAACTAAATAATCAGACATCATGAAAATGCTCCTCTAGCGACTAGTATCGTGGGTGACCGATGAAGAGCAACCACAATCCGTTTTGATTCGAAACAACGACCCTACCTAGTTCAAGGAGCATTTCTTGACGCTTTTGTTTCAGAATAATTCTATGCCTTGCTCCTGTAATCAATCTCCAATTCACGAGGCGCTCGGTCTAAATCCGCTTACTCGGTATCCGATTTTGAACGAACATTTACATCCTCACCCATAGACATCGATATGGCCCCGATGACAACGCCACAATCAAATGCATCGTGCCGTGATCGGATGCTCTTAATTAAGATTCCGTTAGGCAACCGGCCAATAAAAACGTACCAACGAACCCACAGCAGTTCGAGAAATGCTAGCGATACAATGGAAGGATTCTGGTCCTTGCTTCGCTCTTGGTTACGTCCTCATCGGGGCATCTCGCAAGAGAAACTACCGCTCTATCTCGCATTCTTTTAGTTCGTTCACAACACTCGAAAACGACGGAAAGCACTCCTCAATTCGCTCGTTGAGCGACTTTTGGCATGACCTCCCCGGAACGCCGGAAGGGCCTCTTGGATTTGTCATGCCGTCATGCTTTGACGCGGCGTCAATTTCGTTCTCGTAAAAAGGCCGCAAGGGCGGCCAGTTTGGAATTGAGAGTTAGTTGTTGGAATGCTGTTGGTTTTTAAGGGACCAGAATTTGGGTTGTAGTATTTCGTTCAGCTTCGACATGGTTTGCAGGTATTCCGGAAGCATCATAGTAGGTTGCCAAGCAAAGCCATTTAAAAGTGTGCAGCAATGAACTCGAATCGCGTTAAACGGATCGTTGATTCCAATCGCGGGCAACGATGGACTAGAGTACGTCAGAATTTGGCTACCGTAGTTGATGGCCCAAAAGCCGAATACGAGCTCCTCTGGCGTCAAGCTTGGAGGGATGTTTAATTCCCCGCAAGAGACCGCATCGCGAACAATTCCTGCAACGATTCCCATGCATTGTCCTTCGCATTGGCGGATCAAGTTCTGACGTTGTTCCGATGATTTATCCCAAATACTTTGATTGCGGATGCATTGCTCGACCAAAAAATCATCCGTGCAATGTTGGGTGAAGAATTCGCAAGCGGCTCCTAAAGCCATCATCCTGAACCGTGGGGGGCCTGTGACAATGCCCGATTGTTCGAAGAGATTACGTCGCAGCTCCATTGATTCGACGGCCAAGGCCAAGACGATTTCCTCCTTGTTCGGAAAGTGATTGTAAATCGTCCCCTTGGCATATTCCATTTGCGAGGCAACGCGATCCATGCTTAGGCCTTGGAACCCTTCTGCAATGAGGATAGGCCTCGCAACTCGGAGGATTTCCAAGGATCGACGTTCCATTTCCCGTTGTTTGCGTGTTAACTCAACCATGTCGTCAATTATTGACATGACGTCACAAACCACAATAGGAATATCGGCATTTTCCGCCGGTTTAATGAATTTCGGTTATATTTTGATTGGTTGGCTATCTGCGTTGATCTTAGACTATAGCTAATGAGGCCGTTAAGGCTTGATTTTAAGTAGCTTTCATTTCACTCCTAAACGGTTGAGAGCGTATGAGAATGGATGGATTTTGGAGGCTTGCCGTGCTGGCAACGGCTGCTTGGGCGATCAGTCTGCCGCATTCGGCTTTTGGGCAAGAAAAATTGCCGCGGATTGAGACAAAGACTTTATTCGATGCTGACGAAATTCCAAAAAAGACGGATCGAGCCAGTTTCTTGCGAATCAAGAAGTCGGACTCCGGCGAACCGGAATCGCTTCAGGTGGCGATTGCACGCTACTCTTTTGACGAGGGGGAGTTCAAAGGAGCCTATGTAGATTTAATCGGCGCCGTGCACGTTGGCACGAAGGAGTATTACAACGAACTGAACAAGAGGTTCAAGTCATATGACGCGATGTTGTACGAATTGGTAGCGGACCCATCGGCAAACAAACCGGATAGACGTGCCGATCGAGGCGGCTTCAATCCATTAGGTGCGTTGCAAACAGGCATGAAGGATGTGCTGGACCTTAAATTCCAACTTGATGAAGTCGACTACAGTCCAGCCAACTTTGTCCATGCGGACATTAGCGGCGAGGATTTCCTCGAAGACATGACGCGACGTGGCGACAGCTTCGTTGGATTATTTGCTCGAATGATGGGTGCCGGCTTGGTTGCGCAAAACAGTAAAAAAGGCTCTACGCAGCAGGCTGAAATGATTGCCGCTGCACTAGCCAAAGACACCATGAGACTCAGACGCGTAATGGCTGATCAATTTGAATCGATGGATAGTCAGATGGCAGGAATGGCGCACAAGGATGGCAAAAGTACTTTGCTGACGGAACGAAACACGAAAGCATTTCAAGTCATGGAAAAGGAAATGAAGGCTGGTAAGAAGAAGCTTGCCATTTTTTATGGTGCGGGTCATTTATTGGATATGCATGAACGATTATTGCGAGACTACAAAGCAACACAAACGAAAATCGAATGGCTCGACGCGTGGCCGCTAAAGAATTAGGCAACCTGTAGGCTGAAAACTACGCGGGCGCTAGCCGCGTTTTAATGCAATATGTTTACGCGACTAGCGCCCGCGGCTCAGGAAAGTTCAGGAACAGCCAATGGATCGACGAAGTTTTCTAGCGACTGGAGCGACCGGGCTCGCCTTGAGCCATGTTTCCAAGGGCCTCGCGGCCCAACCACCAGCGTTGCAGGTTGGAAAACACGTGGGACTTAAGGTCATTACTTCAGACCCATTGGTCCTAGAGACACCCGATAATCTGTTAGCCGCGTCTCGGATTACGCCGTCATCAGTACTATTCGTCCGCAATCACCATGGTGCCAAGGAATCGGAGGACATGCAACCCAGGCTCATGTCCGGTGAGCTTGAACTCGTTGGATTGGTCGCCAAACCAATCCAGTTTCCGCTTGCGGAACTTGCAAAACTACCAAAGACTGAAGTGGAGATGGTTTTGCAGTGCTCGGGCAACTTCCGCTTTCAGTTCAGCAAACTCTCACCGATTAAAGGAACGCCTTGGAACAAAGGGGGGATTGGTAACGTTCGATTTGCCGGCGTGAGAGTCTCTGATTTCTTGACAGCGACTGGCACGACTGTTCTCAAGGAAGCCAAGTATGTCACGGCCGAAGGAGCCGATCAACCGGAGAAGGACGGGCAAATCGACTACGAAAAAAGTGTTCCGCTCGATGTTGCAATGGCGAGGGGTATCCTTGCCACGGAACTGAATGGAGTTGCTTTGCCGGCCGTTCACGGTGGACCCATTCGCCTAGTTATCCCAGGCTACTATGGCAACGTGCAAGTTAAATGGCTGACCAAGTTGCGATTCGAGGCAGTTGAGACGACAAACTTTTTCCAGCTCCCTGACTATCGAACACCGAAGCAGAGGATCCAGCCTGGAGCGTCTATTGACTACACCTTCGACAATAGTGATCCCAACTTCGACATGAAGATCAATAGTCGAATTTTCGCCCCAATCGATGGTTCTACCGTAACCGCTGGCATGAAGATCGATCTTCGGGGCGTCGCTTGGAACGATGGTGCGGCGGAATTAGTCGAGGTCGAAGTTTCGCAGGACCAAGGGGCGTCATGGAGGACGACTAGTTTGTCGCCGTCCGCTGGTCCTTATGCCTTTCGCGAGTGGTCCGCAAGTACGTCTTTTGAAAAAGGTGAGCACGCGGTTTGGATCCGGGCAGTCGACGCTTTGGGTCGAACTCAACCGCTAGACGGCGGGTTGTTTTGGAACCCAGGTGGCTATGGTTGGAACGCGGCTGAAAAGATTCGCGTGACTGCCGTTTAGAGGTACATGCCTTGGAAAGCAAAGTATCCTAGCGCTGCGATCGTCATTGGGACTCCGTAAGGAAGCAAGTACATTCGCGACTTGCGTTCGGCAGCTCGTTGAAATAACGCCTCTGAATCTCGCACCTCTACAAACTCGCCAACGAGCATGTTGAACTGTTGAAAGTGCTTCTTCCAACGACCTGAGTAAGCGATCATTAGGATGGCCATAACTCCACCGACGATGGCCGTTGTGGCGAAGATATTCCAAGTGTGTTCAGCATGCACCCAAGCGCCGATACCGGCGAGCAACTTGACATCGCCTGCGCCCATTCCGCCGACCATGTAAATGCCATACAGGAGTGCAAGTCCAAAGAAGGTAGCGAGCAGGCTCCAGCCCAAGCCGGACCAACTGCCCGAAGCAAAACTATAGACCCAACCGCTGATGATCATTGGGAAGGTAAGCCAGTTAGGAACTTTCAGTTTCCACCCATCGATCACTGCTGCGACGACTAGTACGGCCGATACAAACCAGATGTGCCAATGGTTCACAATGCCGTCCAAGAGAGAAGCCGAATTCATGAGCATAAGTCCTTAGCAGATGTCGCGTGGAGGATTCAATTAAACGAATGTATTTGGATAGGATTGATACCGATTAAGGCTGCAGCGATTCCTGCTCAATCGCAAACTCAAAGAAGCCGGCAGACCGATCCGCGAAAGCTCAGATCGGTCGCCGGTTCTGTATTGAGGTGTTCGCAACGATGCTGCGGCAGAACCGAGCATACTTGACAAACTAGCTTGCTGTACCGAGTTGGTTTGCAACGTTGGTGAACGTCGTGCTTGCATTCTTGCCGATACTTGTAACAGCTGTCAAGCAAACAACGATAATGAGCGACAACATGACCGCGTATTCAACAGCGGTTGGTCCGTCTTCGCTCTTCAAAAAGCGCTTCATCTTCATGGCGAAATTTTTCATTTGGATAACCCTCCGACAGGTGGCCCGATGGAAACCGAGCGAAAACAATGAAACACAGTCCCGCAGGAATCAAGCTGAATTCATCGCCATGATTTCAGTTGCTTCTGGGGCAGCAATGCTGTTGAAACAGCCAACGTTCTACAAATGAAACGTCACACGAAACTTAGGACACTTTTAGTGACAGTCAAACTTTGAGGATTAGAAAGTTTAGCTTTTCTAGGAAAGAAAAATGTTTTTTCGATCGCAACTGTGCCGTAAGTGCCAATTCGATTCGGTCCTAACGATAATACCGGCTGACTTTCGACAAAAAATGGCAGTAAGTAGCAGGCGTCGGCGTCGATCATAACTCGGGCTATGCTGGACGGGACAGGCTCCGATGGATCGTAGTGGTTGTGATCGACGCCCGGGCGTCGCTCTCGGCAAACTCCAGCTCAAAACCCGACAGTTTAAATTCGATGGGCCGAGAGCTGATTGGATATCTCAAATGCAATTTCTAAAGCCTGTTCGTAATTCAGTCGCGGATCTAGTTGTGTTTGGTATGCGGATTCCAAATCCGACTCAGTCAATCCTCGCGAACCTCCAACGCACTCAGTTACGTTTTCGCCAGTGAGTTCCAAATGGGCACCACCTAGCATCGAACCGCAGGCACGATGAATCGCGAAGGACAATCGCAGTTCATCCACAATATCATCGAATCGCCGTGTTTTGCGTCCATGAGCGGTCGATACGGTATTTCCATGCATCGGATCACACACCCATAAGACGGACCGTTTCTCTCGCTGAATGGCTTCAATCAATGTTGGTAGCGCAGCCTCGATCTTCGAACGTCCCATTCGATGAATGAGCGTTAGACGCCCTGGCTTGTTGTCAGGGTTCAGTCGTCGCGTCAATTCGATAAATTCCTCAACGGGTATGGATGGTCCAACTTTGACCGCAACGGGATTGCGCAGACCACGAAAATACTCGACGTGAGCACCGTTGATGGCTCGCGTACGTTCCCCAATCCATGGCAAATGCGTTCCTAGATTATAGTATCCGATCCCGCGAACGCTTTGACGCGTCAATGCGGTCTCGTAATCGAGATGCAATGCCTCGTGCGAAGTAAAAAAGTCAACTCGTTTGAGATCGGAGCTGCGATCAGGAAGAATCGTTTCCACAAAACGAATCGCATTTCCGAGCGATTTTACTAGTTCCCGATAGCGCAGGGCTACTTCCCCCTTGGCTTCATCGACGAACAGCAAGTTCCAATTTTCAGGATGATGCAAGTCGGCGAAACCACCTTCGCTTAGTGCACGTATAAAATTGAGGGTTAACGCCGAACGTTCATAGCCTCTCAAAAGTAGATCTGGGTTCGCTCTGCGTGCTTCTTCAGTGAATTCAAATCGATTGACCAAATCGCCGCGGTAACAAGGTAGAGATAGTCCGTTTTGTGTTTCTGTATCACTAGAACGAGGCTTGGCATACTGACCCGCCATCCGACCGACTCGTAGGATACGCTTTCGCGATCCGAAGACAATGGCCAAGCTCATTTGCAATAACAGCTTAAGCTTGCTCGCAATAGGTTCGGTTTGACACTGGTCGAAAGTCTCGGCGCAATCGCCACCCTGGAGAAGCCAAGCTTCTCCTCGCTGTGCAGCTGCGATCCCGTCATGCAAATGATCCACCTCCCAACTGGTGACCAACGGAGGCATGTTGCTAATTTGATTTAGCACACTCAAAAGCCCAGTAGAATCCGGATAGGTTGGCTGTTGTGAAGCTGGAAACGACTTCCAAGAGGACGGGGACCAAGGTTGAGACATGGACAAATTTGAAAATGTTGGAGGAAGGCTAGCTGCAAATAGGGATCGAACTGCCAATAGAATAACCCGATCCCTTGAAATTCAGAGAGCAATTTGAGCCATCCCTCAAAATCGTTAGCATTTCGTCCAAAGATCCCCATTCTGGAATCTACATTTTGTCGTTCTAATAATTGGTCCTATTGATTAGCCATTGATCGACTGATCGACTGATTCGTCAGTGCTCCGTGTCCGCTTCCAATTCAAGGAGTCAAATGCGTCCTTTTCTGGCTCCTCATCGCTGCTCAGGTTGTGAGATACGCAAGCCACTTTGCTTCTGTTCGTTGATTCCGCAGATAGTTCTCGATACTCGCGTAATCATCCTGATGCATACTTGCGAAGAAGTCTTGACGACCAATACCGCTAGATTGACCGCAAAGGCATTGACGAACAGTGAAGTGCGAATTCATGGACGTCGAGACGAACGGATGTCAACAGTCGACTTGATCCAGTCTGGCCGGACCTCGTTGTTACTCTATCCAAGTCCAATCGCTGTCGAGCTGACGCCTGACTACGTTTCAAATATAACAGCTCCCATCAACTTGATCGTACCGGATGCAAACTGGAGACAAACGACCAAATTTGTGCGGCACGATCCTTCGCTTAGCGGTATCCCTCACGTCAAACTTTCTCAGGGAGGCCCATCGGAATACCGACTGCGGATGCAACGCGACGTTCATCATCTATGTACGCTTGAGGCTATTGCTCGGGCCATTGGTATTTTGGAATCGCCGACCGCACAGTTAAGACTTGAAGTGCTTTTGCGAATACTAGTTGAACGAACCCTTTGGTCGAGAGGCCGAATCCCTGCAAGTGAATGCCAGACTGCGGGAATACCGCCCGGGGCTCTGTGACAATGCGGGCAAATTACTTCATCAGCTTCGAGACTTTCGAATCCATTGTTTGAACGCCATATAAGCTAAGCATGCACTTGCCAATGCGAATATGGTTACTGTCCAATTTGTCCGACTACCGATTTCTTTGGCCAAGGGTTCAAGGGCTACATTGGCTGCGGTTGTGCGATCGCTTCGGGAGAAGGTACCTTAGGGATCAATGGCGACCTCGAAACGTCAGGTACATCCACATTGCGCAAGCTTGGCTGGTACCAAATCGCTAATCCGGCAGCCAATGCCAGCGGAACCAATAAAGCCCAAAGCATTCGCGGTTTCACGCTCTGCTCCACCCGATCGAAGAATCATATCCATTCATCACTCGAAAACATTATCGCAGGCTCGAACGCTGTTTGGTAGAGCCAATCGAGGTACAATACGGTTTGTCCGCGACGCTAAACATGGAGGAACAGGTTTCTTAATCCAAGATGAAAGATTGAATGCAATGACAAAATTGAATAGGAAGGTTAGATGTCTCTGTCTGATAGCGACCTCGATCTGTGGGCTCTATCATGCTCAAAATTCCAATGCTCAGCTGGAGAGCGTCACCGTCACTCCCGATGTTGTTTATGGTCACAAAGATGGGATGGCGTTGACCTTTGACGTATTCCGTCCGAAAGAGAATGCCAACGGAATAGGGATTTTGTTTATGGTGAGTGGTGGTTGGGTATCCACCTGGATGGAACCCAAGCAGAGCATACCGTTGTTCAAGAATCTTTTGGATCGCGGCTATACGGTCATAGCTGTTCGGCATGGTAGCAGTCCGCGTTTCCTTGTTCCCGAATGCGTGAGTGATGTTCAAATCGCTTTAGACTATGTTTCTAAGCACGCAGCAGATTGGAGCGTCGATCCAAAACGAATAGGAGTCTTTGGCTTTAGCGCTGGCGGGCATCTTTCGCTTATGCTGGGTACTGTGGGAGGAGTGAAGCGTGGGACGGAGGAAGTCGCCCGTGTCGCAGCCGTAGTAGCTGTCTTTCCACCTACCGATCTTGCGCCCTATGTGGAGCCCAATAACCCCTTGCGCGAGCAATTTCCTGCGCTCAAATTTGAGCCGTCTAGGGCGGAAGCTTTTTCGCCTCTAATGCAAGTCTCAGCAGATGATGCGCCGACATTGCTTTTTCACGGTGACAAAGATGAGTTGGTACCGTTATGGCATAGCGAAAAAATCCAGAAAGCCTTCGAAAACGTGAAGGTTGAAAGCAAGTTGGTCGTAATCCAGGGCGCTGCGCATGGATTCAACGAGGAAGGCAATCGACGATTGGCGAAAGAAATGGGCGACTGGTTTGATCGACACTTGCTCAAATCAGGCAAGTGATAGTCGTAAAGTGGTTGCGACAAACCGATGATTCAGGCTCTATCCAAACCGTCGGTCACAGCTAGCCACAAAAAGGCACAGAGTTCACAAAAGTTGGATTTCAATTAGGTGGTTTCTGAAGACCAATTTTTGTTTTGTGCCGTTTGTGTTTTTTGGCGTCGATCTTAAGTCGGGCTAAACCGGACGCTAGCGCGGATTAATCACAGGATCATTACCGATCAGCCATTGGGCGCTCACTTTGAGCCGCAACGCGCTAGCGTGCGGGCCGGAAGTCAAGCAATCACCTGCAAATCCGGCCCTCATGCCAGCGCATTGAGGCTCAAAATTTACAAGGTGAGTGCCCTTGGGCGCTAGCCTGCGGTTTTCGGCCCATGATGTGATCGACGCCTGTTTTTTGTGGCTAGTTAGTGTCCAGGGGTCACCTGTGAGTTTGCATGCTACGGAGCTAGCAGGGCATTGGCAGTGTTGATTTGCTCTCGCTGTTGCGTGACCAAGCTGTTATGGATCGCAACGATGGAGCTGTAGATTTGGCTAAGCTCCGTTTTCTTGGTTTTGATTCGGGTTTCCAGTTCACTCACGACACTGACAATGACGGCGAGTTCCTTCTCGTACTGAGCCTTGTCAAGCTTGAGCTTTGTCCCCTCTTCCTCGCCATTGATTTCTTGTTTGAGTTGCACTTCCGTCGACCGAACTGCTTCTTTGTATTCGCGGTTGATGAGATTGGCGTCTTGCATTGCCCGAATGATCGTTCTCCGAATCTCTCGAAATGCGAATGCATAGTCGTTCAGCGGCCGAACAAACACGGCTGATTGAAGCTCAACAAACCCGTCGTCCTTAAGTCGATTAGCTGTTATCGCATCGAATACGTATTGATCGTCAACCTTGAAGACGACACCTGCGTCGGAATCTCGTTTCAACCGCTCATCGACCATACTGCCTTCTAAATCGTGGTAACCACCTTCCAAGGGGAGGCGGTTACCCTTGGCATCGACCACCAATGTATACTCCTTAAGAAACTTAACTTCGTATGCAAGGGCCTCGGGTGGTGTTTGATCAGGAGCTCGTGCGCCATCGTTCAAGTACGATTGAAGTACCCTTGCTTTGTTGGCTTCTCGAACACTCAACGTACCGGGTTCCTTGTCAGCAAGTAAAGGATCGATACCGAGATCGGTAGCGATGCCGTCTCCGTCCATTCTTCCAAACCTTGCACCTTCTTCAGGAGATGATCCAGCGGCCGCAAACGCAGTATGCGAGTCCAACGGCATCAGCTCATAGATGGACCACGAGGCACTGCCCCCCCGCAAAATGTTGTCTTGCGACTGAGACAGCGGGGTTGTCGGCCGAATCTTAATTTCCAAATCCTTGATTTCGGTTACCACAAATTCGCCGAGATAGGAATCCGGGACTAACATAATACCATCTGCCTTTTCACCAAACAGATAGATCACACTCGTAGCTGCCAGACCAGAATCGGTTTGTGCAGGTGCCACGATTGCATCGGCACCACCGGCGCCCGCTGCGGCAGCGGGAACAGCCGGCGGAAGATTACTGACACTAGGAGGTAGTTGAAGAATTACTGTTGCGGGAGTCGTGGCTGTTGCCGGAATTGCCCGTTGCAATGTTGCACCGCGCCAAACGCGACCGCGTTCGAGGGTCAATCGGTTGAGTTCGTTTGCCAGCGGCACAAACTTCTCAAGATTCAACTTAGGATCATTTCGATCCCCATACAATTCTTGGTCGACTGTCTTGTTTAGAGCCTCGACCTTTTCCTCGAGCTTGTTGCTATTCTTGGTTAATGTAATTCGATAATGAGCCACCCCACCTGCGAAAAACAGGAAGGTCCAGGACTCAATAAAAAGGATTGTCAAAAGTATAGTGTGAGCCACACCCCAGGATTTGAACGCTTTGACTAATAGAACGATAAAGACGATCAGCGATACCAATACCAGAGCCCAGATCAGCATGCCGGAAATTTCCATGAGGGACTGCCTGAGGTGAGAGTTGTCGCGAGGTTCGAGGGTTTGCCGATATTGGCGCGTCATCTACGCAATGGATCTAGACCACAGCATAGTTGGATTTCCTGAAAATTCCAGCAAATCCTCCAGCAATCCGATGTTAAGTTGGGTGGATGGCAGTGTCAAGCAATTGAATTGGTTTTGGCTATACTGGCCAGCCAGACTGTTCGGATTATTCGTTTTTTTCCTCACTTGGCTCCGCCACAAAACAAGCACTATGCCAGAACCGATCATTAGTATCAGCGGACTACGTGGTATCGTCGGGATCGAACTGACTCCCATCATCGCCAGCAAATTCACCGCTGCCTTCTGCACTCAGGCACCCCAGGGTCCTATCGCAATCGCTAGAGACGGTCGCACTAGCGGTTCGATGTTGGCTGACGCAATTGCCTCTGCAATTGTTGGTCACGGGCGTGATTGTTTGGATCTTGGTGTGGCGAGTACGCCGACGGTTGGAGCTTTTGTTCGTGAATCAATATCGGCGGGAGCTATCCAAATTTCCGCCAGTCACAACCCACCTGCGTACAACGGTATGAAGCTTTTTAGCGCAGAAGGACGGGTCCTGCCGAATGAGCCGGGAACTCGCGTTTTACAAGCTTATCGGCAAAACCGAACCGACTGGCAGCCTGCAGAATCCTTAGGTTCAAGGCATCCAATCCAGGACCCTCACGCGGGGCACCTAAGGTTGATTTTGGCAACTGTCGACGTCGAAACTATTCGGCGAAATCGTTTCCGCGTACTGCTAGATAGCAACCATGGAGCGGGATCCATTCTCGGGCGTAAATTGCTGGAGGCATTGGGATGTGATTTCCTAATTATAGGGGACACGCCGAACGGAAAGTTCTCTCACCCCCCCGAGCCACTGGCAGAAAACCTAGCGATCGTTTCGCCGTTGGTATCGCAAAAAAACTTTCACATCGGCTTCTGCCAAGATCCCGACGCCGATCGCTTGGCTCTCATTGATGAGGCAGGGCATTTTATAGGTGAGGAGTACACTTCCGTGCTTTGCATGAAGCGAGCACTGATGCTGAAGTTGGGGCCTTTGGTGACCAATTGTGCATCTAGCAACATGACGAAATGGCTTGCAGCAAAGCATGGAGTTCCATTCGAACAAAGCAAAGTTGGTGAAGCCAACGTGGTGGATGTGATGCAACAGCACGGCGCTGTTTATGGTGGCGAGGGAAGTGGGGGGCCAATTGATCCGCGCGTTGGTTTCATTCGGGACAGTTTTGTCGGCATGGCTCAAGTCCTCGATCTGATGGCGGCACGGAAAGCCACTTTGAGCGAGCTTGTTAGTGAATTGCCTCGCTTGGCAATGATCAAAGACAAAATGGTTTTGTCGAAAGAACAACTTACCGCTTCCATTTCGAAACTAGCAGCTGAGCTCAAAGCGGAAACGGTCAGTACGGCAGATGGAATTCGGTTGGACTGGTCCGATTCTTGGTTACTTTTGCGAAGCAGCAATACCGAGCCCATTGTCAGACTCATCGCGGAAACGCCCAGCGCCCCTCGATCGAAAGAATTGATAGCCAAAGCCAAACACATTATCGCAATGCGAGGAACTACAGATCGCGATACCAATTTTCTTTCTTGAGTGCACTTTCCTGAAGTCCGCATCGAACCGACTCCATTATTTCCGGGTTGGCCCTGAGTTGTTTGAGCAGCAGCAGCTCCGATGTGCTTTCAAACAAAGCAACTACGGCGGGGTGGACTCGATTGGTAATGATTTGCCCAGCTTCCATGTCGGAGCGCAAATAGAAGGCGATCGTAGTATCCGATACGGACTTGGGGACCTCATCGTCGTCCACGTTCATCATTCTGCGAATCACATGACCAACTGGGCTTTCGGACTGACCTATGCGAATTCGCAATGCTTCCCAAGCGCTTTTCCAGTTCGTTACGCTTCTCCAGTTGGGAAGACTTTCGAGCTGCAACACTTTCTGGGACATCCATCCGCCAAAAGTATCCGACAAATCGGGTCGACCAACTACGAGCGCTTGCGCGTAACCGAGTTCTGGCAGACCGTTGTCCACGATGCCGATCTTTTCGAATCCAGAATTGTTCAAGATATTGGTCGGCGTGTGAATTCCAGGCATTTCTGGAATACCCAGGATGGCCAAGTTTTTCGCCGCGTTTGGAACAGGCTTCGATACGGGGTACGGCAGCTCTTCGATTCCTGCTCGTTCAAATGGCACTCTCAGGAGATTCGTACAACTCGCGCAAGATCCACCATGCTCTCTTGAGAAGTAGCCGCCTTTCGGAACACGCCTAGCTTGAAAGTCAAACGAGAATGTTTCCATCGTGTCAAGCGACGCACTCAGTACGCGCCCCAAATCTTCTCGAAGTGACTTTCCTTCGATGTTGGGCCTTACCCATTCCGAGTACCAAGAAAATGTGGAATGAAGCGCGGTCGTAATCGGGACACATCGCCATCCACCTTCATAGATCTCTACAGCTGCTGGCTGGAATAGTTCTGCCTGCGTGATCGGATCCGTAACGCGTCGCGTTACGTAAAGCATCGCATGTGGCGCCACTCCTGGCTCCTCTAAAAAGCTCTCCAAAAGTCCATCGCCGGGATGATTCAGTTCAACAATCCCTATGTCTCCAGAATGAAGCTCTATGCCCCTCACGCGAATTCGGTCTGGATTCCCATCAACAAAATCGAGTTCCGACATCTCTGAATTGCTAAGCCATTGCGAATGATCAAAACTACCTGATTTTCGTGAGGGACGGAATTTCATAATGCGTTCGGGACCCAAACGCCGCAACAGTTCCGAGGGAGCACTAAGCTCCTTTAAACCAGTTCTCGCATCTTCTGGGACAGCATGCTCTGCCAATAGTGAGGCCATCGCAAGGCTGCTGGATTGGTCTCCCACGAGCCGCTGCCTTTCGACTAGACACCTCACAGCCTCTCGCCCAATAAGTGTCCGAACGAGTGATATCAATTCGCAAACTTGCTGCAATTCATTTGAGCCTGCCGCAGGTACCGACTTTATCAACTTCTGTGCAATTCTCTTTGCCCACAAGGAACGGAGCAATCTTAGCTCCACCAAAACTTCGGCGGGCGCGTGATTGGCCAATGCATCATAACGGTCATTGACTTCATTGATATATCGAATTTTGTGCTGAAAAGCCGCGCTTTCCAGCACCGGCAACCATTCGCGTATTCGGTGGACCAGAGATTCGAATTCCCCTGAAGTACTACTCAATTCAAACACCGATTTCAAAGGGATGCGGATTCGAAGGACTCTGGCTTCTCGCGTTGGCCGAGATTGCAGGATGTTGGTAGAGGTCGAAGAAAAATATACCTGAAACCCTGCGACTTAGCAGACCCAAATGAAACATAGCCAAGGTTTCCGAGCAGCAGTGGACTACAGGCAGGAGTGAGCCCCAAGTCAATAGGGAGTTAATGGGTGCCTGCCTCTATGCGTCCACGTCATCAAAGATCGCCTTGAACGTACGGGTATGCGTTGGAAGTGCCATGGTGCACACTCGATGCTAAATTTACGATGCATCGAAGCCAGTGAAGTTTGGGAACCGCTCATGAAAGAATATCGAAGCGTAGTTCTTCATTACGACTGCGGACGCAAAAATTACTATCACTTCGTGAGTTTAGGCATAGTATGAGTGAAGCTCTTCAATTGCCCTACCGGCTGAGCACCGGCTGGGAAGACGCTAGATGGATCGAATACCGCAGTTGGGTCCATCACATCACGTGGCGTTACCGATATATCTAATTTGTTTCCGCGACCTGTTGCCGCAGTCACGGAAACTCCCACGAATGCTACGATTTTGTAGGATGCGTTGCTTCCTGCGCCCGACGCAGCTTGATAGGGAGTAGTTGACGCCGGTTCGAACAAAGGTAGTAAACGAGGCTGTCCAATAATGGATTCGAAATCCTTTTGCAACGAGCTTCGCAAGCCAGGACTTCCTTTGAATGCTTTGGGGGCGTCAGGGCTCACGGGCAATTGGTTGTTTTCAATGAGAGCCTGAATGTCTTCGGAATTGGGACCGTTTACAATCCAATCCCTATAGTCTTTGTTAGAGTTCGTCCAGTGGCCAATGCATAGTAGTCCAAAATTGCCTGGGGCGTTTTCTGGGCTTGGATAGATTTGGATTTGTGATGCCCCGTCAGAATTTGTATGCATTGTTCCATCGGGCGATTCACCTGTTGCAAGGAACTGATTCCAAGCGTTTACATCGAAGGCCACCGGTAATAGCGAGCAACCTGATCCATCACCTGAACCACCGTAGTCATCTCCCCATGCAGCGCCATGTGGATCAAACGAATTGATTAATCCTGTGAAAATTGTAGAGGATGCTGTCGCCGTTAAAGGTTGATTACTTTTGCCTGTCACACCACCAAAGAATAATCGCAATGGGCTGTTGGACGTGGAATCGAGGCGAGTCAAGACTTCAACTGTATTTGGATAGCCCAAATAGTATGGATCAAAACTTCCATTCACATCAGTAAAACCCATGCGAATATCCGTATCCTGAATGGAAAGAGATTTTACGCTTCCTGCGTCATTGAATTGTCCGTAACGAATAACATAGTTCGCTGCATTGTCTTTTGCATTCTTGAGGTAATTCTCTTTCGTCGATTCAGAGGCCATGGCGTACGCGCCGTAGCTATCAATTAGTTGACGAGCCCCTGCTGACGCAGCGGCATCCGCCGCATTTTGAAGTTCACTTTTCGATTTTGATATCCATCCAATGTCGATGCTCAGCGCGACAAACAGCAATAGAGGAATTAGGATTAGTAAAAACAAAACGGCTATCGCACCTTTTCTTCTGAGAATTCGATGCCTGCGTATCTTCGATTGCGTGTGCATAAATCACCTGTAGCTTCTGTTTAAAATCAAAGTCCGATTCCTCTATCAACCAATGAGCCAATCCATCGGATCGACAACGAGTCACGCCATTTTCAGCATGGTGGTGCTTTCAGTAAGCATTGAATTGCCAAAGAAAAAGCCGTTGGTTTTGGAGTAGTTTACGCTGGACCAAGGCATCGCGACTATGACTGTAATCTTGTCATTTCGCTTTGCGTTGTCGAGGCTGCCTTCGACATCGTTGATCAGGATTTTCACAGTAGCGTATTTCGATGGGAGGCCATTATTTGTCAATACCGTTTGTATTTCCGCGCAAACATCCGAGTTTGTTTGGTTAGGATAACTTGCTGAAGAGCAACCATTTCGCGAAGCCTCAGTGAGGATTTCTGAGACTCGCATGGCCTGACTAGTTTCTAAAACCCCTATGAGCAGAATCGACAATACCGGTAACAAAAGCGCTAGTTCCACAACGGCGGCTGCTCTTCGATTTCTGCCAGGTGATATTTTTCGGCAACGCACTATCATCGGATTCTCTTTCGCATGTTGGATCGGACCCCACTTTTTTCCACTACTAATGCTTGCGGCGTGTGGCTTTGGCGCTTAGTTGCGCATAAAAAAAGCCATTGGGGACAATTGATATCGCAGGTGAGGAAACTAGGATTTGCACAGATACTTGGTCGTTTGTGACAGCGTTGGAAATGTCAGTATTCGAATTATTCACATAGAGGTTGGCCGTCGCTCCCCGAATCCCATAACGATCTAACGTCTGAGTAATTTCGTCCAACACTTTCGCGTTTATGCTGCCTTGGATGACAGCGTTCCGGCATCCTTCGCGAGCCACATTTTGCATCAACTGCTGAATCATATAGATGCGAGTGAACTCGAATAATCCGAAAACCAAAAGTATCAGTATGGGCAATGCAATCGCCATTTCGACCGTAGTAGTTCCACGGTGAGCCTTTCTGGGAGCCTTTCTGGGAGCCTTTCTGCCATGGCTGTTTTGCTGGTTCAGTAGAGTCGCTGGCACAGTTCATTCTTCATGGTGTTGCTGGATTGCATTAGGACTAACCTCAGGTAAAACCTAGGTTTTTTTGGGATGAAGTCAAACCGTGAGCAAGTGATTTTCAAAAAGTTTTCATGAAATCTACTTTTTGTTGTAGGCTGCCATTTTGTGTCCTACAGTACTGTTAAGGCTTGAGTCGAGTTAACGCCCTCAATGTAAGAATTGATGGTCGTGATGTCGTATTGAGCAATCAATTTCTGCCAATTAGACTCAACTAAAGAGGACCATTGTCTGTGAATCGCATTAGGACCAATATCACCATGCTCTATGCAATTGCCGTTTTTCTTTTTTTGAGTCTGATTCCTGACGTTCAAGCCCAGACCATCGGCGGATCGATGGTGACATTCCTCAACGGAAAAATTGGAATTCGGGTAGGCGGGGGCGAATGTGCGCACATGGCTACCGAGACGTTGAGAGCAAACGCCGCAGAATTCTATCCAGGCGATTTGGGGGCGGACATTCCTACCGTTGGCGATAGTGTCTGGGGGACGCTTGTAACTGTGATTTCCTATTCCAGCAATCAATGGAAGGATTCAGCTCCTACTGTCGCGGTCTTGCCAGGCGATATCATCCAATACTGCGGCAGCGCAAAGATTGGAACGACTAGTTATCCGATTCGCCATACGTCCGTAGTCAAGTCGGTGAATACCGTAGCTGCAAGTCGACCAAATGCCGTGTTCCAGCAAAATTTCGGCGGCATTCGAACCGTGCAATCCACAACGATTGATGTAACGAAACTCATCGCTGGATCACTTCGCATCTACAGACCGATTGCCCGTAAAGATTCGGCAAACGTCTGGAAATTTACGGTAGTGAACAACGCGTCGACAGCTCAAACCTATACAGTAATGGTCGATGTTTCAACCGTAAGCACAATCAACGCAACAGCCGCAAATACTGCGGGTAGTTATCGCATTCATAAAGTCGGTACGTCTGGCACTGTACCAGCAATTGTGGACGGTACTGCGTCTCTGTACGCGGCCGTTGCTAAGGGAAATGAGATATATGGTTCTCCTGTCAGCATACGCCAGTTACTCCCGTAACGGGTATCCGAAAAGGATGCATTGGCGAGCTTCTCAGGGGTCAGGCTTGGTTTTCGGTTTTCAAGTTGGTAGACTGTGGAATCACATCCAACCAACTTCAAATCGGAAGGTACTCATGCCAAGGAAACCACGTGTTCGATTTGCCGGAGCGATCTACCACGTCGTCGCGAGAGGCGATGGTCGCGCGACTCTTTTTCACGATCCAGGGCACTATGAACGACTGACCACGGCCTAGCCGATGAGGTCGTGCGTTGGGGCTTTGCCGGGCTAAGGGCTGTTGTCGAGTCGCTGATCGATTCACTTGTGTCGTGTGAATCGTTTGTATTCGAGTTTCGGATTGCCAAATTGGATCATTAGGCCGACCTCGATTCCCGTCGCCTTCAGATAGTCAATAGTCTGGGCCTGGTACTCCGGAGCGATCGCACAACCGATGATCTTCTCGGTGATTTCTCCAAACTGCAAGTTGGATCGACGATCATCCTGTAGATCCTGTAGATCCTGTAGATCCATGTTCGTTTCTCCAGTTGTGTCGAGCATTTCGGATAAAGTTGCTTCCAATGAGAAAGGCTCGGAAACTTATGTGCAGGTGCTTACATTAATGCTTCGCAACCAATTACACTTAGATGGTTGAGGTCATCAACTGTGGAACGACGAGGGATCCAGTAGGGGGGTCAGTTGGGTCAGGCTTGGTTTTCGGTTTTCAAGTTGGTAGACTGTGAAATCACATCCAACCAACCTAAAATCGGAAGGTTCTCATGCCAAGGAAGCCACGTGTTCGATTTGCCGGCGCGATCTACCAGGTCGTCGCGAAGGGCGATGGTCGCCAGACGCTTTTTCACGATCCAGGGCACTATGAACGACTGACCCAAGGCCTAGCCGATGAGGTCTTGCGTTGGGGCTTTGCCGGCTTTGCCGGGCTGAGGGCCATCCAGTTTCTAAGTGTTTCTTAATTCACTGACAAGCAGAGATGGATGGCCCCCGGATGGACCCCGTGTCGACAGATGACATCGAGCACCTTGACGGAGATGTCCAAGTATTTTGGTTTGGAACATCCCGATAGTGCGGCTAACCTCGTCCGACGGGCGAACGAACAGATCGCCAACTTGCCCAAATACAAAC
>JAYVPJ010000135.1:0-19746 GCA_043757445.1 Pirellula sp. | reverse complement strand
TTTTGGCATAACATGTAGCCGACGTCGCTCCGCGACTCGGCAATTCAGTGTCTCGGAGCGACACTGCCACAACGATCGAATCAAAGAACTTCTGCCGTAGTGCTTAGTTGCATTGCAAGTGAAGTTAGGGATAGCCATTGCGCAAGCTGAGCGGAATACAAACCGTGGGGCGCAACTTATCAAGGGCAAGCTCCCCATGTTGTGATCGACGCCTACTTCATAGCGTGATTGCTGCGTTCCCTGTTGGTTTCGACAAACGGCTTTGTCGCACGTAGGGATACAATGTAAGCAACTAAACTCTCTAGGTCGCCATCGAGCGCGGGCGCAAGTGCCGGGTGGGGTGTTCCAGGGATACCTAGTGTGATTCGCTTGTAGATTTCGCTGGCTTCGTCATCTCCGTGAAATGCATCGAGGCCTAGGTTGGGCGCGTGTAACGGACGCCCTAAGGAATCAAACAAGCGGGTTCTAACTCGATTGACTTCGCCCGGAACTTCATGGCAGCCAACACAGCCAGCCCCGCGAAATACCTTGAGCCCGCGAGCGGCAGAACCCGCAAAGTTAGAAAGGCTTGGAACAGCGATCGGCTCGCCTGCTTTGGATCTTGCCTCGACCCATAGTGCCTCCGCTAAACTGTCCAAACCATGGTCGAATGGGAATTCGTTCCTAAATCTTTCACGTAGTCCGAGAACCATGAATTGTCGCAATACTTCGACCAGCGAAGCAACCTGTGCCTCTGACAATTGCGTAAAAGCGGGCATCGACGTTCCTGGTAGACCACGCCGAATCGATCGTGCAATATCGGCCTCGCTAGCCACACCATTCTTGCACGAAATCATTCGCATCGGCTCATCGCGAAATCGACGTGGCGGCGGGAACAGATTGCCCGCAGCTCGTCCGAATCCATCACCGTTCGCGCCATGGCAGTTGGCGCAATAGGTTTGGTAAAGTTTGATTCCTGGTAGATGATCGATGGAACTATTGTGCGTTGACAAATCCGACGGTGAGATATCTAGTGTTGGCAGATCCGAAAGCGAAGTGACCGAGTTGATTTCACGAACCAACGTCTGGTCGTTGGGAAAAATGGCTTGTTTGGCTCTCAAATCCTGCAGTCGTCTTAGTCGAGCGGTCCGATTTGCGGCAAGTTCGAACACCGATTGGGAGGTAGCCACGTTTCCCGCGAGCGCCAACGCAGTCGCGCCGAAACTGACACGATCGTTAAGCAAACTGCCTGCTTCCCCTTGTCCCTTGAGGGAGCTGGTAAACGCAGTATCGATTAGTTTCTTGAAATCATCGGTTTCGGATAGCTTCGCAGCGTTGAATGCGTCGACGGACTCTCGATAGTTGCCCAAGTCGAATTCTACGTTTGCCCTTTCTAGAAATTCAACTTCGGTTTTCGCCGCCGACAACGCGAGTTGCGACGATCGAGAACGCCCCAGGCGTCTTCGGATCTTGGCTAGTCGAAACGAAACTTCGGTGTTGTGCGGAAATTGCGAGGCGAATCGTTCGAGTAGAAGTTCGCTCTGCTGAAAACGGACGTTGGGCGGCCTCGTGAAAACCTCCGCCAATGCAAGCCAAGACAACTCGTGGCGTGGGAACCGTTCGATCGTCTCGATTAAGCTGGCGACCGCTTCCTCTTTGAAACCGGATAGGTTCAGCTGCACGGCTGCTAAATATTGCAACTGCGCGGAATGGGGCTGCTTGGTACGCCAGTTGTCGATCAGTTCTTTGGCCACGGCAAGTTTTTCCTTTGCGAAAGCCCATTGCACAACGACGCTGTAAGCGTCCGCTTGAATAGCCCCAGCATTTTGCAGCACCTCGACCATCTGGTGTGGTGAGACATCAATTTGACCATGCTGAATCTTAAACATGGCGATGGCCAATTCGACACCCTCTTTCGATGGGGCCAAGCGTTCAGCCTTTTCAATCTGTTCTCGAAACTGGGTTCCTTGCCCAAGTTGGCGATAGCAATTTGCTGCCAATAAGCAAAGATCCGCCGTAATGGATCTCTCGTGAACTGCAACTACCGAAGCCAGGGTCTGCGACAGATCTCCCAGCAGGTAGTTAGCTCGGATTGCATCGCGGGGATTGGTCCGGCCGAAAATCAACGTCAGGCAAGTGACGGCCGCAACTGCGATGGCCACCGCAAAGAGAATACGTTTCAATCGCTCACCTCGGAATCCGCTATTTGACTTTCCACACCCTCGAATTGTACTCTAAACTTGCGTTATCGCTTACACTTCGTTGCACGACGCTCTGCGTCGTGATTCCTGCGACGCGGAGCGTCGCACAATTCAAGGTAGAGCTTGTTGGCGGTTAGCAAAAATGGGACGATGCAGCTTTTCTTATGGCGAGCGGCAGACGGAAATCTACCAGTAGCATGGCCCCCTGGGCCGTGCGAAACTTGGGCCAGGGGCTCACGCTACGGTATACCAATTCCTGCCGCTCGCCTGTGAATTGCATTCAATTTTTTTGAGAACATAGGTCATTTCTTGTTATCGTTGCCAAGAATCTCGATCTTAATTTCAATAATTCTGTTGTTTCCTGGCTGCAATGGAAGCAAAAAGTTTGGAGGCTCACTTCGGGGGGAGTTGGAGCTTTTGGGTGACCGCGTAGACGCACAAAGCGATCCCAATTTGCCTGTACCGATAGCTATCCAAAGATTCTGCGGCGATTGTCACGAACTACCGAATCCGGCAAGCTTCATCCGAGAAGTATGGTATGACGAAATCCACAAGGGCTTTGAATTCTACGCTCGTTCCGGACGAACAGATTTGCAACCACCTCCCCTCGAGGAGGTTCTCAAGTTTTATCGCGAGCGATCGCCGGCCCATTTTGCGTTTCCTGAGCCACCACCTATCGACTCCGAATGGTTCGCCCGTTTCGATCGGGAAGGTTTTGATTGGAAGGACGGAAACTATGTTACTCCGGCCATATCATCAATCCGTTGGGTCGAGTTTCAACCGGAGGGAGATCGTCGCTTGGTCGTAACGGACATGCGGGAGGGGAGCATCCATTTTGTAACACCTATACCGAAGAAAATAACACGGACGTTGATCGATCTCGTCGGGGTACCAGCCAGAGTGACACCATGCGATTTGAACGAAGATGGCCGAACAGATCTTGTGGTTGCCGACCTTGGCAGCTTCCATCCTTACGATCATGCATTAGGAAGAGCAGTATGGCTAAAACGGGATGCTGCGACCCGTGAATTTCAGTCGATCACAATCGCTGAAAAGCTCGGGAGAGTAGCAGATGTTGCGGTCGCTGATTTTTCCGGCGATGGAAAGCCCGACTTGGCTATTGCTGAATTTGGGCATCGGCAAACGGGCAGTCTTCGACTACTTACCAATCAGATGGAGGACGAGGCCATTCGCTTCACGGAAAATGTGATCGACATTCGACCTGGCGCTATGCAGGTCTTGGCGAATGACTGGAACGGTGACGGAGCCATGGACTTTGCATCCATTATCAGCCAAGAGTTCGAGTGTGTCGAACTCTTCATAAATCAGGGGCGCAAATTTAATAGGCATCGAGCGGCAACAGGCGGCGATCTCACCTTCGGCTCGGTTGGTATTGAGTTAGTGGATCTCGATCAAGACGGGGATCAAGATATCCTATACGTAAACGGTGATACTTTTGACAACAACTTCGCCAATCGTTCTCATGGCCTGCAGTGGCTTGAAAATGTTGGAAACCTCGAGTTTCGCCTGCATCGATTGCTTGAGCTACCGGGTGCGTATAGAGCTGTAGCGACGGACATAGATGGTGATTCGGATCTAGACATTATCGTGGTGGCGAATCTGCCAACGATTGTCTACCCGACTTCGTTGAACGATCGATCACCAGCCTCGATTGTTTTGCTTGAGCAATCGTCGAAGCTGGAGTTCCGGGTTCACGTATTGGAACGGGGTGTTCCAAGATATCCGGCGTTGGAAGCCGCCGATTTCAACGCTGATGGCAAGATGGATTTTGCGGTAGGTGTTCAACTTTTCGGGACGGACTCACCCGATAGCCCAGCATCCAAATTACCGAGACTGACCTTTTGGTGGCAAAAGTAGAGATTTGCACGCAGCGAAACCTATTAGCCATTGAGGCCTAGACCTCTTAGCCCAGATTAGATGCCTCTGACCTTCAACGGGAGGAATTGTTACAGCTTGCGGCCTAGACCGCTTGTCACGAGGAACAGCCCGCATATCGCATTGTGTCAGCCCGAGTACAATCTGACATGCGTTTACTGTTGTCGGCCCGAGGACTAGCTGAACTACGTCCTTGACGAATCTAAACTTGGACTTTCGACGGCTTTTGGCGTCGACGGAGTAGGATCAGGGTTCGGATTCGCTGCAAGGGCACCGTGTGGCTTGGCCTTAGGGGCAAATACCAAGACCGTCACAGCGCCGGCAATGCCGAGCACTAGAGAACCGATGAAAAAAGGCGTGATCTTGTCTAGCGAGCCACCCACGACCATGGAGGTTAACGTATTGATGACCGGAGCGAAACCAAAAACGAGTGGCATCACAAAAATGGGTTTCCCACCGTAGTTAAAGGCCAGGATGATTCCCAAGGCTCCCATTGCGCCCGCGCCACCTGCAAGAATGGACCACATCATGCCGCCACCCATTTCGCTCCACTTTAATGAAACGTTGTCCGGCGTTGCCATTAAGATCATGACCGGCACAGCAACAGCAATAACAAAGTAGGCAATCCCAACACAGCAAAAGGGACGCAATCGCGAACCGCCCATTTTCATTTGACCCATATGCAGGAATGGCCCATAGGCTCCCCAACAAATCACTGCCAAACAAATCGATGCGCCGATTGCCAATGGATTGGCGGCGGCGGCCTCTACGTGATCTGTTTTCTTTTCGTCCGGCGCTTTCGATTCTGTGTTTGAAACGACTGACTTAGCAGGGGCCGCAGGCTTGTTGATCAAAACACCAACTGCTCCGAGAGCAACCAAAATCAGTCCGAGAATGAAGGTCGGCTTGATCTGCGAAAACGACTTATTTAGCCAAGAGGTAACCATCGTATTCACGACGGGAGCAGCACCAAAGACAATGGGCATAACGTAGATTGGCATCCCTTTGAACGCGACAGCCAGAATGACTCCTAGAGCTCCAAGTGCGCCAACCGTCCCTGCAAAAAGAGATAGCAATGTGCCACCCATCGACCAATAGCCCTTTTCGGGTTTTCGACTCAGCAAGCCCAGTGGAACGAGAACTGCAATGAGGAAGTAAGCGATTCCAACCCCGACAAATGCACGAAGCGAACTATGTCCGAGCTGCTCCGTTCCTTTGTGAAGCAAGATGCCATACACGCCCCAAAACAAAGCGGTCATGGCGGTGAATAACAAAATAAACGGAAGTCTGATCATAAAGGATTCGATTTCTATCGACGGAGGTATAAAAGCAACGGTTGGTTAACCACGCACTGGCGACCTCGCCACGCTCGCCAGAGCGTGGCTTCGTAGCCTTCACGTTTCCAATTGCATTGACTTAATTACGTTTGCGTTACGGAGTTTTACTTGACGGTTAGCATTCTTTCGAGCGCAATCAATGACCAAATGGCAATGTCTTCTCGAACCACAATTGGATTCACGATGTTCCCTTGAACGAGATTCTCTACGCTCCAACAAAGGTGCGCTAGATCGATTCGATACATAGTCGCACACATGCAGACCAGCGGCGAGAGGAAATGAATCTCTTGTTCAGGGTGTTCTTTCTTGAGCCTATTGACCAGGTGTAATTCGGTCCCGATTGCCCATTTGGTTCCCGGGGGCGCTTTTCTGACAGTGTCAATGATCTTACTAGTGGACCCAGAGATGTCTGCGAGGTCATTAACCTCCTGAGGGCACTCGGGATGAACAAGGATCTTGATGCCTGGATGGTTCTTCCTAAAAGAGGCTACGTGATCGGCTTGAAACATTTGATGAACGGAGCAATGTCCCTTCCAAAGGATGACTTGCGATTCAGTGATCGCCTGTTCTGAATTGCCACCCATTTCTTGGTCGTGAGGATTCCACACGGGCATTTGCTCGTTAGTAATACCCATTTTGAGTGAAGTGTTTCGACCCAGGTGTTGATCCGGGAAAAAGAAGACTCGCTTGCGTTGAGCGAAGGACCATTCGAGAACCGCTTTGGCATTGCTGCTCGTGCAAACAATACCGCCATGCCGGCCACAAAAAGCCTTCAAGCTGGCAGCGCTGTTAATGTAGGTGACTGGTGTAATTTCCGACGTATCGATCACTTCGCCAAGCTGATTCCAAGCGGCTTCGACTTGACGGATGCCCGCCATGTCTGCCATCGAACAGCCAGCCGACATATCTGGCAGAATTACGGACACCCGCTGGCCGTTCCTTGATTTCAACTTTTCCGGGCGATTGGCCAATATGTCAGCTGTTTCTGCCATAAAATGCACGCCGCAGAATACGATGGCTCGGCAGTCCTCGCTATCCGCCGCCAGTTTGCTCAATTGATAAGAGTCACCGTTTAAATCGGCATGCTCGATCACTTCGTCTTGCTGGTAATGATGGCCGAGTACGAGCAGACTCTTGCCCAATTCCTTCCTCGCATGGCCGATTCTTTCACGCAGTGTTTCGTTTGCAAGTTCTCGGTAGGGTGGGAATGGTAGCGGTTCGAGAGCGATACTCATGCTTGAATAGTTAAAGGAGTTGTTTGCCAAATGCGGTCATCGTCCTGCATGTCGAATCGAAATGCGGGACAACGGAATTGTTCCAATTATAGGAATCTTTCAAGAATTTCGATGGGTCGCGATCAAGATAGGCTTGGATTGATGTCGATAGTTCCAAATCTGCGATTATTTTCCGGTTTTTCCCTTAGGATTGGGTTGCATGACTACGATTAGACCGCATTCCACAGACAATCCAGCCAAGGTCGATTATTGGAAAAGCCTTTTACGAATCGAGACCGATGTGGCAGTGACACTTGCCCAACAAAAGCTGCCGGTGGAGCGAATCCTGCAATTTGTGCCCGGCGTTATGATTCAATTTGACAAGCCCTGCGATAGACCGCTTTCTTTGGAGATCGATGGGAATGTCATTGCGGAGGGGGAGGTTGTCAAGGTAGGCGACAAATTCGGACTTCGAATCACCGAGATAAGCAATCGCGAAGAACGCTGGATCCCACTCGTTCAAGAGCCAAAAAAATAGGTTGGCTTATCTCAAGGTGCTTCAATCCGCCATAGCCATGTAATCTCTCCGTACAAGGCGCAATCTAATGCTTGCTAAAGCACTCTGAGCCTAACTTCAGTCAACCGATCTTGCTCATCCTTTCGTCGTTCGCTCATTGCCATTGCTCAGAACAATGCTGGGATGCTATTTAAACCTGGGTATTGGTTGTGGGTATTTTGGAACGAGTTACCTTGTGGCGAGATCGATGGGTTAGATGGAAGGCTGGTTAGGGAAATACAGAACACATGCGCACTCGTTGGAGGCCAACCCTCGTTGGTATCGCCTACGAACTGCTGTGCCGTGTATTGCCATTTGTATCTCAATGTTAAGCCTGGGTTGCGCGACTCAAAAGTACGTGCAGATTAGACAAAACCCTTTCAATCCGCTGACTGAATCGTTGAGCCTGCTATCGCGTTCCGGGCCGCAGATCACGGCTCGTACTACGACCTTGTTACGCCATTACGCTCTCCTTGAAGCATATAAGAACGATCCAGACGATTGCCTTGTTCAGCTACAGGAACTTGCAATGGATGAGAAGGGAGCGGAAAAGATCTATGCCATTTCCGAACTGGCTTATACCATCGGCAAACAGGCAGAACGAGCCCATCGCGAAGGGCAGGCCTTGGACATGTATACGGTGTCTGTCAGCAACGCCTACCTGTACCTCTTTTGTCCTGAACTTGATATTTCCCGCAATCCGTATGACCCACAGTTTCGCGGAGCATGCGATCTCTACAATGCCGCCCTTGAGTCCACTTTGAGAATGGTAAGCAGCCAGGGGAACTTGAAGCCAGGCAATAGCTATCGGATTACAACTTCGAAGAAGGACTATGATGTGCAAGTTGTGTCGCGAGGCAAATGGCATGATACCGATTTCGAAGGTCTAAAATTCTGTAGCGACTTTCAAGTCAATGGACTTCAGACGGCTAATGTCAGCTACGGCGTCGGTGTGCCAATGATCGCGGTCCGGAAATCTCACGAGAACGAAAGTCCTCTTGAGCGGTTCTATCCCGAGGGACTCTCTTTTCCAATAACTGCACTGTTACGAGTTACTTCACCAACGGTTTATGCGTCGCGAGACGCGCAGCACCGTCACCCATGTGTATTGGAGCTGCACGATCCACTGGACTCTACGGACATTGACTTGAATGCTCGCAAAGTTCCTCTGCAGTCCGACTTGAGCACGCCACTAGCTTACTTTTTGGATAATCCAAAATTTCGCGAGCAAACCAACAGCACATTGGGGCTGCGCGACCCGCACAAAACAGAAAAACTGCGAGGCATCTATATGCTCGAGCCGTACGATCCGAATCGCATCCCCGTGGTCATGGTGCATGGCCTTTGGTCCAGTCCTCTAACTTGGATGCCCATGTTCAATGACTTGCGTTCGTTTCAGGAACTCCGTCGCAACTACCAATTTTGGTTCTATCAATACCCGACAGGCCAACCGTTTTGGATCAGCGCTACACAAATGCGAAGCGATCTGTTTGAGTTGAGACGAACACTTGACCCTAGTGCAAGCGACCCAGTTTTGGATCAAATGGTGTTGGTGGGGCACAGCATGGGTGGACTGGTCTCACGCATGCAAACGATTGAGAGTGGCGAAGAGTTTTGGCGAATACTCAGCGACGAACCTTTTGAGAAAGTTAGGGGAGACGAAGTGGAGCGACAACGACTCGCGGCTGCACTCTTCTTTCATCCCAACAGCGCTATTAAGCGGGTTGTTACGATCGGTACGCCGCACCGAGGAAGCAAGTATTCGAACGACTACACGCGTTGGGTGGGCCGAAAGCTGATCAAGCTTCCAAGCAGCATCACCGACATCGGCAATTCACTCATTCGCCAAAACCCAAATCTCTTTCGAAATACCGAGCTAGTAACTACCACAACTAGTATCGATTCGCTCAGTCCAGAATCCCCAATTTTCCCCACGATGCTTCGAGCCAGAAGGGCTCCTTGGGTAAAGTATCACAACATCGTTGGAGTTGTCCACAAATCCAATTGGTTCGGCGGGGAAGCAGAGTTGAGCGATGGAATCGTCGAGGTCGAGAGCGCTCACATGGATGACGTCGCCAGCGAAATACTGGTCGAGTCAAAACACCAAGACATTCATAGCAAGCCAAGAGCGATCCTAGAAGTGCGCGGAATACTGGTCGAGCACCTGCGAGAGGTTTGTTCGCAACCCGCGCTAGCAAGAATATTGGATGTGCCGAATCAATGGTACCAAGCAAAAAGCGGAACGCAACTTTCCGGTGAAGGAATGAGTGACGAATTGCTGTCTGCCATGTATAGTAACGGGCCGCAACCCTATCGGACAAATCAGGTCATGCATCCAGACCTTCTATTCTCGAGCGAACAGCCGACCGTCGTTCCAGCGGCCACCCTTGCTCCGTTGCCGTTTCCGGCCAAACCCGCGAGCAAACTAGCCTTGCCTCCAATTTACAGTGTGAAACGATAGAAGATTTTCGCCATGCGACTGTTGCGAAAATGCATTCAACGACTCCTCATCGCGTTGGTTCGCTTTTATCAACGTGCGATTAGTCCACTACTTGGCAGCAACTGTCGCTTTTCCCCGACATGTTCTCAGTACACTATTGAGGCAATAGAAAAGTATGGTGTGATTCGTGGGCTTTGGAAAGGAGTCAGACGGATCGCGCGTTGCCACCCTTTTTCCAGAAGCGGTTACGACCCACCCTAGCTTGCACGTCTAGCTAATCTTGGAACTTACTGGGTGGAGCAGGGCGACCGAAATAATAACCTTGAGCCATCGTAAAGCCGAGTTCTTGGCAAATCCTGGCTTCAGCTTCGTTTTCGATTCCTTCTGCCAGCGGCGCGACACCCAAGTCCAGTACGATTCGCACCAACGAACCGAGGACCTTAATTCGCTCGGGCGGCGCTTTATCGATGTCGCGAATCAGCCCCATATCAAATTTGAGAACATCTGGAGCTGCGTTGCAAAGCTCCGCTAACCGATTTTGGCCTGCTCCAAAGTCATCGTATGCGATCTGAATATCAAGGTCACGCAACTGGTTCTTCAAATCGTACATCTCCTCCGCACTGGTGATAGCCGATTCGTGAATCTCTAGTGTTACGGGCAGTTCTGCAGTCATGTTTCGCACCTGAGCCATCGACTCAAGCAGGCCCGGTTTCCCCAACTCCATGGGATGCGTATTGACGTAAATTCGTGTCGAACCGGGCAGCGTCATTCCCTCGCGAATTCCTTCCCATCTTAACATTTGACTCAATTCAACTTCCAAATTGAGCTTGGATGCTGCGCCAAACAAGGCTGCGCTCGACTCGAGACCAAACATTCTGCTTCTTGCCAAAACCTCGTACCCAAGAACGCTTGTGCCATCCATGGATACTATCGGTTGAAAGAAAGGGGTAACCAGTCTCTTCTCCATCAGCCTATCAAACTGCACCAGGGCTAACGCTTGATCACACACGTCCTCGGCAAGAGTATTGGATGCAGTCGCGTGATCATCACAGCGGATACGAAAAGCCATGTCAGCGAACTGTACCAGGTCGTCGGCTTTCAGAGATACCATATCGGTGATGCGTCTGCCATTCACATAGGTACCGTTTGTACTCATTCTGTCGATCAGCACAAGCTGGCCGTCTCGACTTGTCAAGTCAGCATGATGGCTAGATACCGTCTTGGATGGCAGTTGGAGACTACAGCCAGCTTTCCGTCCAATGGAAAAAGGGACTGGATGCACGACGGTGAGAGCGTTGGAGATTTGATTTCCAACCGACGCAAGAATCCAAACCGTTTTCGTTTCTGAAGAGTTGCCTCGTCGAGCACCGGTCGAAATCGGTTTATGTAGGAGTGAAAGGTCGCTAATCATTGGCTGAGCCATGTGGGTATTGATCGAATCGAATTTGACGATTGGTCCGGGAATCTTCTACAGCGCGAGACTAACCCTAACTGATTACTGTAGGTCACAAAATGCGCGCGATGAGAGAAATACTAAATTTGTCGTCACGATTTTTCATTCTCGACTCCAACTTTCAATTTGCATTCAATCTCACCTGCATAAACCTGCCGATGACACGCGGAGCCTTGCAAGTGTCGTCGATGATATTGACGATTCTGCGGATCATTCCGATTCATCCGTTTGCGCTGTGACTAGGGGTCTTTCATGCAATCATTATTTGGGATTCGAGATACTTCAGTCGTGACTGGCTCAGCATTGCCCGCTGCCTTAAACGAAGATGCGTTTTGGCCCTATGAACCCAAGACACTTGAAGAATGCGGACTCTCAGAGATGGCAGTTGAGTCGTTGGTCCTCCAAACCTTTCAGTCCGTTGGAACGGTTACGGGCCGAGGGATGACGGATCGCGTCCGACTGCCCTTCAGAATTGTGGAACAGCAACTTGCGCAACTGCGAGTACGGCAGTTGATTGTGCATGCACGTCCAGCCCCCCTCAACGATTTCTATTACAGTTTGACCGAGAACGGACAAAAGAGAGCGCAAAGCTATCAGAAGGCATGCTCTTACACCGGCCCGGCGCCGGTTCCACTGATGGACTATGTTTTAAGCGTCGAGGCACAGGCCAGCAATTTCGAGCCCATCACTTGCAATGAGCTCAAAGCCGCACTGGATGGCGTCACCTACGAACCATCTTGGCTTGATTTCTTAGGCCCAGCAATCAACAGCAACTCGGGCATTTTTTTGTATGGGCCACCCGGAAACGGAAAAACAACGCTGGCTCGTTGCTTGGCAAACTGCCGTGGACAAGAGATCTGGATTCCGCACGCAATCATGGAGGACGGGATGATTATCAAACTATTCGATGCCTCCTACCACATTGCGTCTAATACCTCGACCTCTAACGCAGGCATCGTTGCAGACCAAGAACACGATCGCCGATGGCTCCGAATTCGACGCCCTACGGTAGTCGTAGGCGGGGAACTGACTCTGGATAACTTGGAAATTCGACATGACCCTCGAAGCAATACCTGCGAGGCTCCGCTGCAAATGAAGAGCAATTGCGGATGCTTGCTAATCGATGATTTCGGTCGGCAACGGGTTGCGCCCGCTGAACTATTGAACCGATGGATTATTCCATTGGAAAGCAGGCACGATTTCTTGAACCTGCCGACAGGCAAAAAGTTTTGCGTGCCCTTTGAACAAACCATTCTGTTTTCAACCAATTTGCAGCCCGAAGAGTTGGTTGACGAAGCCTTCCTGCGACGAGTTCCGTTCAAGATCAATATCGGCGATCCGACCGTCCAGGAGTTTATGGATCTATTCAAGCGAGCTTGCGAGAGCAGCGACGTTCCTTGGCGTCCCGATTCTGTTGAGAAGCTCATTGTCAAACACTATCGGAATCTCGGTCGCCCGCTTCGTCGTTGCCATCCTCGCGACTTACTTCACCAAGTCAGCTGCCTATGCGCGTACCGAGGAGAACGTGTCGAACTAAGACCAGAGTTCCTGGATCTCGCCTGCACCAACTACTTTGGAAACCAACCGATCATGCAGTCTTCTGCAGCAATGGTTGCAAAACCGGTAGGGTGGGACGTACCCAATCAAAATGGTCAAAGTGTCACCGCGCCAAAGTTGACTCGACCCGCCCCCAATTCTTTGCCTTCGCAAAGCAGTCCCCTTGCAAACAGCCAGCCGATGCGAATTCAAGCATCGAACAGCCAACCCATTCGGAGTCAACCGATGAACAGTCAACCGATGAACAGTCAACCTTGGAGAACAGAGGCCATTCGCGAACCAAGTTCTTTGAATGGCCTAATGACTCCTCCGAGTCCGCCCATAGTTTTGTCCAATCCAAACACTATCGAAAAGATGCAGGTTCCACGTCCGACTCGGGCACCAGCTTTGCCTGATTTAATGGACCTGAGGCAACCTGCCAGCGAACAGGTTTAAAGGCCCAACTTATGGCAGTAACAGCATCGAGCATTCAAGCAGGTTTTGAACCGATTCCGGGCTATGTCTTGCGTAGCAAACTTGGCGTTGGCGGGTACGGCGAAGTTTGGCTGGCTGACGCCCCAGGAGGTTTAAAAAAGGCGATCAAGTTCGTTCATGGAAGTATCGACGGTAATAGAGCCGGAAGCGAACTGAAATCGCTCCAACGTGTCCGACAAGTCAACCATCCCTTTATCCTTTCTTTAGAACGAATCGAGGTTATCGACGGGCAACTCATCATTGTTACAGAGTTAGCACAGGGATCACTCCATGATCGCTACGTCGAGTTCCGGCAAAAAGGCTTTGTTGGAATTGTGAGAGAGCGATTGATAGGCTACATGCGCGACACCGCAGATGGTCTCGACTTTTTGTGTCAACAACATGACCTACAACATCTAGATGTCAAACCGGCTAACCTGCTCCTCGTTGCAGACCGAGTCAAGGTTGCTGACTTTGGCCTTATCAAGGATATTCAATCGAATAGTTTGTCTGTCATGGGTGGCTTGACGCCAACCTACGCAGCGCCCGAGATGTTCGATGGACGACCTGGCCGCTTTAGCGATCAGTATTCCCTGGCAATTGTCTATCAAGAACTCTTAACAGGAACCTTACCCTTCCGAGGACGCACTACGGCACAACTCGCCAACGAACACTTGCACAAGGCGCCCAACTTGGAAGCGGTTCCTTTGCTGGAACGTCCCATTCTTAGCAAGGCGCTCGGAAAGAAACCACAATCCCGATTCAATGACTGTCGAGAATTCATCAATGCGCTAGAACGTGTCCACTCTCAATCCAACGTCCAGGAGAAAGGAGAACAAGTCGAAAGTCACCAAAGCGCCAAACGCTCAAGTAAAGTTCCCCAAAACGCAAGCAATTCCAAAAGACCTACACCGTCAAAGCACAGTCCGCCCAAAAGGGCTCGCAGACACGAGGAAAAATCTGAAGCTTGGAGTACGGAGAGCGAAATCCGTCCGGTGGTTCAGAGCCGTAGTGTTGATGTCCTGCCTATGCTTCTGGATAGCCCGGAGAACTCGGACAATTCGTGTGACCCCGCTTTGGCTATCGATCCAACACAAAGAAAGTCACTTGTCATCGGACTGGGGGGTACGGGCGCTCAGTCCCTCATGCGATTGCGAAAGAAAATTCTCGACACAAATCAAGATGCACTCAAATGCGATCAACTTGGTTTTCTCGTGATTGACTCGGACCAAAAAACCATCGAATCGGCTCTCGATCCCGACCTAAAAGAACGTCTGGCGTACCATGCGACAGTGATCATGCCGTTGAAGCCCCCACAGTACTATCGGCAGAATTCGAAAGGCGATTTCCGTCAGTTAAGCCGGCGATGGGTTTACAATATTCCGAGATCGCTGAAAACGGAGGGTGTTCGCCCTCTCGGAATGCTCGCGTTTCTAGATAATGCGATGGCCGTCTTTGAAACATTGCAAGAAACGCTGATAGAAATCGCAAAGAGCAGAGGCGATGATAAGTTCCATGAACCCATTGGAGTTCAAATCGTCTCGTCAGCTCATGGAGGGACAGGTGGTGCAATCGCCGCTGAAATTGGATTTCTAGTTCGACAGTTGGCAGCCGAATTTGAAATGACCGTCTACATTGAATTGGTCCTCACTTGCTCCGCGCCAAACGGCATCGCGTCAACCAATCTCACAACGGCTTCTGCACTGGCCTGTTTGATGGAAATCAACCATTACTTTCAAACTGAGGGACTTCACCCACAGATTGATCCAATAGCGGAATCGAAAGCCATCAATCAGCCTCCGTTCGATAATGTGACACTCATTTACGGAGGACAATGCGGGAACAGTCGCGATTGGGTGACAACATCCATTCAAGCAGCAGACTACTTATGGGCTTGTATCGAAACTGACCTGGGTGTCCGAATTGCCAGAACGCGGGAGGAAGCCAATGCAATCGAAGACGTTCCTGTGGACCAGGAATGGACAAATTGGCTCAGCACTGTCACTTCGCGACACTTGGAGATCACCGCCAAAATTGAACCGATCGAGGCAGCCTGTCGAATGTGCTTACGTGCCAGTTTGACTTGGTTGTCAGCGTTGAACGATGCGGTGGCGGAACGAACCGATGCATCGTCGAGTGAGCCCGCAGATCCAAAGCTAATGGAGAAAATGGATTTCTTCGTCGGAGACATGTTTCGCACGAATCGTTGGACCGCACAAGCTTGGGTACGCGAATGCATGATCTGTTTAGTGCCCACCAGCGACCAAGTAGAGTCAAACAAAGACGCTTGCAATACCACGGAAAACAGCGGTCCGTCGCAGTTGGAAAGTGTCTTAAACGTCGAACAGCGTAGGGATCTTGAACAAGTTTGCGAGCAGCTTGCACTCGACGTGCATGACGCCACACAAACCATTTCAAAGATGATTTCCAAAACACAAAAAAGCCTAGCTGACTATCTCATTTCAGGCTGGCTAACCAGCCCATTGGAATGGTCACATCTCAAGGAAGTTGTGCGATTGGTTGCAAGCAAGTTTAGCGTCAACGCAAACTCGCTTCACGTTGTGTCCCAAAAACTAGCTGACAATCATGATGTCTTTTTGGAGCGTCTTTATAGTGGGGAGCAAAAGGCAACGCCGGAACTAGAACAACAGTTGCATGCGATGGCCTTGGAAGCTAAATTCCACGCCATGGGTGCCAAGATGCTAGAAAGAATGGCTGAACATATGGCCTATCTTGAGGACCTATGGCTGAACGAATGCAAATTGTTGCGATCTGAGATTGGCGAATGGGCGGAGACATTGTCGAAGCGAGTCGGCATCCAATTCGATAATTCCCTTTCGCCCAATCCATTTCTCTCCGCTTTTCTTCAAACGGAATGCAATGACGCTCCCTCCAAAGAAGTCCGAAAGTCGCTGCTCACATTGGCAACTGGACGATTGTTGAATGCAATCGGAATGAAATATGAGGTTGCGGTCGAACTCCCAAATGATTTGCCTTCGCTGTTGAATATCTTAAGCTCAGCGACCCATTCTTTCACGCCACCTCAACCACCGACCAACACAACCATTGGAACAGATACAAGTCCTGCACCAACAGTTACCACAATCGATTCAATGAACGCCCTATCCGTCTTTGAACCTATTCCCTCAATCGCTCTGACCGACTCAACTTCATCCCAGTCAATTGAGGAGGTCGTTTTGAACAAGCGAAGCCTGGAAATTGAAATTGATTCGACCCGTCCGTATTTCGTTGAATTCGGGGGAGCGGTCCGCAACGTCGTTCTTTTGTCAAGCGGTACTGTAGAACAACTTGACTCTGTTCAAGAAGCAACCATGCAAGAGAGACAGGTCGCCGTGATAGTAAGTCCGAAATGTCAAGAAACAGAAATCTTGTGCATCGGTGAGAGGCTGGTCCTTTCCGATATCATGGAACGTGTATGGATGCCATCGTCGGATCTCTGGAATCTTGCAAATAGAATTGTGGCCAGGGTCGATGTTGACTGGTTGCCTATCAACGGTTCTTGCTTGTAGACCATTCGAGTTACTTCCAACGCTCAACCGTGTCCATCAAACGGTCCGCGCTCACAAAAACCTCCGCCATCCAACCGGCTTTCTTCGCAGCTTCTACATTTTCCGCTCTGTCGTCCGTAAAAAAAATCCGCGGCGCAACGTGGCCTGCGTGTCGTTGAGCCTCCCGGTAGATGTGCGCATCGGGTTTCATGCTCCTCACTTCATACGAAAGGATCACTGGCGCGAACCAACCCCGCACCTGCGGATACCCAAGTTCGCCGATCCATTTCCAATGCGCCTCGCAGGTATTGGAAAGCAATCCCATCGGTATCCCGAAATCGCGAATCTTTTCAAGGACAGGCAAGATGTGCGGATTTGGTACAAACATATCTGCCGCGGCCAGAAGCATATCCTGCACATCGAGATCTTTACTAATCGAATCGGATATACGCGATACAAACTGTACGCCATTGATCGAACCGGTCTCGTACTCAATCTGCAAAGTTCCATCGAATACGATCGAACGCATTTGCTCCGCGGAGATGCCAGCTACTCTGGCCATCTTGCGGAGGGCGAGATTGTGATCAAAGTAAAGCAAAACGTTGCCCAGATCGAAATAAACAAAATCGGGTCGCATAAAGTAAGGTGTAAGGTGTAAGGTGTAAGGTGTAAGGTGTAAGGTGTAAGGTGTAAGGATTTTTGAATGCAGCTTGGCGGATCGTTCGGGGTTTTGACTATGCTAGTGGTAAGCAGAAGGAGTTCATCGACTTTTCCCATCGCTTAACTTGCTCTTCGACTCGGTCCGGACTACTCGAACCGAAGGAACAGTACGATTGGATGGCTCCGGCTACGCCAAGTGTTTCTCGAATGCTGCTATCCAACGAATTATCAACCGATTGGATTTCGCTATCGGTAAGCTCAAGTAGCGAAACGCTTCTCTCTTTGGCAATCGCAACCAGTGCACCCACTTTATAATGAGCGATCCGCTGCGGCATTCCTCGAGAAATGAGCCCTTCCATCAATGCCGTCGCGTCGAGATAGCCCTGATCCAATTTAGCGGCTATAACGTCCGCTTGTAACTCAGATTGTTCGACAATTGGAATCGCTAATTCAAGGCATGCAATTACGGTGTCAAACGAATCAAATAAGGGTGGCTTGTCTTCTTGCAAATCTCGGTTATAAGCCAATGGTAGTCCTTTGATGAGAACCAATAGTGTCTGTAGATTCCCAACAACCCGGGCTGACTTGCCTCGGGTTAACTCCAACGTGTCCGGATTGACTTTTTGAGGCATAATGGAGCTGCCAGTGCAAAAAGCCTGCGGTAGTTTGACAAAGCCGAACTCCGTCGTGGACCATAGGATCCATTCCTCGGCCCAACCACTTAAATGCTCCGAAATCATAGTCAATACAAATACCGATTCGACTGCAAAGTCGCGATCGCTACTGATGTCGACGCTGTTGGCTGCGACTCCATCGAATTCAAGCAACTCAGCGGAGTAATGCCTATCGATTGGCAAACTAGTGCCTGCAACTGCAGCCCCACCCAGCGGACAGACATTCACTCTCTTGCGACAGTCAGCCAATCTCCCGCGATCGCGCTCTAGCTTCTCAACGTACGCAAGCCAATAGTGGGCAGCCAAAACGGGTTGTGCCCGTTGCATATGCGTGTAAGCGGGAAGAATGACGCCTTGGTCGGTGCGGCAGCGCTTAATGAAAGCTCGTTGAAGCTCCAATAGCAACGCATCCACTCGATCCAAATGCTCGCGAACCCAGAGCCTGAGGTCCGTTGAAACCTGGTCATTTCGTGATCGCGCCGTATGGAGTTTCCGCCCAACGTCCCCAAGTCGATCGATGAGCGCCTGCTCGATGTGCATGTGAATATCCTCGAGCTCAATCTTAAAGGGCATCTCGCCGCGATCGATTGTCCCCTGGATTTCTAAGAGCTCTCGTTCGATCGCCTCAAACTCCTGTGTTTTCAAAAGCCCTTGCCGAGCAAGCATCCTCGCATGCGCAATCGATCCCCGTATGTCCTGCTTATAAAGGCGGTGATCAAAAGAAATACTCTCGCTAAATCGAGCCAAGCGTCCGTCCATGCCGTCTGAGAAAACGCCGCTTCGAGATAATGATGCCAAAATGAAGTTCCAGGTAAGGTAGGTAGATTCCTTTTGCTGATTGTCTTGGATTCCGCAGGATTCTCAAGCCATGATCCATCGAAACCGGTGAAAGGCTCGCCGGATCGACACGGGCAATTTTAGTCTTTTCGTTCAAGCAAGCGGTTGTAACTCCAACGAACAGGAGTTGGAATGAAAATCATTTTTCACGTTTTAGCACGGGAATCGCCAGTGGTCTACTGCGTCCTGCTGAAATCGATTGCTTCAGCACCGCCTTCATATCCACGACGATCTCAGGATATGTCAGCGCCACGTTCGTAGTTTCGCCGCGATCGCTTTCAAGATCAAATAACCGTCCCTCGGCGGTGGGTGCCGTATCAGGCACCGCATACTGTCTGAGCTCAGAGCTCTGAGCTGGATTCGAAATTGTTGCCGCCGGAACCCTTGTGCGCCAAATACTTCCACTTGCCGCGACGAATCGCCAGATCGAGTGCACCGGTGAACGCCTGTTGCAGCAAGTATGGCCGAACGGGTTCGTTCTCGTTGTTCTGTAGAAGCGTTGGCCGTAAGCTTGTGTTCGCATCGATGTAATTGCCTGTTGATCGCGACCGAATATGGCATCCCTCTTTTTGACGCGTCTGCGATACACACGATGCATCCCATTACCACGATGAAGACTTTTGTCGGAATTCACAAATCAAATTGCTTCATCTCCCAGTAACATTTGTGAATAAAGCCCTGCCCTAACACCTCCAAGATTCGATTACCTACGTCGTATTGCAACCAAGGTCGGCTCCACAAAAACCTTTCCTAACTTCAAGCACTCTAATCTCACCTTTTTGACCCTAACGGGAAAAGTAATTGGGTCAGGTCGCAGTAAAGCCGACGATGTCTTGGCCCCAGTCAATCAATTCTTTATTGACTACCCAATGATGAAGCAGGCGGCTGAGGACCGTTGGCCTCTTGCAAACTTGCGATTGTTTCGTGCAGCCGATTCTTTCAGGCTTTGCGGCGAGCCTGCAGCTCTGCTTCTACCGAAG
>JAYVPJ010000134.1:0-19772 GCA_043757445.1 Pirellula sp. | reverse complement strand
GCGGCAGGAGTTGGTATACCGTAGCTTGGGCCCCTGGCCCGAGTTTCGCACGGCCCAGGGGGCCATGCTACTGGTAGATTTTAGTCTGCCGCTCGCCTTAATGGCAATCCAGCCTTATCAGTGACTGACGGGAAGACTGAAAAAGCGATCTTGGCGGGAGGTTGCTTCTGGGGAATGGAGGATCTCTTTCGCAAGCTGGGTCTTGCCTAGGAGAGAAAAAGCGAGCAAATAACGGCTACAGCTCAGTCGAGACCGACGCGTACTAGCCAACGGCAAAGAAACTTAAAACAGCGGATGGCCCGTTTGTTTAGCACGTTGATTTGGAAACGCAGGGCGGGAACAATTGGGACAACTGTTCTACCATCGCTTCCGCCAACTGTTATATCAAGATTGTTTTGTTATCTTCTACGATCTGGCCTTTCAGGTTGGTCTGGGGCTTGTCCCCTACCAACCTTGTTTTAGCGTTCTAACGGTCGGCACTCGCGAATCGACTCGTTCCCCTCGGCTTTGCCCGCCCGGGGCAGGCGAAGCCGAGAGGAACGGGAGTTGGGACGCCCAATTGCAGAAAGCCAAAACGCATCCGTCGGGGCAAGCCCTGAACGGATGGGCTAGGGAGCACTTTTCTTATGTGCTAGAGCAAGACCTTTCGCAAGAGTGTCACTTAGTTCCGCCGCATCCATTTCAGCTAGCACCAAAAATGCTTGGGACAAAACGCGTTTCGTTTCCGCTGCGCTGATTGACGTCTTCGCCGTATCGGCTCGCTTTGCAACTTCGTTGTAAAAATCAGTCAACTTCATTTTGTATACCTCGGCTGATGTTAAAAATTCGTCGAGTGCTCGGCACCACGAGTAAATGTCACTCGATGAAAAGATACCCCTTTCGGTACGAATTCCGCTAGTACCCAAACAACTTTGTAAAGATTGGCTCCGTCGAATAATTGCGGTTCATGGTACAAACTGGTAAAAAAGATTTCTGTTGGCAATTCCAGATTATTGAGTGAAAATACACGCGCACCTCTCCTGAGAGCGAGATCCACCTATGTCTCCACTTCCGCTGCAATTTTTTGGGCTTGCCATCGTCTTGGTCGCGGGCAGTGTGCCATATAGCCAATCGCGAGCGTTGCGGGCGGATTGGCCGATTGCTATATCCGATGAAGAAGCATGGAAATTGCTACCTCCATCCGACGGAGCTCGAACGGAAGCGTTACCCATTTGGGCTCGGATGATGGTGAGCGAGATGCCGCGAACAACAGCTGCCTATCTCGAATTGGACCGTTCGCAAAGGACGCTTGGGGCTGTCGCTCCAGGCCTGAGAGCCGCATGCCGATTTGTGGCTGCCAAGACCTGCGGTTGTGAATACTCATTGGCAGTGGCGCGGGCCGATGGGAAATTGGCCCACGTCCCAGCTGAGAAATGGGCTTCACTCGAAGAAGGAAGTTGGAAAGTCTGGTCAGCCGACGAACGCTTGGCCCTGGAGTTCGCGAAACGCATGGCCATAGACTCCGATGGAATTCCCGATGAATTCTTTAGCGACTTAGTCTCCAAGTTCGGCAATGGAGCAGCTGCATGCATGGTGCTTCACTCGGCTTACGCGAGCTTTCAAGACCGATTCTTATTGTGTCTGCAAATCACTACGGTCAGTTCCAGTGGGATGCCGCCAGTGACCGCTCGATTCGACCCAGCCGAGCTGGTTAGTACAACTACACCGCCCCCTAAGCCTAGCCCAATTACTAGTGCAGTTTCGCCAGCCCAAGCCGATCCAGTGGCAGTTCTTGCAAAGCTATCCCGTAATAAGTCGATCGAATATACTTGGCTGCCGTTCGAAGGACTTCAAGAACGACTCACACGACAACGTCATCGAAAGACTCGACTACCCATTCCGGAATGGGACGCGATTTCTCCCAGGTTGCCGGTGGGACTAATGGATAAACCAAGCGCCATTGTTTGGTATCGCATCGCATTTGGTTACGCCGCGGAATTGGCGGTACCGTTCGAAATATACATGCGAACAGCCGGCTCCGAGGTCAGCAAAAATTGGGACCGAATTTTCGGAAACAGCATTTTTTGGATCGTAACCGACGCCATGAAGTGTCCGTACTGCATGGGGCATTGCGAAATGAATTGGGAGGTTGCAGGCCTAGATAACGAAGCCATAGCAAAACGTAGTCGCACTCTTGCCGGTGACGATTGGTCTGACTTTACGCCCGCTGAACAAACTGCTTTATCCTTTGCGAGGAAACTTACCAAAACGCCATCGCAGGTAAACACGAATGACATTCAGGTGCTACGCGATGGGTTCGGTGACCAGCGAGCGCTATTTATCATGCTCAATGCCAGCCGCTACAATTATATGACTCGAATCAGCAACGGATTCCAATTGACGTTGGAATCGGAAAACGTGTTCTGGGAATACTACAACATGGCCCCGAAAGGAAAATAGAACATTTGTCTCAGCTGTTCCCGCCCTGCGTCTCAGCATAAGAGCAACTTCCAGTTTCGCGAGGATCAATCTGTCGTTGGGCAGTTCAATCATACTTGCTTCCATGACAATCACAGACCGAACTGATTCCAACAACGAGGAGGTACCTTGCGTAAACTAACATCAACACTTGGTCGGATTACCATTCTTGTCGCCTGGTTTGCCTCACTGAACAGCACACCTGCGGATGACGTCTGGCAAGACTTCGATACGCGATCCCCAGCTAGCCTTCGAGGACTGGCGGCGGTGAGCAAGGACGTCGCTTGGGCGTGCGGCAGCAAAGCAACTATCGTGGAGACGATCGACGGAGGAAGGAGTTGGCTACTGCATGCCATTCCCAATTTAAGGGATGTCGAAATCCGATCGATCTATGCTTGGAACGGCGACAAAGCCATTGTAGCAACAGCGGGTCAACCGGCATTGATATTGAAGACAATAGATCGAGGCGCCTCTTGGAAAACAACCTACGAGAACAAGTCGAATCAGGCATTTTTTGATGGAATGAAATTCTGGAATGATCGCTCGGGACTAGCCTTTAGCGACCCGGTCGACGGAGGACTGCTTATCGTGAAAACTGACGACGGTGGTGATTCATGGAAAGCCATCGAGCCCTCAGCCATTCCAAAGGTCGATACCGGCGAGGCAGGATTTGCTGCAAGCAACTCGAGCATTCATGCCTTTGGTAGTCAGCTCGCATGGATTGGGCTTGGGGGCGGAAACGCTGGCCCCAGTCGCCTTTTTCGAACGCAAGACGGTGGCTCGACATGGACTTCGCACACGACCCCCTCGATTGTACGCGGGACATCATCGGGAATCTTTTCGATCGCATTTGAAAACGAGAGCAAAGGGATCGCGGTCGGTGGTGATTACAATCAATTATCAGTCGATACCGAGAACATTGCGGTCACGGATGACGGCGGTTTGAGTTGGCGAGCGCCGCGAACCAATCGTCCACGCGGCTTTCGGTCAAGCGTAATTGCGATCCCATCCCAAAGCGCACAAGGGCCTAAAAGCACATGGCTAACCTGCGGCCCGAGCGGCTGTGATTGGAGTCTCGATGGAGAGAAATGGTTTGCGTTATCCGAGACCGGGTATCATGTGATGGACGTCGCAAAGGATCATGCCGTATGGGCAACTGGTTCCATGGGAAGGGTTGCTCGCATGATTGAAAAAGGGCTTTGATGAAGCTAAACCTTGCCTTAATCGGTCTGGTCTTTTTTATGGGCGCGAGTCTAGGCCATTCCGCTGAGCTATTGCAAGTTGCCGACCGTAGGACGCAGCAAGTCGAGGGCTGGACCGTGCTCGTCAGCAACGAGTTGTTCGACCAGGAAAAGGCTGCGACCGAAAAGGCGTTGGAACTCCTAACGTTACAACTGCAGGAGATCGCTCGTGTTGCTCCTTCGTCGGCCGTTGTAGAACTCCGCAAAGTGCCGCTTTGGTTTTCACCCGAATACCCTGCCGTGCAGCCACGAGCCGAATTTCATCCAGCCGCCGGTTGGTTGCGAGACAACAAACGCGATCCTGCGATGGAGAAGGCGATCGAGTTCACGAACGTTCGCATCTTCGAGCGTGAAACAAAACGGATGCCGAACTTCGTGTTGCACGAACTGGCCCATGCGTATCACGACCGCGTTCTTTCCAAAGGCTTCGGAAACAATCAAATCAAAGCGGCCTTCGAGAATGCCAAAGCCAAGGGACTGTACGATCGCGTGGAGCAACGATTCGGCGACGGACGCTCGGCAAATGTCCGAGCATATGCCATCACGAATCCAATCGAGTACTTTGCCGAATGCAGCGAAGCGTTCTTCTCAACGAATGACTTTTTTCCCTTCACACGCGCGCAACTTGAGCAACACGACCCGGAAATGTTTGCGCTGTTGAAAACACTTTGGTCGATTGCTGCCGATGACGCACCAGCCAAGACGGCAGCTACCAATCACGATTGAAAGCATTCTGGATCGATGTGGTTGCTCACCACTCCTGAGGGTGCTGATCCCTTTGCCATGGACACCACGCCCATCGCTCTGAGTGGCTGTGATTTTCTTAGAAACCTGTGCGCGTTGCGACGCAACTCTGAATGATTTTAGATGTCCGGCCTTCAATTTCATCAGTTAGTAGCGCGAGTCGCAGAGCGACTCGCCCACATAAAATCACTGCCTCTGAGCGTGCCGCCCATAGAGCAGGCACTTTACAAGCTTTCGCTGTCTCCGAAATACGGAAACCCACGCCCGATCTTTTTAGCCAAAGGTGCTTGCCCACCGATGTTTTTGAGTAAAACTTAGTAATGCATAGTTGAGGACAGCTCCTCAGAGACGATTCCAGCCCTGCCGATTCCATGACTTTTTACTTTGCATTAGAGAGTTTTCGAATGACGACGCAGCACGACATCTTCTTCACCACCACGCGACACGCAGGCCGTCTGTTCGCAGACAGCATACCTCGCTTCGCGAAACACGCTCATCGTTGTTAGTCGCGTTTTTGTCTGGTTTTTGGTTGTTGAAATTCGCGCAACTTGGTTTCGAGATTTCCCGGAAGGCTTCATCTACTCAACGTACGCGCATCAAGGTGCGGCGTGGTTAACCGTTGCATTGGGTATGTCGACGATCGCAATGTCCATTCTGTTTCATCCTCAAGTGCATCAGCATCCCCGTATTGCGACGCTCCAACGGTTAGCTTGGCTTTGGTCCATCTGCAACGTTTTCTTGGTGATTGCTGCCAATTATCGATTGATCATTTACGTCAATTTTAACGGCATGACGCGAATGCGAATCATCGGATTTGTGGGTGTCTCATGCGTGTTTGCGGGATTCCTAATTATGAACTCGCGAATGGTTCACCAGAAGTCGATGTCATGGATCCTTAACAAGCAATTTTGGGCATTTCTATCGAGTATCTACTTACTCGCATTGTTGCCCATGGATGCAATCTCATATCGATGGAACCAATATCGTATCCGCGCTGGGCACTTGGCTCGATCCGTTCAAATTGCCGTCCATACGATTTCCGACGAAGGATTTTCTAGTGAACAATTTGCATCCTTGTCAGACGACCGACGATCAATCTGGATTGTCGTCGCCGGCGCTTGAAGGAATGCATGTATTGCTCGGCTACCGGGGTGCGATCATCGCGGCGACGGCGTTTGGCTCCGAGGAGTTAAAGCAGTCCTGGTTTCAACAAGGTTGCAACGAACTCCTCGAAAAACCGCTGCTCCAGCAGGATCTAATCCGTTCCATTCTCCAACATGTGCTGTTTTACTAGAATCGAACGTTTGGTCGAGCAACAAACAAATAGGGCTCTCGAAAGGGCGGAGTCGGCAAACAGGGCCAAGAGTGAGTTTCTGGCAAACATGAGCCATGAGATTCGGACTCCTATGACGGCGATTCTTGGATTCACAGAATTGCTCCGAGAAGATGGCGATATCGCGGTAGCGCCAGGACGTCGACTACAAGCCATCGACACAATTCGAAGCGCTAGTACGCACCTCATGGCTATCATCGATGATATCCTAGACTTGTCCAAAATTGAAGCGGGCAAAATGGCGGTTGAGTCCATTGACACACCCGTGGTCCGCGTGCTGAGGGAGATCGATGGATTGATACGGCCACGAGCATTGGACAAGGGCTTGCAACTCCATTTTCTGTTGGCCAGCTTGGTGCCCGAGCGAATCATGAGCGATCCGACCCGCCTTCGACAGATCCTCATGAACCTCGTTGGAAATGCATTGAAGTTTGCGGACCGGGGAAGCGTGATCATTACCGTCAGCGTGAATGATCAAAATGGTTCCAGGCGAATGTTAATCGACGTGGAGGATACGGGCCCCGGCATGACTCGCGATCAGGCTGCTCGGCTATTCACAGCGTTCACTCAAGCCTAGAGACCCTTCGAAACACTGTTTCTCGCGAAACGATCCAGACGTTAAAGCTCACTGGTCGAATCCTTTTGGCTGAAGACGGATTGGACAACCAACGCCTCATCAAATTCCACCTCACGAAAGCGGGAGCCGAAGTAGATATCGCTGACAACGGACGAATCGCCTTGGACATGCTAAAAGCTGCAACCTTGAAAGGCGCTCCCTATGGGCTGTTGCTGACCGACATGCAAATGCCGGAAATGGACGGTTACCTACTTGCAAGGACGCTGCGCAGTTGCAACTGCACTTTACCGATAGTTGCCCTTACTGCACACGCCATGGCGGACGATCGGCAGACATGCCTGGATGCGGGTTGTGACGATTACATCTGCAAGCCAATAGAGAAAGCCATCTTGCTCTCGACCTGCCATCAATGGCTGGAAAGGTGTAACGCTCTCGTTTAGTTTCAGCCAGGCGACGGGTAGCTTCGATGCTAGTGTAAAGAAACGGTTTCGTCCCTAACAATCTTGAGGATTCTCGGTGTCTGCGGCTGGCAATTAGGTATACTATTGATGTTTCTCCTCCCACATCATTCCTGCCTCAACTTGAGTTCGCTATGTCGCAGCGATTCCTCGCAACCTTTCTTTTCTTGGCAATCGCGCATCCTATCAGCCCTTGCAGGCTGGCAGCTCAAGAAAACATCGGCAACTACGCCGATTTAGTACTTCGCGACCAACCCATCGCCTATTGGGACCTTTCTGAACTCAAAACCGCCAAGACCGTTGCATCCAAAGCAGGCATTGAATTGCCTGCCAAGCTGTTCGGAAAAGTAGTGCTGGCACAACAAGGTCCGCGCCCTAAAGCATTCCCTCTTTTCACCCAAAGTAACACGGCATGTGAATTTCCTGGCGGCAAGGACTGTTTTCAAATCGACGATCCAGGCGAAAAGAGCCCTCTCGATTTCGACTCCGGGGACTCGATCACTTTGGAGGCATGGGTCTTTCCTACAGCAATCGGGAACGACCAGTATGTGTCGATCATTAGCAAGGGTCGAACGAATAACGCTGGCTTCGAAAAAGAGAACCTCAACTACGCGCTCCGCCTCAAAGGCGACGGCCAAGTTGCCTTGGTCAACTTTCTATTTCGAAGTCGCGATATGCTGGGCGAATCCGACCGCATCAATGAACCACTTGTTAAACCACTTGTTGCACCGAAGTTCCATCGCTGGACCAGCGGCATTGGCTTCCCCATCGAGAGCGGTTGGCACCATGTGGCGGTTTCCTATAGTTTTGGCACGGTAGGAAGCTTGAAAGCATATATCGATGGCCAAGTTGTCGATGGTTCGTGGGATATGGAGGGTGATACTTTAGCCTCACCTTTTGTCGACAATGACCAACTCTGGATCGGGTCAGGGCAACCCAATCATACCGCCGCCTTTTATGGGTGGCTCGATGAAATTGCGATCTACCGAAAAGCACTCACGGCTCAGCAAATCGCCAGTCGTTATCGCTGTGATGTTACGCCCAACAACTCTTGGATCTCGGCCAACGATCTTGCGGACGATCGCGTTGTGGTGAAACTATACGATGGGTTGATGGATCGCACCTGGGGATTTACGCTCGACACGCCATCGATGGAATTCGAATTACCTTGCATGGCGATAAGCCAACTTCCAAAGAAGTACAATGAACGTGGAGTCATTGAGGACCGACCGCTGCCGATTTTGACGCAGTCTTATTGGAAACGATCACTGCCCGCAGGAAAGTATTCGATCCTGTTGCGTTCAAAGAATGCCACTCGGCTTTGGATCGACGAAAAGCAAATTGCATCTCAACCCTTTTTGACTACCAACGGTGATGGACATGAAGCAGTGCCCGCCCTGTCGCGACCACCTCGCCCCAATTTAGTAACCATCGCACAAGGCCATCGCGAGGATGTCATCGAAGTCGAACTCAACGACGGCATGCACGTATTTCGATTGGACGCCATTGCGGGAGGGAGGTCCGTTCGCCCCGAGATCGGCGATCTGTGCGTCGCTATCGCAGCCGAAGAAGGTGATTATCATGTGTTAACTCCCGACGCTATCCCGCCTTGGATTCCGACCGAGTCTCGTTGGAGCGAATTCCTGACGGAAGAAACCGGCCGCATGCAGAATTTGAACCAGCGACTGCGGTTTGACGCGAGCAAACAAGAAGGGCAATATTGGGACGACCGACACGAGATTGCGAGAGCAAGGGTTTTGGTCGGCGATGCCGTCCACGCGGAAACGATCGATCAAATATGTTGTAATTCGTCGGGTCGCCGCGCTGATGCAATTGCTGACGTCGACGATTATGCTTTCTTGCGCCGGATCACGCTCGATACGATTGGGTTGGTTCCGACGCAGGATGAAGTTGTTGCATTCATTGCAGACAACTCAGCGGACAAACGCGCTAAGAAAATCGATCAACTTTTGGCGGACAATCGATGGGCGGACCATTGGGTAGGCTATTGGCAAGATGTATTGGCCGAGAACCCGGGAATCGTCAAACCGGAGCAAAACAACACGGGCCCTTTCCGTTTCTGGATCTACGAATCCTTTTTGGACAACAAGCCGTTTGATCGATTTGCAACGGAACTTAGTCTGATGGAAGGAAGCAAGTTCTTTGGTGGTCCGGGCGGTTTCGCCATGGCATCGCAAAACGATGCGCCCATGGCCGCAAAGGCCCAGATCCTGACCAAAGCGTTCCTCGGAATGGAGATGGCATGTGCTCGTTGTCACGATTCACCCAATAGTCCTTTCAAACAAGAAGAGCTATTTTCATTAGCGGCTATGCTGCAACGCGAGACACTCGTGTTACCTGCATCCAGTACCGTTCCACCGAACCCCGATGGCCGCAAGCCGCTTATCACGATTTCGCTTAAGGCCGGAGACAAGCTTGCTCCAGACTGGCATCTCGCGTCTTTTCCAAAAATCGATTTACCGGAGGTTGCTCTCCGCAACGGCAAGGATACTCGCGAGCGATTTGCAGCGATCATTACCTCGCCATCCAATAATCGGTTTCCAAGGGTGATTATGAATCGCTTATGGCATCGGTACCTGGGTTGGGCGTTGGTCGATCCAATCGACAGTTGGGAGGCCGCTGAATCTCTCGATCCGAAACTGCTAGATTTGCTGGAACGCGAATTTATCGTCGGTGGATACGATTTGAAGAACGCAGCCCGATTGATTTTTAATTCGCAAGTTTATCAAGCGAGTCCGCTCCCTCAAAAAGACATGGAAGCACTAAAGAAAGCGAAGCAATTGGCGTATGGTCCGGCCAGAAGGCGTTTAACTGCGGAACAAACGATCGACTCGCTCTTTTTAGTCGCGGGAAAGCCGATGGATGTTGAACCTATGTCGCTCGACCCCGAAGGCCGCCGTCCTCCTGAACAGTTTCTACATTTAGGATTTCCAAATCGTGCGTGGCAATTGGCTTCGACATCGACCGATCGCGATCGACCGGCGCTGATGTTACCGGCGGTGCAACAGGTATGTGACTTGATGATGTCCTTGGGTTGGCGAGACTCACGACCAACTCCTTTGACGCAACGCGATGAGTCGGCCAGTCCACTCCAGTCGCTGATCCTCGGGAACGGACTATCAGCCACCAAGTTTGCAAGATTGTCGGACAACAGTCGGTTTACTGAAATGGCTTGGAGTGCAGCCGCCGTAACGGATTTGGTGGATCGAATTTTTCAGACGATTCTCAGCCGTCTACCGAATCCCGATGAGCGAGCTGATTTTCTTGCATTGCTGGCACCGGGTTTCGAGTCCAGAAAGCTCGATCGAACGACTCCGTCCAGAGCTTTGGAATCCCACAAACGGAATGCCGTTTCGTGGGCCAATCATCTGGTTCCTGAAGCGACTCGAATCAAGCTGTTGCTTGAACAGGAAGTCTTACGAGGAGATACTCCAACGCAGTGGTTGGAGACCGATTGGCGCGAGCGGATGGAAGACGCTGCGTGGGCGTTGATCAATAGTCCTGAATTCATGTTTTTACCGTAGGACCGGCTGGCAGCCTATCACATTGAGTGAACTGAAATGAAACGACGAGAATATCTAAAGTGGATGGCAGGTGCGGGAGCACTCGGTTGTGCGACCTCGAAGGAATCGGCGGTAAACGCTGGTTTTTCTGCGATAGACCGGCGTGCCGCTTCGGCTGATAGTTGCATCTTTCTTTGGCTCGGCGGTGGCGCATGTCATGTGGATACGTTTGATCCGAAGCGAGTTAGCACGGGCCGCAAAGACCCAGGTTCTTATTACGCGGCTGTGGATACTTCCATTCCTGGTGTTCAACTTTGCGAACATCTATCGAGAACAGCCAAGCTACTGGATCGTTGCGCAGTAGTGCGAACATTGAATCACAACGTCGTCGATGAGCATGCAGCGGCTACCAATCGAGTTCACACGGGTCGCCCTCCAGCCGACTCGACCGTTTATCCATCGATCGGCTCTATCGTTTCACATCAATTGGGGGCAAACGGTGATGGCGTACCGGCGTATGTCGTTGCCGGATATCCGAGCGCATCGCGCGGTCCAGGTTTTTTGGGCGCTAAGCATAGCTATGTCTATTTGACCGATACTGAACTTGGCCCCGCAGGCCTTCGACGTTCGACCGGTTTGTCCAATAATCGGTATGAGCGCCGTAACCAATTGACTGAAAAACTTCGAAAAGAATATGCAGAACGGAATGCCGACGATGAACGCATTCAAGACTACGTTGCGGCCTCGGATGCGGGTGCCAAACTGACCGGTCCGAATTTCATGAGCGTATTCAATCTAAAGTCCGAGCCCGAGGCGTTGCGAAAGGAATACGGCAGCGAATTTGGGCAACGATGCTTGCTTGCCAGGAGGCTAGTTGAGTCGGGGGTTCGATTTGTGGAGGTCTCGTTCAATTTGAATTTCATCAATGGTACGGGCTGGGATACCCATAACGAAGGCCAATTTCAGCAGCATGTGTTGATCGATCAACTCGATCAAGCGATTGCTGCCTTGTTGAGGGATCTTGAGTCGAGAAAGCGACTCGATCGAACATTGGTGGTGGTGGCCACGGAATTTGGTCGACCGCCTGAGTTTGATGGCGGTGGCGGGCGCGGTCATCAAGGGGCTGCTTTCAGCGGTCTACTGGCCGGTGGAGGCTTAAAACTGGGGCAAGCCATCGGCGTTACCGACGAACTTGGTCGCAAGATCGTATCGCGACCGGTATCGATTCCCGATTTCCATGCGACGATCCACCATGCATTGGGCATTGATCCTAGCGAAGAGCTCTATGACGGCGACCGCCCTGTACCGATTACGGATCGAGGCAAACCGATCGCGGAACTGTTTACGTAGGTCCGGCTGTAGCCGACGTCGCTCCGCGACTCGGCAATTCAGTGTCGCAGAGCGACACTGCCACAACGATCAAATCAAAGAACTTCAATTCCAATTGAATTTCGGCCTCCGAGCATGTACAACCAAGCGTCCAGTCCCGCCTCCGCCTTGTTCTTTTGGCTAAAAGATCGGAATGATCCGTATCTCCGTATCGCTATCATTTTTCGGCTTTATCGCCGTCTTCCTATTCGTTTCGCATTTGCAAGCAGACGAATCAGCTGACTCCGCCTTCTTCGAAAAGAAGATCCGCCCGGTCTTGGTCGAACACTGCTACGAATGCCATTCTGCCTCTTCGAAGTCGATCAATGGCGGGCTTCGTCTAGATACGCGCGAGGCGATTCGCATCGGCGGTGAAAGCGGGCCCGGGGTCGTTCCGGGAGAGCTTGAATCGAGCTCCATCGTCTCCGCGTTGAAGTACGAGTCGGTCGAGATGCCCCCCAGGGGTAAACTCAGCGAAAGCGTCATAGCGGATTTTCAAAAATGGATCGTAGATGGCGCGATGGATCCGCGCGAGGCGGATGCCTTGCCTGCAAGTGTGTTGCCAGAAATGGATTGGAATGTAGCCACCGCCTTTTGGTCTTTCCAGAAACCAAGGCGGCATGAATCGCCCAACACCAACACACCGCTTTGGATCCAACGTCCGATCGATGCATTCATCTTGGGCAAGCTTGAGTCGAAGGGACTATCGCCAAACGAGATTGCAGACCGTCACACTTTGCTCCGTCGAGCGTCGATCGATATTATCGGATTGCCACCATCGGAATCGGAAGTCAGATCGTTTGTTCAGGACGACTCACCCACTGCGTTCGAGGATCGTGTTGAAGCGCTCCTTGCATCCGTTCGATTCGGAGAGCGGTGGGCGCGTGTTTGGTTGGATGTCGCTCGCTATGCCGAAGACCAGGCACACATTGTTGGCGATGACAAATCTCTATTTTTCCCAAACGCTTATCTGTACCGGGATTGGGTCGTCCAAGCGTTCAACAGCGACATGCCCTATGATGAATTCGTTCGATTGCAATTGGCCGCAGACTTGGTGTTGCCAAACGATCGGCAAGATTGGGTAGCTTTAGGGTTCATCGGTCTTGGGCCAAAGTACTATCGTCGCAATGCACCCGACGTGATGGCTGAGGAGTGGGAGGATCGCGTCGATACCGTGACTCGAGGCTTGCTCGGCATAACGGTTGCGTGTGCGAGATGTCACGATCACAAATACGATCCTATTCCAACGGAAGACTACTATGCATTGGCAGGGGTCTTTGCCGGTACCGAGATGTTAAACTTGCCACTCGACGATACGGTAGAGGCGAAGGATGGACATGCCAAGGATCCCGCGCAATCGATGCATGTCATTCGCGATCTTAAGCCTCGCGATATCAAGGTAATGATACGGGGCAATGTCGAGAACGAAGGACAATTGGTCGAACGCGGTTTTCCTCGGGCACTCACGGGTGGCGAGAAAATCGCCTTCAAGAGTGGAAGCGGGCGGCTCGAGCTGGCGGATTCCATTGTCTCGCAAGCCAATCCATTGACGGCACGTGTCATCGTGAATCGCGTTTGGGGTCAGTACTTTGGAAAACCACTGGTAGGGACGCCAAGCAACTTCGGGAAACTGGGTGAGCCACCGAGCCATCCTGAGTTGTTGGATGATCTTGCGGTTCGCTTCATGCAAAATGGCTGGTCGCTCAAGTGGTTGCATCGCGAAATTGTACTGTCGGCAACGTATCAGCAATCGAGCATAATCGACTCTGAAAAACAGGGGGTAGATGCCGCCAACCAGTGGTACTGGCGAGCGAACCGGCGACGGCTAAGCGTCGAAGCGTGGCGAGATAGTCTGTTGATTGCTGCCGGCGAAATCGACTATTCGTTTGCCAAAGGCTCCATTCAAGCGAGCAAGCCCAGCGACGTCCGCCGAACACTCTATAGTTCGATTAGTCGATTTCAATTGGATCCTTTGTTAGTGCAATTTGACTTCCCGGATCCGAACACGCATAGCGAACGAAGGTCACTAACAACGACGCCGATTCAAAAACTCTTCGCGTTGAACAGTCCATGGATGCTCAAACAAAGTGAACAGCTTGCCAAAAAAATGGTCACGCTGGATGCTTCGAGAGTAGAGGATCGTATCGAGAGAGTTTATACGTCCATCTATTCCCGACAACCAGACCATGACGAACTGCAAATGGGAATGGCTTTTTTAAATGATGGCGGCGATCCATTGCATCAATGGACCAAATACGTGCAAGTATTGCTCGCGTCGAATGAACTTTTGATTGTTGATTGAGGGTTAATTATGTGGGATCCAAGTAAGATTTTACGTCGAGAAATGCTCCATCGCTGTGGAGCGGGATTTGGTGCCCTCGGGTGGTTGAGTGCGGTGGCCAATGCAGGCTTGGCGGATGTGGCTGCGGGCGAGACACCACCCCTGGGAATTCCTCATTTCAGACCGCGCGCAAAGCGAGTTGTCTTCCTCTTCATGAACGGAGCTCCGTCCCATGTGGACACCTTCGATCCCAAACCGATGTTGGCAAAACGCGAAGGGGAGCAACCGTCCGGAAAACTGTACAAGGAATCGAAGGGTTCTGGCTATATGCCTTCACCGTTTCGTTTTCAACAATATGGCGAGTCGGGCATGGTGATGAGCGAACTGCTGCCTCAAATGTCACGACATGCCGACGACCTATGCGTAATCCGTTCCATGCACACCGATGTTCCAAACCATGAACCCGGTTTGTTGATGATGAACTGCGGTCACCTGCAGCCCGTACGTCCCAGCTTAGGTTCATGGATGTCGTATGGACTGGGCAGCGAAAATCAAAACCTTCCATCGTTCGTAGTGCTTAGTCCGGGAAAGCCGGTTGTCGGACCTCAATTGTGGTCTAACTCCTTCCTACCAGGCCAGTACCAAGGGACCTCCGTGGATACCAACGATTTAGACGTCGACCGGATGGTTGCCAACATTCGGCATCCCCTGCTGGACCGAGCTGAGCAAAGGCAGCAATTGGATTTACTACAAGCTCTGAATCGAAAGCACATGCAGGCTCGCGAAAGCGACGCGATATTTGACGAGCAAATTCGTGCGATGGAACTGGCCTTTCAAATGCAAAGCGAGGTTCGTGAATCGTTTGAAGTCGGATCGGAAACCAAAGAAACGCGCGAAATGTATGGCGACACTCCATTTTCAAATAGCTGCTTGATCGCTAGACGGCTTTTGGAAAGCGGCGTGCGCATGGTGCAGGTCTACTACGTCACCAACAAGAACAAACAGCCATGGGACACGCATACTGACAACGACAATCAACACCGCAAATTGTGTGCTGACAGCGATCGAGCAACGGCGGCCCTATTAACCGATTTAAAACAGCGAGGGATGTTGGAAGATACCTTGGTGATTTGGGGCGGCGAATTTGGCCGGACTCCCTATTCGGAAATCAACAAAAAAAACGACTCGACCAAACCTGGCCGTGATCATCATCACACTGGGTTCTCCATGGCACTAGCTGGCGGAGGAATACGGGGTGGACTGACCTTTGGAGCAACAGACGAATTTGGAATGCACGCCGTGGAAAACCGCGTGCACGTCCATGATTTGCATGCGACCATTTTGCATTTGATGGGGCTAGACCATCAGCGATTGACCTATCGATACTCCGGACGTGATTTCCGGTTGACGGATGTGCATGGTCGTGTGGTCCATGAATTGTTTTCCTAGTCTTGTCAAGCCAACGGTAAATCGCGTTCATTGCAACATAGTCCATCATGCAGCTCAATGAGACATTGATTGCCTGGATGGACGGGCGCGGCTCCGGCTGTCTCCACTTTTTCCAATGCAAACGAAGTCGTTTACCCAGGCGGAGCGCCCGTCCGTCCCCAAGGTTCCCGTCTATGGCGAGACTGGTAACAAGACATGCAAGTTGAGGGTGACGATCGTGGGGCTCGTTTCCCCTTCGCCTGAAGTTGATATTGATCGAATTCTCAATTTTCGACTATATCCCGTGACCTGTTCGTTGTGATCGACAGGAACCTGTTTGGTACCAGAAACACCGTTCGCCCACCGATCCGCAGGTCCATATGTCCATATTACGTGCCGTAAAGGCTTCGGTCCCAGCCCCGTTGTCGTGCCAAGGAATCCAGATGACTCGTCCAATGTCGCGTGCTCGATTTTTGTCGCTCAGCTTATTCGGATTACTCGAAATCACTACCGTCGGCTGCGGCACCATCCTGTACCCCGCACGCAAAGGGCAACCTGCTGGTCAATTAGATTGGGGCGTCGTCGCACTGGATACGGTGGGATTGCTGTTCTTCTTCCTGCCCGGCGTTATTGCGTTTGCAGTCGATTTCAATAACGGCACGATCTACTTGCCATCGCAAGGAGCATCAAGACTGGAACAGGCGTCAACCAAACTCACGCGGAAAAGCCTGCTGACCTCAGTCGCGACATCGCCCCAGCAATTGACTCCCCAGGTGATCGAGCAATCTCTCGCCCGGCACACTGGTCGCAACATTCGTTTAGCTCCCGGGACTTTTCGGACAAAGGTCCTCGACCGACTGGATCAGTTTTGGACGACTCTCGCTGAGTTTGAGGTCGCCTAATGAATGAACTTGAACATGAAATTGTATCGTCACCTTCTCATCGCATTCACACTGCTCATTTTGCCGGCTTGTGAGCAGAAGTCGAACGGCAATAAGCAAAACGAAAAAACGCAGTCAACGGTTCTTGAGCCACAACTTACCGGAATTATCAGCGTGTCTGGCCAATCCGTCGGCTGAGCGACGATACTCACGCGACCAACGTGGCGACTGCAAGCGAGTTTGCATTGAGTTGGGTGTTACGCGATGTGGAATGCCTTGTTGGGGCGGTTGGGCTAGCAATCCGTAGGCCGTCCGTTTATCGTAACCGTTATGATGGCGAAACTCGCGTTTTTTACTGACCCAACCGAATTCTAATGCTTGAGCTATTAGACAACGCTGACAACGCTGACAACGCTGACAACGCCGACGACGCAACACTTTTTTCCAATTGGAGTTTATATGAAGGCACCTAGCAATCTGGGCATGATTCTGCTCGCCATATGGCTAATTTTGTACGGAGTTCTATCGGCTCCGCTTCTTCATGTGCAGTTCAATCACAGCGGCAACATCTTGGCTGTGCTTGCCATCGTCACCGGTATCGTGCTGGTCGTACGGCGGGGATAGTTGATCTGAACCACGCCAGAGGAACATAGTGGCGAGGAAGGACCGCTCGAGGAAGCAAAGACCAGTGCCCTCAAGCAGGCTATGATGCAGGAACTCCTCACCGGCAGGATACGACTAGTCTCACGTGAAGCCGCGAAGAACGCGAAGGTGCAGAAATGATCCATGTCTTTAAATTTCCTTTCGCGTCTGCGCGTGAACCAACCACCAGAGGATGCCCATGTCTGAACAACCCCGCTCTGAACGCAAAACGCAAAACCGCGTCATCGCCCTTTGCGATCGCCGAAGAAGTGACTTTGCGTGGTGGTTACGAACGACGGCCTGACATTGTGCTTTACCTCAACGGATATGATCGCCATCACCGCCGACTACGACGGTGCGGGCCACGGCTTCTTTAATCGAGGCGAGGATTTCGCCAAGACCCTCGCTGAAGCCGACGTTTTCCTCGTCGAACTCGGCTGGCTCAAAAAGTGAAATCGCGTCCCAGATATTTAACGTCGCAGATCCGGGAAGAAGGTCTTCGATGGCCGTGTGACTTCGAGCAATCAAGTGAAAACCGTCTGGGCTGAATTCAATCTCGCTAGTAAGAGCGATCCACGGACAGGAGAGATTCAAGAACTCACGGCCAGTAGTGGCGTCCCAAATCGTTACTACTCCAGTCATCTGTGTGTCAGCTCCTTTGCTCGGTACCATCGTTGCAGTTGCAATGCGTTTTCCGTTTGGGCTAAAAGCAATACCCCTGCGCGGCAATGCTCTACAATCGACCCCTTCCAACCGGAACATCAGTTTGCTCGCAGCTATATCCCGCACCTCCGGGGTCCGAAGTGCGCCCAAACTGAATGTGACAATGATGCGACAGCCGTCTGGACTGAAGAACACTCTTGACGATCGATCGCATCCTGAAATCGTGGATTTCTTCTCAGCTGTCTCCGTATCCCTCACGTACTTCTCGCCCGAGAGAAAAGAATCGCTGACCGTTGCCACTGAAGAATTCGACACCCTCATCCGCGTACCCCATGCGACCGGTAAACCCTTGTCCGAGACTTCGAGATACCTTCTCGGGATGGCATAATCGATCCCAGTAGTGCCACTCAAAGCCTTGCAGATCTTCTTCTCCAGCATCAGGCTTTTGATCTTCAAGTAGTTCTGCCACACGCTTAATGTTCGCCGCTTGCCATGCAGTCGGAATCAAGTTCATCGACGCTGCGTAGTGAGATTTGCGGAGCTCTTCCTTCTGACGACTCAACTTAGTTTTCCCGTGAGTAAGTTCTTCGCTCAGAGCGTTCGTGGCGGCTTCGTGATGCCTGGAAATGGCCAATTGCCTTGAACTTTCATCTTCGGCTCGCTCTGCGCGTTCTCTGGCTTGGATCGCTTTACGACTCGCCTGATTAGCTTTAGTACGTTCTCGATTGGCAACGATAGCTTGCCATGTGCTCGTGACGAAGCCTAACAGCAAAGTTGCGGCAATCAATGATCCAGCTCCAACCAAAATTCGATTGCGCATCACAAACTTCTTCAGCCGATAAGCGGAGGAAGTTGGCCGGGCAGCAATCGCTTCCTGATTCAAGAATCGTTGGATATCGTCCGCAAAAGCGTTGGGTGTTTCATAGCGTCGCGATCGTTCTTTTTCCATGGCTTTCATAACGATCCAATCCAATTCACCGTGCACAAGCTTGCTTAGTTTTTGGGGCTCCGTGCTACGATTTGTGGACACAGAGGCTATTATTACGCTTGTAGTAAGCTTCACGCTTGGCCGTGGTGGTTCCTCATCGCGAATAATTCGCATCATCTCATCAAAGGCAACAGAGCGAAGTCGCTTGCGATCGAAAGGCGTTTCGCCAGTTAATAGCTCATAAAGTAGTACTCCGAGCGAATAGATGTCGCTGCGAGTGTCGATGTCCATTCCAGGCTTGATGATTTTTAAGGCCACGCGTCGCTTGAACGGATATGTCTGCTCGGCCATGTACACGACCCCCATGCCTCCTTCACCGATCTGTTGCAGAAGTTTGTAAGGGCGGACAGCGATCATTTTGCTTGACCGCAAACGATCCGCATTAATATACGGACTTCATCATCAATATTCGCCGTGTCACCGATCGTCGCGGCAACCTCTTCTCGCAAAAGTTCTCCGTAGCGACGACGCATTCGATAAATGGACATCCCGACAGCGGCTGGACTGAGGTTTAATTGGCGGCCCACGTCCACGCGTGAAACGATGTGCTGGCGTTACATTGTCGACTGGCTCGGTCCCGTACCGCGTCGCAAAGTCCGGAGACGTAAGCGAAATTACCTGTACTTGGGACGCAGTACGACCAGGTACGAGTTCCGGACTCTGCCAAATTCGACGGTTCATTGACGGTCAAACTATTAGGCGGCTACGACCCGGCTATCGGTACGACTTTCGATGTAGTCACATCGACGGGCTCGACAGGTGCCTTCGCGCAACTGGACGTGCAGAATTTATCGAACGGAAAACGACTCATTCCGGTACATTCGCCCGTGGGTTTGAAGCTGGTTGTGGCCGATCCGGCCCGTCCAGCTGGCGGGTCTCAACTTCGCGTAGCCGACGCTGTAGGTGTAACCCAGATATCAACCTTTTTCAACGGGACCGCTGCATCTGTAAGCCTCATTGGCATCGACGTTAATGTCCTGGGGCAGAGTCTCAGAGGTAATTTTCAATTCGGATTCGGGTTGCGGGCCGACAATAGTCCAGTTGTTACGGCTTCAGCCAACAATGTATCTGCCTCTCTTGGCAATGGAATCGTCGACCTAAAGAACGGCAGCGGATCGTTCTTCTTTGGATCATTTGGCATGGCCGGTTCGGCGTCGGTTGACCTTAGTCTGATGAGCGGCTTGCCG
>JAYVPJ010000133.1:0-19857 GCA_043757445.1 Pirellula sp. | reverse complement strand
TGCTACGCGATGCCCGATTCCAAAGAATACTTGCATCCTGAAGCCATTCGACGCATTGCGTCGATGGAGCTTCGGGCACGCAATATCGTTGAGGGCTTTTTGTCGGGCATGCATCGGAGCCCTTACTTCGGCCAGTCGGTCGAGTTCGTGCAGCACCGTCAATATGTTCCTGGCGACGATTTACGGCACATCGATTGGAAAGTTTGGGGCCGCCAAGATCGCTTGTACATCAAACAATACGAAGAGGATACAAGTCTCCGGTGCACTCTTTTGTTAGATGGATCGGCGAGCATGTCCTACGGTCGAGGATCGCTCAATAAATTTGACTATGCGGCCACCATCTGTGCGTGCCTTGCGTACCTCACTCTTCGCCAACAAGACGCCGTGGGTCTGACCGTATTTGATCAAAAGATCCAGTCAAGGCTTCCATGGAGGTCGAATCGTTCGCATTTGCAGAGCATCTTTCGTTCCCTGCAGCAAACGACTCCAAAAGACAAAACCAATTTGACCAAGGTCTTTCGCGAGATCAACGAGACTTATCCAAAACGCTCCCTGATGGTGATTGCTTCCGATTTCTTAGGAAGTGAAGTGGAAACGCTCAAAGGTCTGGCGGCGCTCAAACGGTCCGGCCACGACATCCTGGTCTTTCATATTATGGACGACGATGAACTAGACTTTCCATTCAATGACCCAACGCGATTCGAGGGGATGGAATCGCCCGACGCTCTGACCTGCAACCCTCGTGCATTGCGTGAGGGTTACCTGGCATCCTTGCAGCGTTTTCTGGATCGTGTACGACATGCTTGCGCAAGCTACCAAATCGACTATCAGCTTATCCGCACAAGTCGGCACATGGACGCAGCATTGACGGCCTATCTGACGTCGCGAATGGCCCATATGAGGAAAAAGTAAACGACGATGCAATTTGTATTCCAACCACTTGCCTGGGGTTTCCTGCTGGTTCTCCTTCCATTGTTGATCCATTTGATCAACTTGGTGCGCCAACGTCGAACGCAGTGGGCAGCCATGGAATTCCTGCTGGAAAGTTATCGCAAACTCCGTCGTTGGGTCTGGCTGAAACAAGCCCTTCTCATCGCATCGCGGATGTTGGCGGTGGCTATTGCAGTCGCGATGCTCGCACAATGGGTTAGCGGATCGCGTTGGCTCGCGATGATCGGTCAATCGACAACCCACCATTATGTCATTCTCGACGACTCTGCGTCGATGAGCGATACATCCACCAAGGGTACTGCTTACCAATCGGCCCTGAGCGCCGTACAGTCGATCGCAGCCAATGCAAATACGCAAGACGGCTCTCACCTGTTGACCGTGATTCGGGCCTCGCGAGCTTCTCTCGCTTCGGCCAAAAGCAAAAAAGGTAAATCGAGCGCCGTCGCCGATGCGGAGACGACAAAGACAGCAAATACTCAAGGCCCCGTCTCCACGAATTCAGCACCTCAAGCGGACACGATCGCCGAGCTGCTCTCGCGTACCATTCCCTCTGACCCGACCAACTTGTTGAGCAAGATCAATTCCACGACACCGAGTTCTCTCGATTCTGGATTGGGCGATTCCATCGAGTTGATTTCGCCTCTGTTGCAACAAGCCACTTCGGAAAAAGCCATCGTCTACCTGATGAGCGACTTTCGTACGAAGGATTGGGGCAATCCAGCCCTTCTCAAACAACAATTGCAGACTATACCCAATGCAAATGTGGAGCTTCAGCTGATCGATTGTGTGCCGGAACGTCACGAAAATCTTACACTCGTTTCGGTCTTACCACAGCAAGAGGTTCTAGCCGCTGGGGTTCCAGCAATGATCAATATCGCTGTTCGAAACAATGGTATCGCGCCGGTCAGGAACGTAACGGTGCGAGTTAACTCCGTCGACTATGGCAATCGTCAATTGGAGCCGATGCCGACCTCACCATTCTCTGGTTTGTTGACAGAGTTGCCGCCGGTGTTGATCGATCGCATCGAGCCGGGTGAATTGATCACTCGACATGTACAAGTTCTTTTCCCAAAAAGCGGTTCTCACATCGTCGAAGCGGTATTGCCGCCGGACTCTTTGAATGCCGACAACAGTGCTCGTTGTGTACTGGATTTGCAAGATGGACTACGCGTCCTGTTGATTGACGGAGACTCGTCGGGCAAGCATTCTTTCTTTTTCGAATCAGCACTGAGTCCCGGTGGCAACGCCAAGACCGGGCTGGTGATGTCCCGCGAAGGAGCCGAGTTTTTGAGAGACTCTGACTTGGCAGCGATTCAACATTATGCTTGCATCATTATGCAAGCAGTCCCTTCGCTCGATCCTCGTGCACTTGAGAACTTGCACAAGTATGTTTCGCAGGGAGGTGGGCTAGCCGTTTTTTTTGGCGAGCAAATGTCGATGGCCGACTATTTGCGGTACAACGTTGTTTGGACCAAGCCGATTGCTGCGGCTGAGAATACAACACCGTTGGTTCCATTCACTGTTAAGGGACCGGTCGATCTACCGCAAGTGGCTGGCGACACCAAGCCGGATTTGATTGCGGACAATCACCCGATCTTCGAGCCTTTTTTTGGATTGAACAATTCCCCGTTTAGTCGTGTACGCATTCGGCGATATTTAGAACTCGAAAAGGATTTGGGCGACGCAACCGCGGGCAACGGTAAGAACATCGGGCCGCGTTGGAAGCAAGTGGCATCGCTACGCAATGGCCGGCCATTCATCTTGGACCATTCCATCGGCCTGGGGCGTGTCCTTTTTGGTTTAACGGCTTTCGACCGACAATGGACGGATTGGGCACAAGATCCAACGTTTGTGGTGGCAGCACTCAAAATGGTGGGCTATCTGTCTTCTTTTCAAGCGCCAGATGCCGCTCGTTTTGCTGGAACACCCATGCGATGGGATTTTTCTTCGCAAGAAATGCTTCCTGAAATTCAAGTGCTATGTCCACCGCCAAATGGGATTGGGGTCAAGGCGTTGCTGAGTCTCAACGCGTCGCCAGCCGGCGAATCCGCGTTTCAAGCTTCCTTGAATGCCCAGTCCAATCAAGATACCGATGAATCCATTCGAGCGATCATGTCTGCAGGAAATTTCGAGTGGTGGGGGACCACCATTCAAGGGGATCGCGTCGTCAAGAACATGGCACGCAACGTTCCGCCAGTCGAGGGCGAAACCGAAAAGATTGCGCTCATCGATTTGAACCGTACTTTAAACGGAGTCAAGTTTGTTTACAAATCCTCTGAGTCGCTTGGCGCGAATACTGCATTGGCTGGTTTCGCCAATCGAAACATGCTCTTGATGGCCATGCTCCTAGCACTGCTGCTGTTTGAGCAGTGGCTCGCCTGGAGCGCATCGTATCATTTACCGATGGTGAGGCTTAAGGCTTAAGCAAAAAAAATCGCACTCCACACTCCACACTCCACACTCCACACTTCAAACTTCAAACTTCATCCCATGCCTGTTTTTCCGATCGACACCTTTCGATGCTTTGCACAAGAAGACATGCGAGTCTTCTATCAGTGGATGCGCATTGAGCAGATGGATCAGTGGCTTCACTGGTTTGTTCTGGCGTGTTGCTTAATCGGGTTGGTGTCGTATGTTGTTTATTGGTATCGCAAGGATTGGGTGGAATTGCCCAGAAGTATTGGTTGGACACTGTTGTCGTTGCGATTGCTTGCCCTGCTTGGGATACTCCTCTTTTTTTTCGACTTGCAGAAGAGGACGGAACAACGTGTTACCCGATCGTCGCGGCTCGCAGTACTTGTGGATACAAGCTTGAGCATGTCGATGCCGCAAGAAGACGACACTGGGAAGGTGTCCTTGGGTTCGACGAGTCGGATTTCGGCGGTGCAACAGATCTTTGCACAATCGCCTTTGCTTAAGCAGCTGCAACAACGCCACGATGTTAGCGTTTATCGTTTCGATCAGAGCGCGAGGCCTAGCGCGGTGGCTTCGTTTGCAAAACCCAAACAAGCCAAGACAGAAACGGAGTCGGACGACGCGAGAGTGGCGCTTTGGCGATGGCTAAGCCGACTTGCATTGGCTGGTACGGTGCTCACGATCGTTGGCGCGTTGGCGGGTAGTGCGTCCTTGATTGCGCGTGTGTACGGTGATCTGCGTCCTCTGTGGCCTTATGTCTTAGTGGCCTCCGTGGTTGGAGTGATTTCTGGGTTTGTCATGATATCGACGGCCATACTTCGAGCGGACCAAATTCCGTGGCGGAGTCTTTGGAGTTTTTCTCCACCGGAATCGGGCTCAGGTTCATTGCAGAAGACCCTGAGCGAAAAAAGCGAAGCGAGTTTGCCAACGGAGCCGAACGCAGTAATCTGGGAAACGCAGCTGGCAGCCACGGGATCGGAATCGCGATTGGGTGATGCCGTCAACAGCATTTTGGAGCAGGAACGGGGTTCACCGTTGGCCGGAATTGTTGTGATTTCTGATGGGCGATACAATGCAGGTATTGATCCGCTTATGACGATTTCGGAGGCGACGCTTCAGGGCGTTCCGATTCATACTGTTGGTATGGGTTCGGCCAGAAACCCTCTGAATGTTCGCACCGTTGATATCGAAGCGCCCAAGCGAGTTTTCCCTGGCGATCGATTTCGACTGACTGCGCTCTTGCAGGCGTCAGGCTTGGAGGGAAAACAGATTACCGTGCAGTTGCGGCGTCGCTCCGGTGCTCAGAAAAATGCTGGAATGGCAATCGAAGAGGAGAGGACGATTACCCTGGAATCCGATGATACGATGTCTAGCGTAGCCTTTGATATCTTGCCACGCGAAATCGGATCTTGGATCTACGAGGTTAAGGCCTTGCCGCCCGAACAAGATTCGAATCCGATGGACAACGCCCTTGAGAGCGAAGTTCGAGTCGTCGAACCAAAGTCGACCGTGTTGATTATTGCCGGAGGTCCAACTCGGGAGTATCAATTTGTTCGGAATTTACTCTTTCGAGATCCAACGGTGCAGTCGCATGTGTTGCTGCAGACGAGTGGTCAGGGCGTTTCGCAAGAAGCGAAAAAGCTTTTGACTGAGTTCCCCAAGACTCGCGTTGAGATGAGTCAGTATGATTGTGTGATTGGTTTTGATGCCGACTGGTCTGCGCTCAAAACGGATCAGGTAGAGATTTTGGAAAAATGGATCAGCGAACAAGCCGGTGGGTTAGTGATTGTCGCCGGCCCTGTTTCGACGCCGAAATGGGCAGGCAGTCAAGGAAACGGAAATCGCACGGCTGAAATCATGCGAAATCTATCTCCGCTTGTAGTCAATTCGCGGGGCCCTCTATTGGCTTCGATAGGACGCTTCGACTCGGAGACGGCTTGGCCATTGGAATTTGCGGGCGATGCCTGGCAAGCGGACTTTGTCGAGGTTGCTAAAAGCATTGAGGATAGTCGCAAAGTTTGGGATCGATTCCGCGGCGTCTATAGCTACTTTGAATGCTATGAACCAAAGCCAGGAGCAACTCCGATAGCCTATTTTTCCGATCCAACGACGATGAAGAGCGGGAAGAAGCCAATTTACTTGGCGACACAGTTCTACGGAGCTGGACGTGTTGCATTCCAAGGCAGTGGCGAGTTTTGGCGGTTGCGGGATGTCGGCGAAGGATTCTTTGACACGTATTACACTAAGTTCGTGAGATGGGCTGGCCAGGGCAGATTGATGCGAGATTCAGACCGAGGCATCTTGTTGTTGGATAAACAACAAGCGATTGTTGGAGAGCAAGTCATGGTGCGAGCGGTTTTGAGAGATGCCCAATTCCAACCGACGATTTTGCCGGATGTGAAAGCGAAGCTCCTCGAGCCGTCGGGCCGCAGCACGCCATTAGTGTTGACACCGATTCCAGACCCCTCACAGCCTGGCGTTTACTTGGGCCAGTTCTTTACCAAAACGACCGGCACCTATGAAGTCCAATTGCCGGTCGGTGGATTGGCCGATCAACAATTGTTGACCCAGCAAGTGACGGTGCGAGTCCCTGCGTTGGAGATTCAACGACCGCAACGCAATGATCCATTGCTAGGCGAGTTGGCAAGCAGGACAGGCGGGAAGTATTGGGTCGGCATGGATTCCCTATTGACGGGGCAATCGTTGCCATCAAGTTTGACTTCAATGACATCGCTTCCGAAATCGATCGATTCTCGCGACCAGACCAACTACCTGCCGGGGGCGCCGGACCGCGAATTCCAACAGCGGCTAATGGGGATCTTGATGGCACTCATTGTTGGGTGTTTGTCCATGGAGTGGCTCATTCGACGTCTGAGCCGGCTGGCCTAGCGCGAGCCGCAAGCGAGTGATGGATTTAGGCGGCATCTTTTTGCTGTCGCTGAATTCGCGTCACCTAGAGCCCGCAATTCCTCAAGTATTCTTGAAGCGTCACGTAGGGTTCGGCTGTCCCCAGCCGAACGAACCAGCGTTTCCATCGTTTCAAGACTCCCTAAATGTTGGTGCATCCATGGTATTAGAAACGTCCCAAAAACTCTGTCCGAAGTGTTCTTCTATAATTTCGGAAGGCGCACCAGGTGGCCTATGTCCCCATTGTTTGATGCAGTTCGTGGCCATGAGTACAGGTGGAGCTGATTTGCCGTTGGCGGATCGATCGCCACCTGACCTGGAAACCATCCGAGCGGCATTCCCGCTATTGGAAATACTCGAGCTGATTGGACAGGGCGGGATGGGAGCTGTCTACAAAGCCCGACAACCGCAATTGGAACGAATCGTTGCCTTAAAAATCCTGCCCATTCGATTGGCTTGTGAGCCATTGTTTGCAGAACGATTCGAGCGAGAGGGGAGACTGCTGGCTCGACTCAACCACCCCAACATTGTCGGCGTTTACGATTTCGGTCAAGCCGGTGGACTCTATTACTTGATCATGGAGTATGTCGATGGCGTCAATCTTCGGCAGGCCTTTGCGTCAGCACGATTCACTCCACAGCAAGCCTTGAGCGTCATTCCAAAGATCTGTGAAGCCTTGCAGTTTGCACACGACGAGGGGGTACTTCATCGCGATATCAAGCCCGAGAACATTTTATTGGATACCAAAGGTCGCGTGAAAATTGCTGATTTTGGAATCGCTAAATTTGCTGGCGTGGATGACAAGACAGGACTGACCGCGACGGGGGCAACCATTGGCACACCGCACTACATGGCACCCGAACAAGTCGAACGACCAGCCGATGTCGATCATCGCGCCGATATTTTTTCGTTGGGTGTTGTGTTTTATGAAATGCTTACCGGCGAACTACCACTTGGAAGATTCTCAGCTCCATCGGAACGGTCTAAATCCTTGGATGCTCGCATTGATAAGGTTGTCATGCGAGCACTCGAGAAGGATCGCGAGCGGCGGCAACAAAGTGCTAATGAAGTGCGAACGCAAGTGGAATTTCTAAGTGGTCAGGCTAGCGAAAAAAGAATAAGTATACAAGCGTCCGCTACGATGCCCCCTATACTAGATAACTCTCAGCCTCGCTTTGATTACCGATCTACGGTTGCCATCGCGTTGGTGATTGCGTCGATCTTGCTCCCTATTGCAATTGCTATAAGTCTAGATGTCGGCATGGAGAGAATCCCTGCCTACTTAGCTACGATCGCAGCGTGGTTTGGTATTCCAGGTACACTGCTCGGCATTTTTCATTTGCAGTATCTGGGACGAAGCGGACAAAGGAACGGCTTGATCACCGCTGTCCTCGCAAGCACGTTTTGGCCCTTCACTCTTGCAGCCTGCTTGTTCTTTTTCCTTGCATCCAAATTATTATTCCGAGTCCATTCGAGTGCCTCTGAATTTGTAGAGTCTCTGGAAGTGACTCTCGTACTGGTACTTTGCATTGCAACTCCAGTTTTGGGGGTTTGGTCCATCAAGAAATGGATTGAAAGAACTCGACCCGATCCTAGGTTTGCGAATAAAACTCCACACCCAGTTGAGCTAGTGCTTCATTTCATGTTGAAAGCATTTGCAGTGACTCTATGGACCTTTTTTGGGCTGGTGATTGTCTACTTGTCGCTGGGCTTAACGAGAAAACCAGTCACTGTGCTGTACGACGTTACGGTGCCACAACCTGCCATTCCGGAATGGCATTATTTGAACTTGGACATCGCGACGATATCGACCAAGGAGAATGTTCTAGTCATCGATGTCATTGATGGGGTATCTTTCATGGGTATGGGTGGAATCGTTGCAGAACGTGGTGAGTCTGATGAGAGCACGGAAAGCGCATCTCAATGGAAATTTTTGGTTGCATTCGAGGGGCCGCCCCTATTGCCCGATGCCGAAGTCCTCGCATCCGAAAGCTTTTCGGGGAAGTGTTTCTTTCCTGGCGAACGATCTGAAGTGGTTTCGTATGATCTAACTCGTGGACAGACCGCAACTCTCGCCTTTGCATTTCCAGACCCCAAAACCGCACAGGCATGCAAGCTTCGAATTGAACGTCAACTCCATGCGGGGATATGGGGAGCGCAAAACAGTAACAAGAAGCCGCTTTTCCAAGTTGCGAGTGTCTTTGGCGAATACAGGGCCTTTGCGGAGTCTAGCCGATGACGGATCCACCCGTTCGGATTGGTCGTGATGAGCGCCGGTTCATGACGACCCAATGGACGCACGTCCTATCTGCTCGCGGCGAAACAGTAGAGGCCAAGCAATCGCTGAAGGAACTCTGCGATCGTTACTATGGACCAGTGTTCGCATTTATAGAGTCCTATACACACCATGATCAAAACGCTCGCGATTGGACCCATGCTTTTTTTGCGACGTTGCTCGAGGGAAGGTCCTTGGACTCCGTGGTCCAATCTCGCGGGAAGTTTCGAAGCTATCTTCTCGGGGCCGTGAAGCACTTTTTGGCCGATGATCGAGCAAAACAAATGGCCGAAAAGCGAGGCGGGTTGGTTTCGCATATTGCAGTCGATCAAGTCGATGAATCGTCGCGGAACACGACATCCTTTGGCTCAATGCCGCCTGATGCCTACTTTGATCGACAATGGGCTATGTCGATCCTCGAGCACTCTCTCAAGGATCTCGAATTGGAATTGGGAACAGACCAGGCAGCTCGTTTTGAGTTAATCCGACCCTGGCTCAGTGGAGATTCGATAGAACTTTCGCATGCCGATTTGGCGGCAAGGCTCGGTGTTTCTATTGATGTTGTTAAAGCCACCATTCATCGCTGGCGAAAACGATTTCGGGAGATAGTCAAAGTGCATATCGCTTCGACGGTTTCGAATGCGTCGGAGGTGGATGATGAGCTGGGCTATTTGATTCGGGCGCTTGCGATCGCAAATCGGGGTAGTTAGTCAGAGAGCTGGCGGCGTACGGCCGTCGCCTGCGGCTCAGGGTTAAACGAATTGGGGGCAAGTGTACGGCCGTCGCCTGCGGCTCGGGGTTAAACGACCATGGCTGTTGAGCAGCGGTTACAATTTGTTTTGGTCTGTTGCCGGTTTCCCTCTGATATTGGATCGCCATGAATACACACTCCCGTCGCGATTTTGCAAAGAAATCATTTTCAAGCGTTGCTCCTCTCGTCGCCAGTTCGCTGATCGCGTCTCATTGGAGTTCAACCGTGTATGGGCAGTCCAAAGCCCGCATCCGCGTGGGACAGATCGGTACAAAGCATGGTCACGCCGGTGGAAAGCTCGAGGCCCTAAAGAAAATGAGCGAGCTCTTCGAATTGGTCGGAGTCGTCGAAGAGGATCCTGCCCAAAAGGAGCGAGTTCAAGGCACGGGCGCCTTCGCCAATTCTTCTTGGATGACCGTCGAGCAGTTGCTGGCTCAGCCGGGCCTGCAGCTCGTTTTTGTTGAAACCGACATCGATCAGCTGCTCAGTATGGCAGAGAAGTGTCTATCGGCAGGCATGCACATTCATCTGGACAAGCCGGCTGGCGCATCGATGGAACATTTTCGAAGAGTCACCAAAATTGCGTCGGACAACCAGCGGATCATTCAACTGGGATATATGTTTCGTAGCAACTCGGCCTTTCAGTTTTTGTTCAATGCCGTCAAGCAAGGATGGTTGGGAGAGATCTTTGAGATTCATGGTGTGATGAGCAAAAAACTTGCGTCGAGCGAAAGGGCGGCGTTGGCTCGCTATCCAGGAGGCTCCATGTTTGAACTTGGTTGCCATTTGATTGACGCCGTGGTCACGTTGCTCGGTAAACCACAATCGATAACACCCTTCAACAGCAACACCTTTCCTGAACTCGATAAGCTGAACGATAACTGCATGGCGGTTTTTCGGTATCCAAAAGCCACTGCCTCGATTCGCAGCAGCGTGGTGGAGATCGATGGCAACCGGCGCCGCCAATTCATTGTTTGCGGTACAAACGGTTCCATTGAAATTTTGCCGCTCGAGCCGCCGCAACTTACGCTTACTCTCGACCAGCCTCGCGGTGTTTTTCGCAAGGGCACGCAGCTTGTCGAACTACCCAAGATGACGGGACGTTATGACGGTGATTTACAGAGCTTGGCTGCTGCCATTCACGGAGAGAGCAACTATGCATATTCCTTGGAGCATGATTTGTTGGTTCAGGAATGTTTGTTAAGAGCGAGCGAAATGCCCTAAAGCGAGCGGCAGGAGTTAGCTTACCGTAGCTTGGGCCCCTGGCCCGAGTTTCGTACAGACTAGGGGGCCGTGCTACTCGTTGATTTCAGCCTTTCGCTCGCCTTCGTACTCAGGAATCTGCCTCGCAAACAAAACTATTCGATCAAGTTAAGAAAAAAAAACTATTTTTCTTGACCTCTGAACACGAATTTGTTAGAACTTGTGATGGTTAACCTTCCTTTACGCCCCGCTAACGGGGCACACACTATGGTTAGTTGTCGTTTTCATTTGAAAGGGTTTTGTATGCGTCATCGTAAGAGACGGTATGGGTTCACATTGGTTGAACTACTTGTTGTTATCGCCATTATTGGCATTTTGGTCGGATTACTTCTCCCTGCAGTTCAGGCAGCTCGCGAGGCTGCTCGGCGAATGCAATGTAGTAACAATTTAAAACAGATTGGATTGTCGGTTCACAATTACGAAAGTTCCAACAAGAAGCTTCCGATTGGTACCACAGACGATGATCCTAGAGCAGCGACTCCCCGTCGGCTCTGGGAAGCAGGCAACCATAGAAAGGGAACCGTACTGGTAAAGTTGCTACCTTTTGTGGAGCAATCGAACTTGTTCAATTCCCTAGATTTCAATCTAGACGTGGAAGCGCAGCTAAATGCTCAAGCTCCTTATAATACGCCTGGTCGTGTCGATATGCGGCAAGCATCGATCGGTGTCTACCGTTGTCCGAGCGACGGCACATCGGCCAAAGCGCTTTCCCAGCAGAATCACCTTTACAACTATTCGTTCTGCATCGGTAATCAGAATATGCAGGGTCAGTTTGGTTGCAATCAATTCCAGACCGACTCTTATCTCTTGAGATCTACTGGAGTTTTGGGTGCAAACTTGTTCAACAATGGCGCTAATGGACACGGCCACTCAGGCGCGTATTCGAGAGCTGCGGGAATCAGTGGCGTTATAAGCCGCTGCGACTGGAGTGCGAAGTTCGGTGAAATCGCGGACGGGCTGTCGAATACAATATGTGCCGGCGAAATTCTACCGTCCTGTCATGATCACCATCGCGGCGGTGGTGGATGGTACAATTCGAATGGGCAATGGACAGCGACGACAGCTCGAATTAATTTCAATACGTGCGGCAAACAGGGTGTGCTGGACAATCAGAGCAACTGCAATGATTTCCGCAACTGGAACACGTCTGCTGGTTTTAAGTCGGACCACACCGGTGGTGCGAATTTCGTTTTGTGCGATGGTTCGGTTCAATTCTTTTCCCAAACTATCGACTATTTGACATATCAGCAATTGGGCTCAAGAAATGAAGGTGAGGTGTTGTCCACCTCATTTCAGTAATTAGGATCTTATCGTTTCACTAGGCTGGCGCGACTTCGCGCCAGCCGCTTTTTTTTGGAGGCACTCGATAATGCGTTTGGCTGTAGTCATATGTTTCATGCTGACAGTTTTCCTGTCGGGTTGTGGAAGTAACGATGGATTCGCACCCCCTATTCCAGTAACTGGAAAAGTTACATTGGCAGGAAAAGCAGTGGATGGGGCGACGGTAACATTTCTAAGCAAGTCAGGGCTGAGGTCGGCAAGCGGCAATACCGACAAAGATGGAAATTTCAAGTTGACTAGTGTCAATACGGATGACGGTGCTTCACCTGGAGAGTATGTGGTTACTATTGGAAAACAGGAAGCCAAGGGGGGCGGAAGCGCGTCGGTCGACATATCATCCGGCAATTTTGGTGCCGACTATGGAGCGAGGATGGGTGCTGCTGGTTCTGGTAACATTGGGAAAGTCATGAAAGAAGTCCTTCCTGCGAAGTTTGCCAATGCGGCGGAATCTGGCTTGGTTCGGTCCGTAGTCAAGGGCGACCAAAACAACTTTACGTTCGACCTGAAATGATGGGCGTCGATCACAACATGGGCCGCAAACCGTGGGTTAACGGATTGCGGCTATTCAGCCGCAATGCGCTAGCCCGCGACGAGTGATAGCGATGGAACGAAACGAGGCCCGATGGGCCTTGTTTTTTTTCGAAAACCATTTTTTGAAGGCACATTGAGCCGAGTGCGCGAATCTCGCAGAAACTATGGTCGCACAGCTGTTCCAATGAAGTTTAACCAGCGAATTCGAAATCATCGCGGCACTTGGCTTGTGGCTATCTTGGTCATTCTGCTTATCGGCGGTTGGTGGATTGAGGTTCCGCGGCTTTGGCTCTGCAATTTTGCGGATAGAGCACTTCAACGATATCGTGCTCGGGATGCTCTTTTATGGATTGAGCGAGCTGAGCGTTTCTACCCTAACGATATTCAATTGCACCTGCTGGAAGTTCGCAGCAATTTGCAACTTAACATGAATAGCCTTGCGCTGGAGTGGCTAGAACGGGCGAAGACCAGGGGGGCGAGACCCGAGGTGTTGGAGCCATACCGTTTAATGGCTGAGGCTCAGCGTGGCAACCAAAGCGCCGTCGAAAGTCTTTTAGGAAATGCAAGTGCGTCACTGGAGGCATATGAAGCTTTGATCCGCGCCTATGAACACGGGAGCCAGTGGAGCAAGGCCAACCTGATTCTCGACCAGATGGAGAAAGCTGGCGTTTCTCCCGTCGTAGTGCTTTACCATCGTGGAAGAATTCTTGAAATCTCCGAAGACTTTGAAGGGGCTGGGAGACTCTATTGTGAAGCTCATCAAAAGGAACCTGGTTCTAGCCGGGCTGCGTTCCGTGCTGGAATCTGCTTTTACCATTTGCGCGATTTTGATAAGGCTGTGGAGATGTTTAGCAAATCGCAGTTTGGCCCCTACAGGGATGTCTTTGCTATCGAGCTTGCTAGCTGCCTTTGGGAAAAAAACTCTTTGGAACAAGCTGCACGAGTGATCACACCGACTTTGGACATAACGCCGTCCAACCTCCAATCGCTCTATCTCCAGTTGGACGAGTTTGTTGATTCGGACCGGGCTGCGTTAGTGGCTGCTCGCATTGAGGACGCGCTTGGGCATTGCGAGTTGGCAGTTTCGCTGTTGCGAAGGAGTTTGTCGTTCAATAACCGCGAATTTGATGCGAGGGGAATGCTGATCAAGAACTTACGTGCATTGGGACGAATCAGTGAAGCCGATGAAGTTGTCATGATACAGACGCAAATGGTTGCGACTCGACAGCGTTGCCGTCAGTTGCGTTTGGAGTTGGATTCAAATCCACGAGACATATCCAAATTCTGCGAGCTCGCCGAGCTATACTGGTATGCAGAATCAGACGCGGAGGCCATGTTGGCAATCAGCGAGATTCTTGAAACGGAACCGAAATGTGAACGTGCACTTGAATTGCGTGGCAAGATTATTTCCAACCGGGCCAACCGGCAACTCATACATCGACCGGCGTCGCGACTATGAATTGAAAGGCAGGACGGTCGTTATCGTTTTTGGAAATTGGTTGGTACGCTTAGTTTGGATGGGTCTAATATTCGGTTGTCGGGGTGAAGACAAGCTGCCTCCTCCGCCGCTCAGACAATTTAAAAATGCTTCGATTTCTCATGCCAAATTTTCCAAGCGTGAGTGCGAGGCGGTCCAGGCCTGTGCATTTACGAACGGCCGCGACGCCGGATTGAATAGCATTTTGGAGATCGTAGGAGGAGGGGTTGCATGCATCGATTACGACAGGGATGGACGCGTAGATATGATGTTCGCGGGTGGGGGAACGCTCGACGTCTCCGAGAAGAATGTGCGAGGGGTCAATTGTCAATTGCTGCGAGGAGGAGAGGAGTGGGCGTTTTCCAACGTCACGCATGATGCGCTAGTCGATACGGCTCGAATCTATTCACACGGGTCCGCTGCAGCTGATTTTGATCAAGATGGATTCGAGGACATTCTGGTGTACGGTTTTGGGGGCGTTGTCCTGATGCGCAATCAGGGCGATGGAACGTTTCGGGAATCGCCAATGTTAAATGGTTTGGAGAATGCGGGTTGGGTAACCGCAGTCGCCTGGATTGACTTGAACGGTGATCGCGAACTCGACCTTTACTTCGGATCCTATGTAGATTGGGATATTGCAAAGAACCAAGTTTGTCAGGATCGAAACGGGCAGCCGGATGTTTGTTCGCCGAATGCTTTCGCAGGATCGAAAAATGGGGTTTTCTTAAGCAACGGGGATAGCACTTTCCAGTCCAGTAGCGAGTTAGTGGAGGCCGACCAAAAATCCAAGACATTGGGCGTTCTCGCCGCCGAGTTTCAGCGTGGTCAAGGAGTCGGCCTTTACGTTGCTAATGATTTGATCGCGAATTTCCTTTTTCTTCGAAGAGGCCAGCGATATGAGGAACTTGCTTTTGCGGCGGGTGTGGCGGTTGATGATGAAGGGGTCGCAAACGGGAGCATGGGTTTGGCGTTGTTTGACTTTAACCTGGATCGACGATTCGATTTGTTTGTGACCAATTTTGAAAACGAAAAGATGGGGCTTTATCTCAATGCGGGACCAGACTTATTTCACTACGCCAGTCGCACGGCGGGGCTGAATCGAGCCGACTTGAAACGAGTGGGTTTTGGTGTTGTTGCGGCTGATTTCGATGGTGATTCGGACGAGGACATCGTCTTTAACTGCGGTCATGTCCACTACCATCCGGATTCTGGAGATATGCGATCATTGCCTGTTTATTTACAAAATGAAGCGGGCCAAAGTTTGACGACGTGCGTACCAAGTGGCTCCTACTTTGCAGACCCAACGGTGGGGCGAGGTTTGGCGACGGCTGATTTCGATAACGATGGGGATCTGGATATGATTGGTACGAGTTTGTTTGGTCCGCCATCGCTGGTCGAGAATTTGTGCGTAGGCGGCAAGCATTGGCTCTCCGTGCAGTTGGTCGGCACGAGTGCGTCTAGAACGCCGATTGGTGCCACCGCCGAATTGCATGTCGGATCGCTTTCGATGATTCGGCAACTCTATGGAGGAGGCAGTTATTTATCCCATAGCCAGTCTCAGCTACACTTTGCATGGCCGGCTGAACTTGCTCTGGGTGAAGTCGTTTTGGACATACGATGGCCCGATGGTACTACGTCGGACTCCTTGCGGTACATTCCTGGTCAAAACATCGTAGTGATTCAAGGTCGATAACGAAACATAAGAAGAGTATTGGTCTGGATGAGATCCTACATTTGCAAGCGAATTGGTTTAGCTGTCTCGGCTGGGGTGTTGGGGTGTCTATCGTTAGGTTGCCAAAAGGATACAGCGACTTCCCGTGAATCTCTGCCTTCCAACACTGCCGATCATTCAAGTAATTCCCCAGCGTCTGGAGCAGTAGTTCCTCCCGCGTCGGTGTTGCTTCGATCTGAGCAAAATCTGCCGACAAAGGAGGACGCTGAAAAGAAGGCTTGGTTTGAAGAGATAAATTCGACAGGCATCCATTTTACGTTCAGTTCGGGTCGCTCGGCTGGCGAGTTTGCGATCATTGAGTCCCTTGGGGGTGGAGTCGGAGTGCTCGATTATGACAGGGATGGTCGCCCTGATTTACTGTTCGCTGGGGGTGGCACATTGGCCAATAAGGCTGTCGCTTCCCGACCATGCGGGCTTTTCCGAAACCTGGGGGACTGGCGGTTTGAGGAAGTCACACAAACGGCTGGAGCGAGTGCCACTCAGTGTTTTACGCATGGCATTTTTCCGGCCGATTTCGACAATGACGGATTCGATGACGTGGCAATCAGCGGTTACGGTGGGGTGCAAATCCTCCACAATCAAGGAGACGGCTCCTTCTGGGCCTTGCCTTTGCTTATAACGCATCCTGAGTTTCCGTGGAGTAGTGGTTTGGCATGGGCGGATTTCAATCGAGACGGAGTGCTTGATCTTTATGTCGCGCACTACGTGAATTGGTCTTGGACAAATCATCCAAGCTGCGCGGGTGTAGGCGCACTCCGCGAGGTATGTGCTCCCCGCGATTTCGCGGCTGTCGGAGATGCCATTTTTTTTGGTGATGGAGTGGGAGGTCTTAGACGCGAGGACCTCAGCATTGGACTGATGGGGGATGGCAAGGGACTTGGGGTCGTTGCCGGTGATGTTGACCTTGACGGAGACGTCGATATTTATGTCGCCAACGACACGACCGATAATTTTCTTTACATGAATGATGGTACAGGAAATTTCCGTGAATCGGCCGTACTCGCCGGAGTCGCCGGCGACGAGCGTGGTGTCAGCACGGGCAGTATGGGAACACTCGTCTTTGATGCGGATCAAGACGGTCAGCCCGACTTGTGGACCGTCAATTTTGAACGCGAACTATTTGGACTCTATCGCAATGATGGAGGAGGACAATTTACACATGTTAGTCGCGCAATGGGACTCGCTAATGTTGGCGGTGACTTCGTGGGTTTCGGAACCGTTGCAATCGATTATGACCAAGACGGAGATCTGGATTTGATAGTCTCCAACGGGCATGTTTCCTATGCTTCCCCGCACTCGCCATTCAAGCAACTTCCGTTGTTGCTCAAGAATGACGGCGGTCGCTTTAAGCGTATCCGCCCGCCTCAAGACTACTTTGCAAACAGCCACAGTGGTCGCGGACTTGCAAGTGCGGACCTAGATGGAGATGGAGTTCTGGATCTATTGTTTTCGCACCTTGAGGAACAAGTTTCGATTTTGCGAGGACATTGCCAGGTTGAACGGAGTTTGATTAAGTTGCACTTGATTGGGACCGTCTCCAATCGAAGCGCCATCGGTTCGGTAGTCCAACTATCGGACAAACGAGTCTTGATGCACAATGGAGGCGGAAGCTACCTGTCGAGCTCCGAACCGACGATTTGGTTAACATCTTTAACGCCAGGATCCGAGCAAAAGATTCGTGTTGTTTGGCCCTCGGGAAAGGAGAGTGACTATGTGGTTTCCACTGACGTCGGAGAGCTCACCATCATCGAACCGAATTCGCCCTAGGCCAATTCCCTGGTTGTTCCTTTGTTTGTTTTTTGCTTCGTGCAATCGAGAAACCGATCCGCCTACGAAACCGTTGCCGCCGAACGGCACAGTCGCTTCTGCAACGGCTCAGCCCAGGGCAACGACTCAGCCAGCCGCGGCTCAATCTAAAGTACCGCCCCTTCCAATTTCCAGCTACGTCCAACCACATATTCCGAATCCGGGATATGTAGGACCTCTTGCATGTGCCGAGTGTCATAAAGATCGCGTAGCAGAATGCTTGCCCACAAGTCACTTCCGCACTTGCCGTCCACCCGACATGTCGTCGCTGCCTCGTGGGTTTTTGCCTGAGAATGCGAGCTTCAAGCGTAGCAACGACCGGGTTGAATTTGAGACACTCAAACGGGGCAATGAATTGGTACAAGCAACGACTGAGCCATTCGTAAATGGAAAACGACGCATCGAGTCCTCGATTGATTTGATCTATGGAGCGAATCCTATTTCCGATGAAGTCTATTTGTCGTGGCGTCCGGACGATTCGATGTGGGAGTTACCAATCGCGTGGGTTTACGCCACCGACTGTTGGGGAGCCAGCGGATTTGATCGCGATGCAGTGGGGGATCGAGCAAGGCAACTAACATTGCGATGTTTTGAATGCCACAACACTTGGTTCCAGCATTTGCCAGGAACGGCCAATGTCTATCGACGCCAGGACATGATCATGGGTGTTACGTGCGAACGTTGCCATGGTCCTGGCAAAGAGCATGTCTCGTATCATCAAGAACATCCGGCGGAAATGCATTCGCATGGCATACTTTTTCCAGGTGGACTACCGCGTGAGCGGCTGATAGAGGTTTGCACGCAATGCCATGGCAACGCAATTCGTCACAGAGGGCCGGCACTCTCGTATCGTCCTGGCGAAGTACTGGAAAGTCACTATCGAACGGTGGAGCCACCCTACACGGAAGATGACCATGTGGCCAATCAAATTGGGAACCTGCGGAAATCAAAGTGTTTTCAGAAGAGCGAGATGACTTGCATCACGTGCCACGACCCGCATTTGACCGGTTCGCCAATGGGCAGGCAGTTTCAGGATAGTTGTTTGCATTGCCATAGCGATAACGCATGCTCAGAGCAACCGCGATTGCCTGCCGGCGTTCGTGACCAATGCGTTGCGTGCCACATGCGCAAGTACGTTAAGGTCAACGTCAATTTCGACTTGGCGGACGATTCGTATGTTCCCCCCATTCGTCGTTCGCAACACTTCATCTCGATTGATCCGGTCGCAACGCATGAAGTACTTTTGGACCACCTTTCTAAATCGGATATGGCAACTCAGGAGGTCCAAGAGCATAAAGCTTGGCTAGTTGACCATTGGGCAGTAGAGGCGAAAAACAGCGAGATGCAACAACGCTTTATGGCCTCCATTGCAGCGCTACGCGAATCGTTGCGGATTGATCCAGACAATGCTATGACACGGGCCGAAGTTCGTCGTATGTCCGAGAAGCAATCCCAGTTTGATTTGCTATTGGCGCGAGGAAAGCGGCTGATTGCCGAGAACCAAGATGCGCACGCTATCGAGACTTTTCAGCGTGTGTTGCAAATGAAGCCTTCACTGGCCGAAGCGCATGGGCGGTTGGGAACGCTCTTTGCAAAGGCGGGCAGTCTCGATCGGGCTCGCGAGAGCTTGCGACGGTCTATTGAATTGGACCCTGACGATCAGTATGGCCACTCCATGCTTGCGAGACTCGCGCTGGTTTCTGGTGACTTGGAATCCGCCATCAAACACTATCGCGATGCGGACGAGATTGAGCCTTATAACTCTAAGATTCATCTTTTTTGGGGACAAGTATTGATCAGGGCGGGCCGACCGCTGGAAGCGATTGAGCACTTGCGACTCTCCGCCACGATTGATCCCAAGCAAGTCGATGCACATCGAGCATTGTGCGAATTGTTGGCCGCAGATGGCAAGCTTGGAGAGGCCCTGACACACGCAAAGCGACTATGCGAACTGACCAGTTATCAAGGGTTGGCGGAGCTGATGACATTGGCGGAGATACACTTTGGTCTGGGTGACAAGGTGTCATCGGTCAGCGTCGCCAATCATGCACTTGAGAAAGCGAAGGGAATCAATCCAGCTGCCGCCACCGAGATTTCCAAATGGCTAGAAGCAAATTCGATCGAGCGGTAGACGCCCCAGGACAAGCATGGGCTGATAGAGACTGCGCAGTCGCAAGGTGACCCCGAATTGTGGCGTAAGCTTCCAGCTTGCGTTTTTTGCCTTGCAAGCTGGAAGCTTACGCCACCTATTTATCGAATGATCCTAACTAAAAAATACAATCCCGTCATCTAAGCACGCGTGAAGAAGTATTTTGGCATAACATGTAGCCGACGTCGCTCCGCGACTCGGCAATTCAGTGTCTCGGAGCGACACTGCCACAACGATCGAATCAAAGAACTTCTGCCGT
>JAYVPJ010000132.1:0-19859 GCA_043757445.1 Pirellula sp. | reverse complement strand
AGGGCAGTTTGCGTCTCAAGAGAAAAAGAGCCGGATGGAACACTGAATTTCTTGAACAGGTGTTGAAAAACATTTGATTTTTCATGCGATGGCCCTGGTTGTGAGTCTGACAAGTAGCAGATGATGATTATTCGTAGTAAAACTGGCATGATAATTGACGAGAGCATGTAAGCGTATAAAGGATGAGTGGAATTTGATGAGTTTATATAGTATTGGAATTGTGCGTCAGTTTATAGTTAAGCACATTTTTCGGAAGCCAAAGAGACGTCTCGCATTGACTAAATTGTTCTATAGAGATAGCAATAAGTACATCGAGCTTGTTGGTTCACGTATTTATGTCAACAGTATTTCAGAGATGGGGTATGTGCGTGCGGCGTCCAATGCACAATCCAATATCGTTTTTCGTGACGAAGTTGCGTCGTTGATTAGCGTAGCAATGATCCTTGAACCATCTGATACGTTCGTTGATGTTGGAGCAAATGTTGGACTCTATTCGAGTGTCCTCGGCAGATTTCAATACGTTTTCCCTTCTATGCGGTTTTATGCCTTCGAAGCAAATCCAGATACGGGGGTTAAACTACGCGAGACGCTTTCCGACAAAGCGACCAACGTTGAGATTGTCGGAATTTCAGACAAAGCTGGAATTCTCCCCTTTGCGAAAGGCGCCGTTTCCGGAGTGTTTGGGGCCTTAAGAAACGCCTCTGATTTTCAATGCGCCGAATGGGTTGTAGATATCCCAACGAAGCGGTTGGATCAATGTGAAATAGTCGGGAGTTCGATTGTGTTGAAAATTGATGTGGAGGGTCATGAGTGGGAGGTTCTTCAAGGTGCTACTGGTTTTTTCGACAGCGATCGAATAAAGGCAGTTTACTTAGATGGCTTTGACAACAAGCAAATTCCTTCATTTCTAGAAAGCAAAGGATTCGTTGCGTTCGATGGCCGATCGTTGAAACGTCCTCCAACTCAAGAATTTAGCGTGCTGTTTATAAAGGAAAGTTGGCTTAACAGTGCTTCGTTCGGGCCTAAGTCGATCCAAAATGCGTGAGAAACGACTTTCCTCATCCCAATTGTTGCATGGGAAAATTTCGAATGCATTAAATGCACAGGTCGAAAAGCCATTAAAAGGAGGGGCGAGTTTCTCAAGGACAAACCGTTTATTGCGTCTATTCTGGAGCGTTACTTGGTTGTTGTTGTGTTCTTGGACTCCTACACCAATGCATCGTTTTCGCGTGGCTGTACTTAAGCTTTTTGGAGCCCAAATTGCGTGGTCCGCACACGTCTATGGATCTGCGCGGATTTGGTTACCATCCAATTTGAGCATGGGCGAACATTCTTGTTTAGGGCCGTACGTAAATTGTTATTGTATGGCGCCAATATCTTTGTCAGACTTCGCAATTGTATCTCAAGGTAGTCATCTTTGTTCCGGATCACACGACATAGAAGACCCGGACTTTCAACTCATACTCAAGCCAATTCGCATACTTGAAGGGGCTTGGGTTGCGTCCGAGGCATTTGTTGGTCCTGGCGTAACGATTCACGCAAGTGCCGTACTTGGTGCTCGCGGTGTTTTATTCAAAAATGCGGAGGCGAACGGAGTGTATGTAGGAAACCCAGCTGTTTTTGTACGCTACAGAACGCAGTCTTGAAATAAATTATGGAACTAAACATCGAAACGACTGATCAATTTTATCGGCAGAAGTCACCAGCAATAACCGTGATCGTTATGACTTTCAATGAGGAAAAGCACCTTGCACGTTTGCTCGAGTCCATTGAGTCAATCAGCAATCAAATCTTGGTAATTGATTCCTATTCGACCGATCGGACGCTTGAACTTGCGAGATTGCACGGTGCAACAGTGCTGCAAAACAAGTTTGTCAATCAGGCTAAGCAGTTTCAGTGGGCGATGGACAACGCTTCGATTAATTGCGATTGGATCTTGCGTCTAGATGCAGATGAGATCATCGAAGCTGATTTACAGGCGGAGATTTTGAAAAAAGTTCCATCCTTGCCTGCCGGCATTGTTGGCGTCAACTTTAAGAGAAAACATATTTTCATGGATCGATGGGTCCGGTACGGTGGACGATATCCACTCGTAATGACTCGCTTGTTTAGACGCGGTCACGGTCGTGTCGAGGATCGCTGGATGGATGAACACATCGTTGTTTCAGGCGGACGAACGGTCACTTTTCTCGGCGGATTTGCGGATCATAACTTAAATGATTTAAGCTACTTTACCGAGAAACATAATAAGTATGCGACGCGGGAAGCGATCGAAGTACTGAACCAGAGATTGAATCTATTTCAGCGCGACGAGGGGGTTACGAGCGAAAACTCGTCGTTCCAAGCTTCTGCTAAACGATTCGCTAAAGAGAAAATTTATAACCGTATCCCGTTCACGGTGAGTTCGCTTGCTTACTTTCTCTATCGATACATTTTGCAACTCGGGTTTCTGGATGGACGTTCGGGACTGGTCTATCACTTTTTACAAGGCTATTGGTACCGATTTCTGGTCGGGGCTAAGATTATGGAATTCGAAAAAGCAATCGCACACTTGAAAGACAAGAATGCAATTTGCGCCGAATTGTCCCGAATCACTGGGTATGAATTGAAGGCCGGAGAATAGTTAGTTGCAGCACAAACCCGCGGCTAGCGCCGTCGGCTCATGAGGGAAGTCCCTTGCAAATCATGAAACAAGAAAGATTTCTTTGTCCGGTTTAAGAATTTTGCGAGTTATCTCGAGTATGGATCCGCGATCCGGTGGACCTGCACAAGGGATTCGCTATTCAGCCCCCGCTCTCCAACCACTCGGATGCACGAACGAAATCGTGTGCCTTGGGGACGTGCAAACGAATGCTACTGAACAAGTCGGTTTCTCGATTCACTCTTTGGGTAAGGCCTATGGCATTTGGAATTGGAATGCGCGATTGAGACCTTGGCTTGAGGAACACCTTTGCAATTTCGATGCGGTCATTGTTCATGGGATTTGGCAATACCATTGCTATGCCGTGACACAAGCTGTTCGCAAGCTGAAGGCCAAAGGAGACAAGAAAATTCCTCGCGTCTTCGTGATGCCCCATGGCATGTTGGACCCGTGGTTTCAAACCGCTGAGATTCGGTACTGGAAAGCTTGGCGGAATTGGCTTTACTGGAAAACCGTCGAGCATCGCACAATCTCGCAAGCGGATGGATTGCTGTTCACTTGCGAACAGGAAATGAACTTAGCACGAACGACCTTTCGGCCTTATTCCCCTAAACGAGAACACAATGTTGGGTATGGGATCGCTGCCCCACCGCAACGCAATGCTGGATTGGATGACGCGTTTCGAAGTGTTTGTCCGGAGTTGGCGGATCGGCCTTATTTGCTGTTCCTGGGGCGGATGCATGAGAAGAAGGGAGTTGATCTGCTGCTGAACGCTTACGCGAAAATCGCGGGGGAGATGCAACCGGGTTGGCGGATGCCGGCGCTTGTGATCGCCGGGCCAAGAGATGGGGCGTATGCGAAGAAGATGGAATTGTTGTGGGATGGGCTGAGGCGTGATGCGGTGAACAGCGACCGTCGGCGGACGCCGTCGGATGGTGGGGCGGTGGAACGCACGAACGCAAAGCGCAACCCGCGGCTAGCGCCGTCGGCTGGGGAACCGGTGGTTCATTTTGTGGGGATGTTGCAGGGGGATGCTAAGTGGGGGGCGCTGTATGGTTGCGATGCCATGATTCTGCCCAGCCACCAAGAAAACTTCGGCATCGCGATCGTCGAAGCAATGGCGTGCGGTAAACCAGTTCTGATTTCCGATAAAGTCAATATCTCAATGGAGATCGAACACGGTGGGGCCGGGTGGGTTGAATCGGATACCGCCGACGGGATCTTGAGGTTGCTGACGAAATGGTTTGTGGCTGATGACGTGACTAGGAGTGAGTTAGGACAGAACGCTAGGCAATGCTATGAACAGCATTATCAAGCCGATTGTGCGGCAATACGTTTGCTGGATGTTTTGATGTCGCAGCACTCGCCCCCGACCCCTCTTCCAGAGGACGAGGGGAGCAGATTAGAGAAGTTTGAAGTTAGAAGTTTGAAGTTTGAAGTTAAAACTTCCTTCTTGAATAATGCCCGGGTTGGTTCGCGGTTGTTGCATGTGATCGCGGGTATGGATCCGCGTGCCGGTGGTGTTTGTCAGGCGATTCGGACCACTATCCCCGAACTCGCATCGCTCGGATGGCACAACGAAGTCGTTTGCGTGGATAGCCCCTCGTTTGATTACAAAATCACCGACCCTTTCATGCTGCATAAACTTGGGCCCCATTTCGGTCCGGCTGCCTATAGCCAAAAGCTGTTGCCGTGGCTACGCAATAACGCGACGCGATTCGATTCCATTATCATTCATGGATTGTGGTCTTATCACAGCTATGCGATGACTCATCTGCTACATCAACTTAAGAAGTCGAACGCAAAGGACATTCCCAAAGTCTATGTCATGCCTCACGGGATGCTCGACCCCTGGTTCCAACGGGATGCCTCACGCAGGTATAAGGCTTGGCGAAATTGGTGGTACTGGAAACTGATCGAAAAACATGTAATCGCTGGCGCCGATGGTCTGCTGTTCACTTGCCAAAAAGAAATGGAACTCGCACGTGAACCCTTTGCTCCTTATCTGCCCAAAAAGGAATCGCTGGTCGGGTTAGGGGTCGCCGAACCGCCCGCGGAAACGCCTGCCATGCGGGACGCATTTCTAAAGGCTTGTCCCGAGCTTCACGGTCGGTCGTATATCCTCTTCATCAGTCGCATTCACCCCAAAAAAGGGGTCGATCTGCTGATTGAGGCTTATGCCAAACAAGCGGCCGTGCATCGCGGGCCGACAGAGATGCCGGTGCTCGTGATCGCCGGTCCCAAAGATTCCGACTACGGACTACAGATGCAAAAAATAGCTCGTGATCACCACTTGATAAGTGGCTCCGGTGCATCGATTTGTTTTCCTGGCATGCTGCAGGGGGACGCGAAGTGGGGTGCGTTTTATGGTTGCGAAGCCTTTGTGCTGCCGAGCCATCAAGAGAATTTTGGTATCGCGGTCGTTGAGGCGCTGGCTTGCAGTAAGCCGGTGCTTATCTCGGATCAAGTTAACATCTACCAAGAGATTGTCCATGCCGGTGCTGGGATGGTCTGCACGGATACTACTCAGGGTGTCAATCAGATGGTCCACGATTGGGTTTTGCTTGCTGAATCGAAACGGTGCGAAATGAGGGACAAGGCGCGGCGGTGCTTTGTCGATTTGTTTAAGGCGAGCAACGCGGCGAAACGTCTTGCGGACGTTTTGCGAGGATAGTTGCTAGGGACTGGTGTGTTGTCCCGAATCGCGGAGCGATGGCATTTTCCGGCTCGAATGCCATCGCTCCGCGATTCCCGATGCGTTTTTTGCGAAGCTACCAGGGGTTCGCACCCCTGGCTATCCAATGTCACAGCTCCGCTGTTTTAGGAACAGGGACAAGCCCTGTGCAGACGGGCGAGAGTTGGCGTTGCGTTTTTAGGACACCAAAACGGAGAGCAAAGGGGACGAGCCCCGTTTGCTCGTAAGCTGTTCGGGGCTTGACCCCAACAGCTTGGTTTTGGCGTCCTACAAAAGACGCGAGCGACTCACACGCCAGAACGTGCCCACGGGCGTAGTGGATCCTTGTTAAAGATCCTATGCTGCGGGGATCGGGGATCTTTAACAAGATCCACTACCCTAAGGGAAGTTATCATAGTTTAGGTGAGGGCAATTCGTTCCATTTGGGGCGAAAATAGAGGCTAGTTGCTACAAAAAAGTGTCGAACGATTGTCACAATCGGGTATGTGTTTATGCGTTTGATGGAACTTGCCCGGATTGGCCGCTTCGTGAATGAAACGATTGAGGACAATCGTTCTACTCTAAGTACAAAACGATTGAGGACAATCGTTCTACTCTGGCGGCCTTTGGCCGAGATGCTTTTAATAAATTGAAAATTCTTTTGCATGGCCTGAACTACTCGCCTGAGGAAGTTGGGATCGGGAAATATTCGGGCGAAATGGTTGCGGACTTGGCCAGCTTGGGCTGCCTCGTGACCGTCGTGACTACCCCTCCCTATTACCCGCAATGGAAAATCGCTTCCGGCTTTTCTGGCTTCGCTTATTCGAGACAGATTACCAAGCCAGCTCCTGCATTCGAAGTGAGCGGCAGGGCGCTAACCGCCGGTTCTTTTTTGCTCGAAAAACCACCGGCGGCTAGCGCCGTGCCGCTCGAGAAATTGGACGACCTCGAGAAAAACAACGGATCCGTCGAGGTGATTCGATGCCCACTTTGGGTTCCGCGACAAGTGAACGCTTGGAAACGGGTCGTGCATTTGGCGTCGTTTGGTTTATCGAGCATTCCCGTCGTACTTTGGAAAGCCATTAGCCTGCGGCCCGATGTCATCATGACTGTTGAGCCGGCTGCTTTCTGTATGCCTACGACTCTGATCGCCGCTCGACTTTGCGGCGCGAAAGCTTGGTTGCATATCCAAGACTTCGAGGTCGATGCTGCCTTCGACCTCGGTATTCTGCGGCAACCCATTCTGAAAAAAATGGTGTTGGCCGTAGAAGCCTTCTTGATGCGCCGTTTCGATCGCGTATCGAGTATCTCACCCAAAATGGTCGAGCGCCTGGCAGACAAAGGGGTCTCGCTAGATCGCATTCGTCTGTTCCCAAACTGGGTTGACTGCGATGCCATGCGGCCACTCGAAAATGCCAAGGCCCTTCGAGCCCAATTCGGCTTGCCCGCGGACAAGTGCATTGCGCTCTATGCTGGCAACATCGGTGCAAAACAAGGACTCGATATCGTTATCGACGCGGCTAAGCTTTGCGCGCTTCGAGACGACATTCATTTCGTGATCTGCGGGCATGGCGCGGCCTTCCCTGCGATCGAGGAATCCGCGCGTGGACTTGCTAACGTTCAGTTGTTACCCGTCCAGCCGATGGAGGTTTTCAACGAGCTGATGAACGCGGTCGATATCCACTTGTTGCCGCAACGTGGCGACGCAGCCGATTTGGTGATGCCCTCGAAGCTGACCGGTATGCTCGCAACCGGCCGACCGGTGATCGCATGCGCAAGCATTGGAACTCAAATCGCTCAGGTGGTCGACGGACGTGGCTTGGTAGTGCTGCCGGGTGATGTGGCTGGTTTTTGTCAAGCGATTGTGACGTTGGCTAACGACTTGGAGCTAAGGGTTCGAATGGGCCAATGTGCTCGCGATTACGCAGTGAAATATCTTGGAAAGCGAGCGATTTTGGATCGGTTTCGGGAAGAGTTGGTTAATAGTTAGTAGGTTAGGGGACGGGTATCGGGTGGCGGCCATCTCGTTGCACGGGCGTCTCGCCCGTTAAAACTCGAGCCGGACCGTTAGAACATGGGCGGGACCGTTAGAACTCGAGCCGGACCGTTAAAACTTGGACGGGACGCGCGGGACGCCCGTGTTACTTGGTTTGTTTGATTCTGCCGCTCGTCAAACGGAGTGTCGACGTAGCGTTTTTTCAGGGAATTCGTAGCGTTTTAAAAGAAAAAGCTTGTACCTATATCGTTTGTCCGTTATCCTTAAAGAATTAAAGCAAGATTAGTGTTTGGGAAAACTGCACCAGTCACGTCGGTGGTGAGTTGGGTTTCTCTGACATCAAAATCGAGCAACAGGAAGTTTCAACATGAATATGTCGTTTCGCAATCGATTAAGAAAAGAAGTTGCATTTACCGCTTGTCTCGGTTTGGGCGGGATGTTGGGTTTCATGCCCACGCAGGTCTTTGCTCAGGTTGGACAGGATGTAGCCGCCAGCTCGGAAATGGTGCGTGCGAAAAACGTTCAGCAATCCGCGATTTCTCAGAGCGTTAGTGTCACGCCGGATGGTCAACTCGTCGGACAAGTGCAGGTCCTAGGGGCTGCATCCACTCGCCCAGCCGGTGGGATGAACTTGAGTTTGTTGGGCATGGACGGTAGATCGGTTGAAACATTGGTGGACGATCGTGGCGGTTTTGCCTTCCGAAAAGTTTCGCCTGGAGTTTATGCGTTGTTCGGCCGATCCGGCAACATGATCGTTTGCCAGTCGATTCGCGTTTTTGACAACGAATCACAAGTTGACAGTGCACTGCAATTATTCGCAGTTTCCCCGACGTCGCCCGAAATTGAGAAAGTGATTTTCTCCGGGTACAGTGCGTCAACGATGAATGCCGACACGACGATGTTGCCAGTGGCTCCATCTAACTATTCTTACACCAACGGACTGGTCGCTCTGTCTAACGACGGAGTTATGCAAGGCCGATTGTGGAGCGTTCGCGGTGACGTGAGTGGGACAAGCGTGTACATCTATCAAAATGGAGTGAGCGTTGCCCGAGCGACTGCTGATTCCGCCGGCAAATTTTCGGTAAAGCTAGCGCCGGGTACTTATTCGCTGTTAGCGTCGGGCACCGGCGGAGTTGCTGCAGTTGGGTTCAAGGCTGAGGGTTCAAACGCCTCGTTTTCGAAGACCAAAGTTCCGAAGAACGTGAAATTGGTCGCCCTGGAAATGGCAGTCGCTGCACCTGTCCTGGTGGTTGGCCTTGCTCCGCCCCCTCCAGCGTCTGAGCAACAACAATCAACCACTCTTGCTCAGGGCGGTGTCGTGAAGGACGGTGGTGTCGTTCCGACGACCGCAGCACCGTTGGCCGGCGGCGGATATGGCGGTGGTTTTGGCGGCGGCGGTGGTGGTTTTGGCGGCGGTTTTGGTGGCGGCGGTAGCGGTGCCGGCGGTGGACTTGGTGGCTTGGGCGGTCTAGCAGCCATCGGAGCAATTGCAGCTGTCGGAATTGCTGCAGCTGATAAAAACAAAAATGCACCTACAACGGTTGTTTCGCCATCCGGTCAATAGACATGGCTGGAAATGAGATCATTAAGAAGGCTCGGTTTTACCGGGCCTTTTTTTGTAGATGAGTAGCATGGCCCCCTGGGCCGTGCGAAACTCGGGCCAGAGGCGCCAGAGGCCCAAGCTACGGTACCTGCAAAGTGCACAGCCGTCGCCTGGGCTGTGCGACAAATAGCAGTTGGCGAAAAATGCTTGGAGGCGAGTTTTGGACGTCGATCACAACATGGGCCGCAAGCCGTTTGCTAGCGTTTTTTAGGGGCTTGATTTTAGGGTAGTGGATCTTGTTAAAGATCGGGCGGCGCAAGGATCTTGAACAAGATCCACTACGATCCATCGGAGCCTTCGTCTTTTTTCGTTTCTTTCGGCGAACAACGCATTTACCGATTGCGACACGATTCCCGTCACCGCGTTTGACTTAAGCCGAACAATACATGAGAAACCCATCGGACACCTAGCGATTTTCCGATGGATTCAACTCGATGTCGAGCCAAACAAGATGATGGTCCGATGAGTCGCCTAATTTTGGATCAAGCCGCTTGAGCTGATCGACCGTAGGCCAAAAAACTCCCCCGTTGATCACCTTGCAATTGGAGGACGGCAGCACGAAGTCAATCCTCAAATTGCCAGGCTCATTGTCGTTGAAATCTCCAGTGTCGTTGGCTGCATTCCCTTTGTGTTTTTGATTGGCTTTGCCTTGTAACTTCGACGCTTCGACTGCACCCTCGCTCGTCGGAACAAATTGGGATGAGACTCTTGGGGAACTCAACAAATCGATGATGCCCAGGGAAATGCCGCTCCCATCGATTGGGTCAGAGTTCAAATCCCCCAAGACAACGAAATGAGAGTCGGCCGAGAGTGGCCCGGCTTTCCCTTGATCATCCACTAGGTAGCTACCATCCGCGGTACCAGAAACATAGTCTTGGATCATTCGGATCTCGTCATGGTTCCTGCATCCATTGCGATCTTCAGGTCCGTCAAAGACAGGCGGTGTCGGGTGCGAAGCAATCACGTGAAGCGTCGTGCCTCCAATCCTTATCGGTACATCCCAATGCGACTTGGAACTCAAACGAAGTTTTCCCCAAACCTCATCAGAATGAAAATTCTTTTCCTCTCCGGTCCTTTTGTCAACCAGTTTCGGGCGTTTCGCATTTGGCATCTGACTCCACCGAAACATCTGAAAACTCCGAACCTCTTTCTCGGCGATCGGAAATCGGCTGTACACCGCCATTCCATACTGCCCAGGAAATGCGCCATAGCCCCAACCGTCATCGCTGTCGGTTGTCCGGCCATTTGCGTTAAGGTCCATTCCGGAGTTGACGCCTGTATTGACTGGAGCCGTGAACAAATGAACCAATGAACTCGCTTGCAATTTCAATTCGCTCGATTGCGCCTGCAAAAAATATTGGTCCCGAAGCAGCGTGGCTGCTTCACCATCGGAATAATCAACTTCGTTGGCGAGCAAGATATCGGGAGCAACCAATTGAACGATCGCGGCAATCCTCGCTGCTTGTGCGTCACCTGCTTTTAGGTCGCGAACCAACTGTCCATTTTCCTTTCGGTTCAGCGCGACATTAAACGTCGCAACTCGAATACAACCCTTCGCGGTCGGCGGAGGTGCGATTCCAGACTCCTGTGTAGCACCAGGGCTGATGTGCAACATGACATTGCACAAGAAACCAACGCCACTTATCCAGTACTTTGGTTTGCTAGCAAAGCGTTGAAGTGATTTCATAGATTCGTTTTTTGTTAAGGTTAAGCAGCCCGGACTTAGCATTACGCAATTGTAACTTGCATGAAGTCCGGCGCCGCATATTATGAACGGGAGCGAGTGGAGTGTTTTATTCGAATACGAGCCGAATTGGCTCAGTAACTTCTTTTTGGAGGAACGACATGTTTCGCAAGACGTTCATTGGAGCGAGTTTGTTGGTCGGTTCATTGTCTTTCATTGGCACCGCTTCGGCACAAGGAAATTGTTATGGCAACTACGGATACCAACAAGTGTATCGAGCTCCAGTTTACCGAGCGCCGACTTATGTGACACCAGCTTATCGGCCGGTTCAAGTGTATAGGCCACCGGTGTACGGATATTCACCAGCCTCCCGCGGCGTCAACGTGAACATCGGCGTCGGCGGCGGTTATCCCAGAGGATTTGGATATGGTTCTGGATTTGGTTATGGCTCCGGTTTTGGATACGGGCCTGGGATCAGCATTGGGCGTCGATTCTAGGAGGCCTGCCTGCTTTCCGATGCTTGAAAAACTGTGGGGCCTCTCGCTTCATTTAGCCAGGCTGCAGAATAATTTAGCCCAGGACTGTGATTTTTTTGAATCTGAGGAGAGTATCCATCACGCTCCGCGTGATGTTGCCTCAAAAACCAAAGGTTTTTGAACTGCGAAAATCACGCGGAGCGTGATTGGTACTATAAAATCACAGCCCGATAAAATCACAGCCCGATAAAATCACAGATTTATAAAATCACAGCCGCGGAGCGTGCCACACCTGTCGAATTCCTATTTAAATCGATCTTGCTGAAAGCTGGACGATCCCTTGGCCGTTGCAGGGTTCGGAATGCAATTCAACCTGCACTTAGTTACAGATACTTCGCAGCCGGCCCCCCTTTGGCTGCTATCGCATCAATTCTGGCGGTCACAATTTTGTCTTCAATGAGCGGCGGTGCATGGTGCGATTTCCGCCGAGCGTCGATTACGAGCGGACCTGTACAGCCCCAATGTTTGTGTTCGACAAAAGCGCCAACGCCATCAATATCCGTGGCCGGATTGCTTCGAGTAAAAGTTACCCACAAGAAGTTGTTGAGAGACTGACTGGCGAAATCCGAGTCGTCTACCAAGACAACCATTCGCATGCCTTTCCATCTCGGATCTCGCGACGAGTTCACACCCATGTCTCGGAATATTCTGTTCCACAACGCCACCAGGGCCGCAGATGACGCCGAAGATGACGCCGGACATGACGCCGTGCTGCCTTGCACGACCAAGACTCCGGGCAAACACCATCGAGGATTGCTGAATCCATCCGGCAACGCAAACGACTGCGGCAGCTCAGTTGCAAGTTCAAAGCATTGCGAACCGTTGGCTGCCATCACGAGCTTGGACCCTTGATTAAATCCATCGCCGCTATAGTCGAGAGTATCCATTGTCGTTCGTGTCTGAAAATGCAAATCGCGTGACCAATCAATTCGCTCTAGTAGATGCCTTAAAAAATCATCGATACGATGAATATCCAAGGAAGGATTGTCAAATGAATTGACGATCAACAGATACTTAGCAAGCGACATTTGTCCTTGGCCGAGGATAGCGTTTGCTTGTGTCAGCAGTTCTTGCGGTCGATCTGGCTTTCGATAGGGTGAATAGCGTTCACTACCTATCGCTAAGAGTAACGGATGAACTCCCGCAGCATCGACTGCATGGACCGCTTTCACACCAGGAAGTACGGTCGGAATGATTGGCCCGGTAATCTCGTGAATCAATTGCCCAAATGTGGTGTCTTCCTGTGGTGGTCTTCCAACCACCGTGAAAGGCCATATGGCTCCGTCTCGATGATAAACTTTGTCGACATGCATCCATGGAAAGTTATGTTCCGATGCGTAGTACCCTAAGTGATCCCCGAATGGCCCCTCTCGTTTCATCGAGGTCGGGTCGATCGTGCCGTGAATAACGAAATCAGCGTCAGCGTAAAGCGGCGCGTGATCGCTTGAGGTGATCATTGGAATGCGATGGCCTGCAAGCGCACCTGCAAAGGTTAATTCGCTCAAGCCTTCCGGCAACGGCATGACCGCGGCAAGTGTCATGGCTGGCGTCCCACCGACACTGATCGCAACTCGAAAAGGTCGTCCCTCCGCAATGGCTTGCTGATGATGCACACCGATCCCGCGATGCAATTGATAGTGCAAACCGATTTCGCGGTTGGTTTGGTAGTCGTTGCCAGCGAGTTGGACTCGATACATGCCCAGATTGCATTGCATCAGGGAACTCGATTGCCCCTGGCTTAGGACTTGAGGCAGCGTGATAAACGGCCCACCGTCATCAGGCCATGAGACCAATTGCGGCAAGCCATCGATCGTCGTCTCATTGCCTTGAACGGCGCCTGACCGAACGCTCTTGGGTAACATGGTCCAAGCCGTCCAAGGTGCAGAAGCATAACGCCATGGCCGCTGAAAGAATTGGTTTGGGTCGATTTTCAGTTCGATCGCTCGTCGAACACGATCGATCGTCTTGCGAAAAAGAAACCTCGCTTGGTCGAGCGAGCCAAATAAGTTACTCACCATCGGAAACGGACTACCGACGGGATTAGTAAAAAAAATTGCAGGCCCACCGCGGGCATAGACGCGACGTTGGATTTCTGCGATCTCCAAAAGCGTTGAGAGTGGCTCGGTTATTTCAATTAGCCGGTTGTTTAAGCGGAGATCTTCCACCACCTGGCGTGTGCTGCGATACGACATTAGCTAGTTATCAGGCATTGTGAAAAATCGGTCACTGCGGAGCCAGAGCTGTTTTATTACTCCTTCCGCCTAAGGCATTCTAGACGTAAAATCCGAACTGGCTGGGGGTGTTTGGTGTTTCTAGAACATCCGACGATTTCATTTGCTGAATAACACTGGAAAAATGGAAAAACGACTTTTTAACTTCTCCTCCGGCCCGGCTGTGCTCCCGGTCCCAGTCCTCGAACGCATTCGGGACGAGATGCTTTGCCTGCCAGGTTGTGGTGCCTCGGTCATGGAACTGTCCCACCGCAGCAAGCAGTTTATCGCAATCCAGGAGGCCGCCAAGCAACGGCTTATCCGGCTGCTAAACATCCCAGCCGAATACGAAGTCCTATTCGTACAGGGGGGAGCCCGACTCCAGTTTTCCATGATCCCAATGAACCTGCTGCGTGGGCAATCGGGTCCTGCGCAATACGTGATAACAGGGTCGTGGGGAAAGTACGCGATCGGAGAGGCAAAACGGGAAGGCCAAGTCGAGGCGATCTACGATTCGGCCGCAACGAACTACGATCGGATCCCAAGCCTAGCGGAGCTCAAGATTCGCCCCGATGCCGCATACGTTCACATCACTAGCAACGAAACCATCCAAGGAGTTCAGTTTCAGGATGATTTGAGTTCCGCCGCTCCCTTGGTCTGCGATTGCTCGTCCGACATTTTGCATCGACCAATCGATGTTTCCAAGTATGGACTCATCTATGCTTGTGCCCAGAAGAATGCAGGCCCTGCCGGAGTGACGGTGGTCATTCTTAGAAAGGACTTACTGGCTCGTTCCAACGTCGACTTGCCCGGCTACCTCAACTTCAATAATCATGCCAAGGAAGAATCGATGTGGAACACACCGCCAACCTTTGCCGTGTATGTGCTTGGGCTGGTTACCGAATGGGTAGAGGAGACCATCGGCGGACTTGCAGTTATGCATAGGATCAATCAAGAAAAAGCCAAAACCGTCTACGATGCGATCGACCGGCATCCGAGAATGTATCTTGCTCATGCCCAGAAGCAATCGCGTTCACTCATGAACGCTACCTTTCGGTTCCCGAACGAAGTTCTGGAAAAAGCGTTCTTGGCTCAAGCACAAACACATGGGCTCGATTCACTGAAGGGTCACCGAAGTGTCGGTGGTATTCGAGCAAGCATTTACAATGCGATGCCCATGGCAGGCGTTCAGGCGTTGGCTCAACTCATGGATGACTTCGCATCCAAGAACGCTTGATATCGTGAGGGAAATAATTGTAGCGTGGCCTCCTGGGGCCGTGCGGCACAAAGACGGCACACGGTCCAGCGGGCCATCTGCTCCGGTGACAAAACTACCGGCGCGGTCATGGAATCGACAGGCTGGAAGTCTATCCCACAATTGGCAACTCCACTTCTCCAAACCATTTATCAATCGGTTAACCATTCATGACGTTTCGCATTCTAGTTCTCGACCCAATCGCACAAGAAGGTTTCGACCTACTCAACGCTGAGAAAGATTTTGAGTACGAGGTGCGCACGGGCTTGAAGGGGGACGAATTGCGCAAGTCGCTCAACGAATTCGACGGCGCGATTGTCCGCAGCGGAGTAAAAATCACGGCCGCATCATTGGAGGGAAACAAACGAATGCGTGCGATTGTTCGAGCTGGAGTTGGAACCGACAACATCGACAAGACCGCGGCCACGCGGTTGGGAATCGTGGTCATGAATACGCCGGCCGGCAATACGCTCAGCACAGCCGAACACGCATTTGCTTTGATGCTAGGGCTATCTCGATCCGTCGCGCCAGCCTATCAAAGTCTTTGCGAAGGGCGTTGGGACCGCAAGACATTTATGGGGAGCCAGCTCGCCGACAAAACGTTTGGAGTCATCGGCATGGGCCGCATCGGTAGAGAAGTCGCCACGAGGGGTTTGGCCTTCGGCATGCGAGTCATCGCGTTCGATCCTTTCTTGTCGGATGAGCAAGCGACCAAAATGGGTATCGAGAAATCCAACTCCATCGCGGAATTATTGCCGCGTGTTGACTATTTGACAGTTCATACGCCACTGACGGACGAGACCAAGTATTTGGTTGGCATGAAGCAACTCGATATCCTAAAAAAGGGAGTCCGATTGATCAATTGTGCGCGAGGCGGAATCTATGAGGAAGCGGCGCTCGTCGAGGGACTCAAACGCGGCATCATTGCCGGTGTTGCGTTGGATGTGTTTGAGGAAGAACCATGTACCAATAGCCCATTGTTCGGAATGCCTGGGGTTGTGTGTACTCCGCATTTAGGAGCTAGCACCGAAGAAGCTCAAACGCAGGTTGCCATCGAAGGCATCCAGCTATTGATCAATTTTTTTAAGACTGGCGAAATTCGGCACGCTGTCAACGTTGCGTCGCTTGATCCGAAAACATTGGATGCGCTTCGTGGATATCTCGACGCAGCCTATCGGCTTGGGCTGCTAATGGCACAGTCGCATGCCGGCAGTATCGGGGCGTGCCAACTCAACTACCGCGGCGAGGTGGCCGACAAGGATACCAAGTTACTGACCGCCGCGTTCTGCGCGGGCTTGCTTGAGAAAGCCATGGCCGATGATGTCAACATTATCAACTCGGAAATGTTGCTTCGCGAAAGAGGGATTGAGTTGACAGAAAACCGCAATCGCGAACTAGGTGCATTCAGTTCATCGATCACGGCAGAGGTAAGTGGCAGTGGTCAAAGGGTAAAGGCGGGCGTAACGGTCTTTGGCAACAACATGTCACGCTTGATCTCGATCGACGACTATCGGTTGGAAGCATACCTCGACGGACATATGCTGTTCTTCACGCATACCGATGTTCCCGGCATAATTGGTCGTGTCGGTACCGTGTTCGGCCAACACCAGGTGAACATTGGACAGATGTCGGTGGGTCGCGCCACGCAGCAGCCGGGCGGGCATGCAATTGGGGTACTCAACCTCGATGGCATACCGCCCAAGGTAGCGCTCGATCAACTGATGGCGATCAATGCGATCGAAAAAGTTCAAATGGTAGAACTACCGGCGCTGGGTGTTTTGCCGGCATGGTTGAGTTGAGCGGCATATAGTTGCTCCAAAACACGTCCGAGGAGTACTTTTCAAATGCAATCCGAACTAAATTCTTTCCCAAAGCTGTTCTTGGTTCGACATGGAGCGACGGATTGGAGTGACTCACGGCAGCACACTGGGCTAACGGATCTCTCCTTAAACGCGAAAGGGGAGCAGTCTGCGATGCGGTTGAAAGATCGGCTTGCACTCGAGCATTTTGACAAAGTGTTTACAAGTCCTTTCGTCAGGGCGAAGCGAACGTGCGAAATTGTCGGGCTTTTGGGCAGTGCCGAAGTTTGTAAGGAACTCGTGGAATGGAACTATGGTCGTTTTGAAGGATTAACCACGCTTGATATTCAGAAATCGCAACCTAACTGGAGTCTCTTTCTGCATGGTGCTCCAAAAGGGGAATCTCCAGATCAGGTCGCTTCTCGAGCAGATCTTTTTTTGCAAGTCGTTCGAACGCTTGAATGCAACGTTATTGCGTTTTCCAGCGGACACATGATTCGAATGATTGCCGCTCGTTGGCTCAACCTATCGCCTAAGGCAGGTCAGTTTTTTCTAAGCTCCACAGCCAGCTTAAGCGTCTTGGGTTATGAGCATGATTTAGGAGAACCAACCATTTTGCTGTGGAACGAAACGCAGAAATCATAACAGTCTCTGCTGTTCAGCCTCGCTATTTTGCGGCGCGAATTGGAGCCCTATTTTTTCTTAAGTTCACGGTACGGTGTCGATTCGGCTAGAGTAAAAATAACGATTTATTCGACACTTCTCGCTGTTCGCCTGCATGCAGCTCCTTCGAATGCAATCGTTTCCGTTGACTTTAAGCCCAATGGCAATAAGTTGCGACCGAACTTGTTTTAGAAGATCGCGTCCGTTGTCGAATGGCATTGTTTTGACGAGGTGTTGTTCCGCTGCAATCAGAACGCCCAGCTCGACTCCCCATTCGTTATTCCTTCTTTGTCAGCTTAGGTACGTGCTGGTCGATTAGAATGGGATTACCATCGGGGTCGACGAGCGTCAAATAGGCAGGACCGCTTGTCGATTCATCGGCAGCAACAACGGGATTCAGGCCACGCTTCTTTAACTCTTGTTGGATTTCGCGTACGTCCTGAAACTCCTCTAGAGTCGTTTTGTTTCGATCCCAGCCTGGGTTGTAGGTCAGGGAGTTTTTCTCAAACATGCCTTGATACAATCCGATGGTGCTGGTCTCGTTCTGCATTACCACATATTTGCGATTTAGATCTCCTCCGCTCACTTTGAATCCCAGCTTCTCGTAGAATTCCTTCGACGCATTGATGTCTTTGACGGTCAAACTGATTGAGAAATTTCCAAGCTGCATGTCGGCGTTCCTTGTGTTGTTGGAGGCTTCGTTGGATTGTGAACCCGGGACTGCGTAGATTGTCCAGGAGACGATTAACAGTATGCAACAGGGAATGGCATATCGCATGAACGAGCTCCTAATGAGAAAATCGAATTAACTAGCGACTTGATCTTAGCAGATCCTTTTTTCGGACTTGTTCGTTCTTTGCGACAACTTAGACAATTGCGACGATTTAGACAATTGCGACGATACAAATCTGGGCTCTGGAACGAGAATGACGATTACCTCGGCAATGAAAGCTCCGCCCGAATCTCGCGTAGCAATCGTTCGATTTGGTCCAGCTTGGATTGCATGGACTGTGGTGCTGTCCTAGGATTATTATCCTGGCTGGAAGAATCGAAGATTGCTTCGGCTGTCTGGCCATTCCGAAGATATATGATCGTCGTGGTCGAGTTGTTGGCCTGCAACATGTAATTCGAAATATCTTCGGGGCGGCCGACAGGGTTGCCATTGATACTGACAATCTGATCGCCTGCTCGCAAACCGGCTTGCGATGCAATGCCGTTGGACACTAGCGAAGAGATGTAAACACCATTGTTTCTTGTTCCAAACGACCATCCAAGTTGACTCGTGTTGGATCTCGCTTGCGGCATCGATTGTTGGAGCGTCACAATCTGCCCATTTCGTTTTACACGAAGATTCTGATTGGCTTGAAGGTACGAGTTCGCGGCATTCAGGTCTCGAATGGTCTGACCATTCGCGTCAATCAGTTGGTCATTAGGAAGAATCCCCATGCCCCGTAACTGAGGATTCACATCGCTGCGGAATCGAACGGTTCCATCTTGCCCAACCGCTGCATGATCGTTGAGATTCGCCCTCAACACACCAAGCAGTTGCGAGCCGAACGAAGTGCCGGAACCAGTCTGATTGATGATGTTTTGTTGTGGAGCAGCATTGTTTCCACCCAACTGTGCACCTTGAATTGGCGAACCACCTTGAATTGGCGAACCAACTTGGCCGTTTGATTGCGATCCACCTTGCGCCTGAACGTTGGGTGAAGTATTTTGACCTCCCAACGGATTGGGTTGAATTGCATTCTGAATCTGCTCTCGAATCGCGCCTCGGAGTCCTCCAACCGGGTTCGCTGGTTGAACTCCGTTGTTTGAGCCCGCCGCTTGATTGCCAAGCAATCCACCTGCGAAGTCTTGACTCCACGACAAACGGGAAGAGGAGAATGATAAGGCAATTATCGCGAAATAGACAGTCTTTTTCATGGTTTCACTTCGTTCCTAATTCGTAATTATTTTGGAATCAACACTTTAGTTTTGGCCAATGGATGGAGCCCAACCGCTTTTCGAAAACTCTATTCTATCGTTGCGGAATTTTGCTGACCATGCACTGCTGATGCCTCCTTCGTGCATGCATTATTCATGCCAAACCAATCCTCGCCGCCAGCACGGCCCTCCTTTGGCGAGTGGCAGGCTGAAATCTACCAGTAGCATGGCCCCCTGGACCGTGCGAAACTCGGGCCAGGGGCCCAAGCTACTGTATACCAACTCCTACCGCTCGCCTTTATGGTCCTCGAATGCAAAAAATTCTCCAACTTGCCTAGCCGATGTCCTCTACGCATTCACATTGGTCGTTTTCAGTCCATGCGTCCGGGAGGTTGGGCAGATCTCATTGGAACCCGTGTCTATATTGACCAATGCGATGTTGTGCTCATTAAGCCCACTCGTCGGGATAACGGCATGTTTCGAGTCTTTCATCGGAAGGATGTTCAAAAGAAGGTCCGTCGTTTCGATTTGTCGGCCAACCGGCGTGATATGCCAACCGTTGGGAAGCAGGTAACCATTTGCGGTTGGACCTGGAAAGCGAGTGGCCGTAGAGTTGGGGTGCGTAAACCTTGCATATTCACGTCTCGCTAACTTGTTCTTCATGATTACAACACAGCCAGAAACAAAAGGAAACAAAAGGAAACAAAAGGGGAAACAAAAGGAAACAAAAGAAACAAAAGAAGAAACAAAAGGACATGCACATCTTTTCCGTAGCAGGCAATTGCGATGTTCGCTCTTAACTGCCGAGCCTTCATAACTTCGGCTCGATCGGCGTCGGATCTAGAGTGCTTTTCGCTCCGATCTACCAAACT
>JAYVPJ010000131.1:0-19971 GCA_043757445.1 Pirellula sp. | reverse complement strand
TTCCCTCCCCGGCGTGGCTAGCGCCCGCCGACCCTCCCAAAACTACGTTTCGGGAGGGTTGCACTGCTCCGCCGAGGTGGCGATTAGCGAGAAGTCTCGGATCTTCTAGATTTTGGCTCAAGAGATCGGTTGTTTTCCCTAAACCTTGGGCCTCGCGCCACGAGAGATTTTGCTATACTCATGGTCTCCTGTTAGAAAAACGTACGGAGACTAAGCACGGCCCCGCCAGTCAGGGTCTGGAACGCAGGGAAGTTTTACCAGGGGAGTTGCTGTGGCATCAAGGAAAAGCAAGCAAAAGAAAAAGGGAAAAGCAAATCGAGCTGACCTTGCTAAGCGACAGAACCAGCGACTGAAAAAGCGACTCGACCCCGCAGCTGCATCTGTGGCGAAATCGCTTGAGATTCGGCCCGTCGTCGGGCCTTCGGAATGCGTTGAGGATGCAGCTATCTTTAACCGTGAGCAGCGTTTGCGTCTTGCTGGGGAACTGCAGGTCGAAGCAGAAAAGGTAATCGAATCGCTCGAACTAACGTCTCTAGGCCAATTCGAAGTTGCTATTACCAATCTAAAGGACATTGCCAGGAGCAGCCCTTTTTCCGATTGGCGATTGTTCGTGCGCGGTTTGCATGCGTTCTATGCGGTCGATGTTGAGACGGCTCGGCAAAATTGGAGCAAGTTGGAGCCTACCCGTCGACCTGCCCGAATTGCATCGACTCTGTTGCTTGCTGAAACCGGGTTGCTTGCTGAAACCGGCCAGCCACTGAGTGACGAAATCCCTTCGCCCCAGAAGGATCTCCTGGAGCACGCTCAAACCTTGAGGCTCCGGAAAAGCCTAGTGACGGCAGCCGAAGCGATCGCCAAAGTTAGACATCGTGATCCTGAGGTGACTTTCGCGGTTTCACAATTTGCAATGCTTTTGAATCTTTTTAGCTCATTTCGAAAGTTGGATCCTGAATTCGTTTCGCGAGTCGGACAAGCTTGCGTTGGCCTTTCGATAAAGCAAGGAGACATGGAAGTTTTCGATCGATTGAAAAAGCTCGTGCCAGGCCCTGCTGACGATCCGAACTGGAATCGAACGAAATCGATCTACATGCTCGATTTCAAAGACGCCGAGGAGCTCATGATGAAGGCATCTCTAGCCTACATCGAGCAAGATTTGCCGAAGCTGTCAGGGATGCCCGAACCGCTCAAAAAGGCTCTGTGCTGCCAGATGTATTTGCGGGCTGCTACAGTGGAAGTCGAAAGATTGGACGGCGAGTTCAGTTTTGGATTTTCGTTTGGGCCGTCCAAAGTTACCTATAAAAATGTGAATGCTTTGCTTCGTAAAGCGATTCAATGCTATCCGACTTACCGGTTGGGGTATGAAAAACTCATTTCTTCGCTTAAGAAAGAATTCGAATGGAACGACCGTTCTCGCAATGGAACTAAGGAACAAGGAACGCGACTCGAGAAGGAAATCCTGGCGGCAAAAGAAGCGATGGTTCGAGCAATCCCCGACGAGGTTGAAACATCGCTCGAGCTAATCGACATCTACCTCGACGAAGATGAACTGGAAAAGGCAAATGCTCTGGTCAAGAATCTCAGTGGCAAACGCTTGGAGGACCCGCTTGCAAAGGCGTTGCCTTGGAAGCTCAAACTGAAAGAGGCGATGCGACTCAGTCGTCGCAAAGCGGACTTGCCAATGGCCAACAAGGCGTTGGACGAAGCCGAAACGCTTTGGCCCATCTGGCTGAATAAAAATTGGCTACCCTTTCTAAAAGCTGGGTTAGCGTTGCGCGGTGGTGATCAAGCGATTTTTGAAAAACTGACTGCCGAAGCCAAGGAGAGTCAAAAGACGAGTGTTTTCATTGGGGACTTGATGACGTTCGCTGCCCTGCAAGAAATGAACATTCCTGCGGCGGAGTTAAAGGCATTTCGGACTGGAGTCGAGCCCAAGCTTGAAAAGGCAAACGACTTGGAGCTATCGGATCTATTTTCGATTGGGTCGTTCTTTTGGGATTTAACACGGACGGGATTCAAACACAAGGGCTACCGTATGCAAGCTAGCAAGGCCGGAAAAGCATTCGTTAACAAACTAAAAACCTTCACCAAAGAAGACCTCAGTCCGGTACAAAGAGACGCATTTGCATGGGGAGCAATCCATAAGTTTTGGCCTTTGGGAAATGATCCATTGCCGAGTCCAGATTTCCTGCGCCGAGCTCTGAAGGAACCTCGCTTGGCAGCAGCCATCTTGGGTTGGTTGCTCGGACAATCGCGGTTTCCAAGGAATCGTATCATGGAGTACGTGCCGCTCATGGCTATTACGAAAGAGGCCGCGCGGACCGAAAAAGATGCGTTCTACCGATATCAATTCGATAAAGTCTCCGACGAGTTCAACGCCCTATTCCAAGAGTTGAATGCGGAGGAAGAGCGTCGTAAGTCCTACGGCTCAACGTTTGATGATGATGATGATGATGATGAGTACGAAAATGACGAGTTCGATGAATTCGGCGACGAAGACGACGAGGACGACGAGGACGACGATTTCTTGGACGAAGAAGACGAAGAATTGTGCGACTGCCACGATTGCCGAGCCGACCGAGCCGACCGAGCACGCACTACGATCGATTTCGGCAATGAACTGCAAAACCAGCCAAAGGCAATTACTAAGATCTTTGCCAAGCTAGGCCCTAACGGCACCGCGAAATTCGCACAGCTCATCCAGCGAAAAATGTCGCCAGAAGCGTTCGTAAAAGCCATTGGAAAGTTATTCCCGAACTACGGTATTTCCCCAGATGAAACAATCGAGTTCGTGGTGTCGATGACGAATCGTGAACGTGCACTTGATGCTGATTTCCCCATTGGTTCAGAGCCCGATGCAAGAGCTGCTGAGCAGTCGATAGACGAGATCAAGGCGGCACGGAAACGACGAGAGAAAGAGCTGGAGAGAAAGAAACGCGAAGCGAGTAGGTCCAGCCGATGAGTGTTACCGCCAACAATGCACATCAAGTTCTCGAGCTCAAACTCGGGGCCACGCCGGAAGAGCTTCGAAAAGCGTACCTCAATTTAGTTCGTCAGCATCCACCTGATCGCGATCCGGAAAGATTTCGAGACATTCACGCCGCGTACCAATTGCTGAGCGACCCGCTTGCCCAGGCGACCGCTTTGTTAACCCCAAGTCGCGACAAGCCTGACCTTATGGCCGTGATTGCAGAAGCGGAAAAAGTCAGGCCGCGACTGGCTATGCTGAATTTACTCGCTTTGGGAAACGAGTCGAGATAAACGATGAATGAAAACTCTTCACCCAGTATGGGAACCAACCCAATTGCTGATACCTTGTCGACATTTGCGAACACCGACGCCAACATGAATCAGGCGAGTGAACTGCTAGGAGCCGTTGACATCGTTGAGGCATTTACCGCTCTTCGTCATGAAATCAAGCTTCAAGTGCGAGGGGGACGGGAGCTGCAACAATCTCTGCAAGAGAGTTTGCAACGATTGGAACAAAAGCTCACAGCGCCAATCGGGACAACGCCTTCGTCCGAGAGGCGGAAGATGGCTGAGGCCATCGCCGATATTGAGGAGAGTCTGCAGCGAGCCATTGAGTCGATCGTTCCTAAGACGGTAGTCGCACGCGAAGAAGACAACGTCTTTCAGCAGTGCGACGCCATACTGTCCCAGGCCCCTTGGATTGCAAGAGCATTCGCTGGCCGTTGGATGGCTAAACTCCGTTCAACGTTGGTCGATTCCATGGCGGAATCGAAGCCAGCGGCGGCAGTCCAAGACGCATCGTATAAGGGACTGGAGCTGCTGCTCGCCCGCGTCCATCGATTGATGAAGCAGTTTGAAATCGAGCGAGTGAATGTATTGCACCAAGCGTTCGACGCAGAGACAATGAACGCCGTGGATATGATTCATGCCCCTTCGGTCCCCAGCGCGCACGTTGCACAGCAGCTTCGCCCGTTGTACCTTTGGCGAAACGCAACACTCCGGTGCGCCGAAGTCCGAATCGCAACTTGATAACCATTGAAAGTTGTTCGGTCGTCCCGACCGAGAAATCACGGCGGAGACCGCCGTGCCACACGGATTGCCAACCCCAATTCCCAAAGTGGATACGGCACTAGTGATTTTAGGTAACTTGTCCAACGAAAAGCAAGCAAATGGAAAATCAGCAATCAACGATCATCGGCATCGACTTAGGAACGACCAACAGCGTGGTGGCCGTCTATCGAGACGGCAAAGTGCATGTGATCGAAGAGGAGGGCACATCCATCCTCCCGTCGGTCGTTGGCATGACCTTCGACGGGAAATTGATTGTTGGAAATGCAGCCAAGAACCAATTGGCCGCGTTTCCGGACCGAACGGTTTCCTCGGTGAAGCGGCGGATGGGGCAAGCCGTTAAGGTCAATATGGCAGATCAGGAGTTTACACCGCAAGAAATCAGCGCGATGATTCTCCGTCGCTTGAAGCAGCGGGCCGAGACGTTTCTCGGAACGACAGTCACGCGGGCTGTTATTACCGTTCCCGCATTCTTCGACGAAAATCAACGTCAGGCGACTCGCGAAGCGGGACAGCTCGCCGGTTTGACAGTCGAACGCATTATCAATGAACCCACCGCAGCCAGCTTGGTCTATCACTCGATCACAAGTGAGCGACGCCATCTGATCGTTTACGATTTGGGGGGTGGGACGTTCGACGTCTCGATCGTGCGAGTCGAAGACGGTGTTGTGGAGGTCCTGAGCAGCAAGGGCGACACACACTTAGGCGGTGATGATTTCGACGAATTGCTCAGCAAGCACATTTCCAACATCTTTATCGGGCAACACAACTTTGACTTGATGGCTCAGAGCACGACGCGATGGCGATTGATTCAAGCCTGCGAGCGTGCCAAGTGCGAGCTGTCAACCTCGAGCTTCGTTCGAATTTCCGAGGAGTTCATTGCGACCGTCGATGGCAACCCCATTAATCTGGACATCCAGATCACTCGGCATGAATATGAGGACTTGATTGAAGCGTTGGTAGAACGCACGATAACGTGTGTAGATGATGCAATTCGAGACTCGGGCTTGAGCACGAGCCATTTAGATGAATTGATTTTGGTCGGAGGTTCAACCCGAACGCCTATCGTTCAACGACGATTGCGAGAGGAATTTCAACGCGATCCAAAGTGGTCCGTAAACCCGGACTTAGCCGTTGCGCTAGGGGCGGCAACCCAAGCAGCAATGCAGGATGGACACTCGGTTGGCCCAGTCTTGATTGACGTCGCGACACACACCCTCGGCGTTTCTGCCGTGAAAGACGCGTCCTATAGTTCGGAACTCATTTTCGTACCGATCATTCGCCGAAACTCGCCGCTCCCTGCAATGTACGAAGATATCTTCCAAACCCTTTTTTCCGATCAACGAGTGGTGGAGATTGACGTCTTTCAAGGTGAGAGTACGCAGCTCATTCGCAACTTATCGATTGGACGATTTTTGCTCGAGGGACTCAATCAAACCGAAGATTCCGATGGCGAAATTCTTGTTCGATTTGAGCTTACTCTGGACGGCACACTGACAGTGACCGCCATTGAACGCAAGACCGGCATCAAGAAAATGCTCAAGATCGACAATGCACTTTCTCAAATGGGTGAGAGCGGCAGGAAGGCGACTGAAGAGCGATTGGAGGTTCTGTTTCGAGATTCCGACGGATTCAGCTCAACAGTGGACGAAGACGATACAGACGAGGACGAGGATGAAGCAGTCCGTCCACTAGATTGGGTGCAGTCGGACCATAGCGAAACAATCGTTCGAATTGACGTCGGCGGTTCATTCGAACCGAAACCGAACGAGGTGATTACTCGGGCCAAGTCGTTGCGGGACACGGTCTCTGGCGACGACGGAGAAGACATCGATCGTTTGATCGGTTTGATCGAGAGTGCCAGGCAACAGGGGGACGACGAAATGCTCGACGGCTTAGAGGCCGAACTCGAGGATTTACTCTTCTATCTAACATGACAAGCAGCCCACTTTTTGATCCGAAGTTTCCGTCTAAACCAGCGGCTGATCGTCAGCAAAACTTTGCATGTCCTGTCTGCCGCGCCAAGCAACCTGCACAACCAGAATGCCGTCGTTGCAGCGCGGACCTAGCCTTGTACATCAAGGCATTGCAGAGCGTTGAGCAGTCGCGTCAACAACTAGAGAGTGCCAAGGGCCGGGGTGATACCCAACTAACAGCCCAGACGTCATCCTACCTAAGTTGGTTGACCGAAAATTTCCAGGTGCAAACGAACTGATCCTCGTAGGCCCCTCCCAGACCGCCAGATAGCTTGTTGAGAAAGTATTCCGCACCTTGGCAGGATCAGTTAGGTGTCGATGATCTTGCCGATGTGCTCAGGCGTCAGTTGGTTCTGGCGTTTGCCTTTGACGAAATGCTCGGCTGTAGTCCGCTGATCACGACTGCCGCATCGAGATGATCCCAGATTCGGACTTTGGGCAGCGATGGGCGTGGAGTCGCTAGCGCGTTCATCCCATTGCCATCTGGTACAACTCTTGGACAGGCTGAGACAATAATTAACGATGCCAAGAGTAACCCAACCTACTCTGCTAGATTCAAGCAATTCGAGGACGAGCTGGCGAGGCAAGTTGCAGAAGAGGACGATCACGAATTGCGGGAAGAATACGGCGACAAATTGACGGAGGAATACTACCGGTGGAATGGAATTGCCACTGAATGCAATGACCATTACCTGATAGTCTTCCGGCGTGGCAAAAACATCGTTGTCGAAGTAGTGGAGTTCGAAGAAGCTGAAATCATTGATGCAAAAACTCCCTACGTTCTCTTCGCTCAGTCGCGATCATCGAAGGAAGCTCTCCGACAAAGGCTTGATCGAAGCTGACACTCCCGAAGTGGTTGAGATCACTCTTTCGCAGTATCTCAGCGAATACTTTGGATCTCGCAAAGCTGATCTAAAGGGAGCAAGTTGGATCTCTTACAACCATACTTGGAAAAGGCTCAATGAGTTCTTCAAAGGGCGATCGCTTCAAAGCATCACGGCAATTGACGCGAAGCAGTTTCGCAAGTGGCTGGAAACGTCCAACAAACGAGACAAGCCCGCGAAGGGGGAGCTGACGAAGCCTTTGGCGATCAACACCATAAAGCGAAGGACGGGGCTTTGCCGACAAATCTTCAAGCAAGCTGTCGAAGACGATTTAATCGCTCGGAATCCCTTCGTGGGGATGTCAACTTCGGTACGCTCCAACAAAGAGAGGCAACATTACATTCCTTTGGATGTCTTCGAGAAGGTACTTGAAAAGGCCCCAAATGCGACTTGGCGATCTCTCTTGGTTCTGGCAAGGCTTGGGGCTTTGCGGATCCCAAGTGAAGCCCAGGGCTTGCGGTGGGAAGATATCGCTTGGGAAGCGAAGAGGATCTCAATCGTTCTTTCGAGCAAGACAGAACATCACGCAAAACGAGCGATACGGATCCTTCCACTGCTCCCAGCGATCGAAACGGAGCTTCTGAAGCTCTTTGCTGAAGCTGAAGACGGGGCGGAGTTCGTTTTTCCAAAGCTTCGAACGGATTCCAATCTTCGCACTAGCTTGGAGAAGATCCTTCGAAGGGCCGGCGTAAAGCAATGGCCCAAGTTATGGCAGAATCTCAGAGCATCGGGAGCGACGGACTTCGCCCAATCGCTTCCTAGTCACGTAGCAGCAGCTATATGCGGTCACACTGAGCAGATCGCCCAAGAACACTATTGGACAGTCACAGATAACGATCTCGATACTGCGATAGAAAAGCTGTCTCCAAAGTTAGCCCAAAAGTTAGCCCAAAAAGTAGCCCACGAAGACGTCTCGGAGGGTCTTCAATCGTCCGTTAATGTCTCAGAGGCGAGTGGAGTAGATACGAAAAAAGCCCTGATTATCCAGGGCTTTGACGCTATTTGTCGTCTTATGTCTTCTCTTGGCGAAATGACGGGAATGGACGATATTGGACTCGAACCAACGACCCCCACGATGTCAACGTGGTGCTCTAACCAACTGAGCTAACCGTCCTGAGGTTCCTGTAAATTGTCACGTCGTCGCGTTGGATGTCAAGTTCAACTTCATCCAGCCACCATCCAGGCTTCGGTTGTCGAATTCATGACCGCCGGTTATGCTGCTCGCTCCGGAAATGTCGACGATCCCGTTTTGCCCTGCTTGCAATCTTGATGATGTCCAATCCTATTCGACGCGTTGTTATCACCGGCTTGGGTGTTGTTAGCCCTATCGGTAGGGACCTCGATACCTTTTGGACAAACTTGGTTGAACAAAAAACCGGAATCTCAACTTTGGACTGCCTGCCCCAAAATGGGCTCGAATTGACTTGCGGTGGACAAGCTAAATGCTTCACCGGGGAAATCGAGGACTTTGGTCCACTTGAGAAATCGCTGCAGCGATCCATCAAAAAGAACCAGAAAGTAATGTGCCGGGAAATCGAATTGGGCGTTGCAGCTTGTCAAATGGCCTTGGCTCACAGTGGCTTGGCTGCTGCTGAAAGCCGAAATCCGGAGCGAACTGGAATCGTTTACGGCAGCGACTACATTCTGACCCGTCCTGAAGAGTTCTCCGATGGCGTCGCCGCTTGCTTTGATGTTCACAAGCACTTTGAAATGCATCGTTGGCCTACGGAGGGACGCCCCAAAGTCAACCCGCTTTGGCTCTTGAAGTATTTGCCCAATATGCCCGCAAGCCACGTAGCGATCTACAACGATCTGAGAGGGCCCAGCAATTCGGTGACGATTCGCGAAGCCAGTAGCTCTGCTTCCATCGCCGAAGCAGTCGCGACCATCCGCCGAGGAGCTGCCGACGTTATGTTGGCTGGCGCCACCGGATCGCGATTGGAGCCTTTGCGTGCGTTGCACTTCACTATTTCTGAAAAACTTGCCAGCCTTCGAACCATGCCGGGCGAAATGTCCCGACCATTCGATTCCTGCCGCGACGGCTCAGTTCTTGGTGAGGGTGCAGGAGCATTGGTGTTAGAATCACTTGAAAACGCGATGGCTCGCGGCGCCAAGATTTGGGGCGAGGTAATCGGCGGCGTCGGTTCGGCGGTCGGTAGCATCTTTTCTGATAAAACAAGGGATTTCATTCGAATTGCGACCAAAAACGTAGTTTCAGGTTTGATCTTAAAAGGCAAATCTGCCGGCTTGCGGTTAGAAGCAGGGAATTGCCACGTACATGCCTGTGGGAAAAGCGAAATCGAAGCCGATCGATCCGAAGCCCATGGCATTCAAGATGGTTTTGCCGAGGAAAGGGTATCGGTCACCGCCGCAAAAAGTTACTTTGGAAATCTTGGGGCCGGTAGCGCAGCGGTCGAAATCGTCGCCAGCTGCTTAGCGATGGATCGACAAATTATGTTTCCACTGCTGAATTGCGAAACATTGGACCCATCCTGCCCTATTACCGCAGCTGATAGCTCGACGGCAGCTGGGGAGGCTTTTATCAGTCTTTCCTATTCTTCGCAGGGTCAAGCAAGTGGGGTATTGATTCGGCGACTCCTTTCGGCTTGACAGTTAGGAGCTTGGTTCGTAACCTTTTGCTCCTTGAAAAAACAAGAACGTCTCTAACTAATTTTGTTTGAGTATAAAAAATGGCAGTTCCCAAGCGACGACACTCCAACTCACGATCTGGCATGCGTCGAGCGCACCATTCCAAAAAGCCTCGCCAACTACAGGTTTGTGCCAAGTGCAGCACCGTAGTTCCGACGCACACGGTCTGTCCAAAGTGTGGTTATTACATGGGTAGAGTCGTTGTCCAGATGGGCGAAGAGTAAATTCTATTCGATTGGGTTAATCCCTCGATTCTCGTCTTAAGGGAAGAATTGTAGAGTGCCCAACATCGCATTGCTTTTTCCTGGCCAAGGAGCTCAGTTCCTTGGTATGGCCAAAGGGCTTCTTGATCGGAGTGAGCAAGCCCGATCGCTGTTCGACATGGCATCGGAAATCCTCGGATATGATCTTGGGAGGTTGTGTATGCATGGTCCAGAGGACCAGCTGCATCTGACGAACCACAGCCAGCCTGCATTATTCGTCCATTCTATGGCAGCCTTAGCTGATTTTGTGCAACATAACTCGTCAATACTTGATTCGGTGGTGGCGGTAGCGGGCTTGAGCCTTGGAGAATACAGTGCACTCGCTTGCTCTCAAGTCATCTCGTTTGAGGATGGCGTTCGATTGGTTCAGCAGCGAGGCTCGGCCATGCAAGATGCCGCTTCGGCGGTACCAAGCGGGATGGCGAGTGTGCTGGGTTTGGATCGAGTTCAGTTGGAGGCAGTTTGCGACTTAGCTCGTCAATCGGGAGAGATCCTGTGTATTGCAAATTTGTTGTGCCCAGGCAATATCGCCGTATCCGGTCATTTGGCTTCGATCGAGGCGATTGCAGAAAAAGCCTTATCGGCTGGTGCGATGAAAACGATTCGTTTGAATGTTGCAGGAGCGTTCCACACCGACATCATGAAACCTGCGGTCGCGGAGCTGGAGGCAGCCATTCGCTCAATCCGTTTCAGCAATGCCCGATTCCCACTTTATTCGAATGTGGACGCTCAACCGCATGCGATGGCAGACGAGTTTGCGCCCTTGCTTACGAAACAAGTTGTTTCACCTGTGTTGTGGGAGGATACGCTTCGCAACATGATCGCGGCGGGGGTGGATCAGTTTTATGAAATTGGAGCTGGCCGAGTGCTAGCTGGAACACTAAAGCGAGTCGATCGCAAAGCAGCTTGTGAATGTTTTGGCGATTAGCCTTCTTGAAACGAAAGTAAACTATGTCCTCAAATTCATTGGGATTGTCAGCAGACCTTTCCGGCCAAATTGCACTGGTGACGGGCGCTTCGCAGGGGCTAGGTCAAACCGTCGCCGTAAGGTTGGGCGAAAACGGTGCGAAGGTACTTTGTATTGCGCGTAATGCAGATAAGTTAGCCGAAACCGTAACGCAAATACAAGCGGCAGGCGGCCAAGCCGTTGCCATCGCTTGCGACGTGACGGACCGAGCAGCGATTGAAAAACTGTTTGAACATATCGAAATAGAATACAAACGGTTGGACATCGTTGTTAATAATGCCGGTATCACTCGCGATACCTTGTTGCCTAGAATGACGGATGAACACTGGGACGAAATCATTGCCGCCAATTTGACCAGCTGTTTTCTATTCTGTCGTGGCGCGACGCGAATCATGATGGGCCAGCGATATGGTCGCATCATCAATATGTCGAGCGTATCTGGATTGATCGGTAACCCAGGTCAAACGAATTATTCTGCGACCAAGGCAGGCATGATTGGTTTCACGCGGTCGCTGTCGCGTGAAATGGCGAAGCGAAAGATTACGGTCAACGCTGTCGCGCCTGGATTTATCGAAAGCGATATGACGCGCGCGTTGGGACCAGCTGTGACCGATGAAGTCAAGAAGCGAGTTCCCGCCAATAGGCTTGGAACAGCCGATGATGTTGCGGCCTGCGTTTTGTTTTTGGCCAGCAGGGCTGCGAGCTACGTGACCGGTCAGGTACTGACGGTTGATGGTGGCATGACAGGTTGACGTTCCGAAAAAAGCTGGAGATTATTTCAGGAACATTCCTAGGAGACCGAATGCAATGACGAGCGAGTCCGCGGCGAGCCCAGTTGTCACTGCAGTTGTCACTCCGGTTTGCATTGGGCAACACGTTTGTGGGGACTCAAAGAAACTGCTGTTGATCGCAGGTCCGTGTGTCATTGAATCGACGGATCTTTGTCTAAGCATCGCAGAGCGTGTATCGGCAATTTGTGATCGGCTGGGCGTAAACTATGTATTCAAGGCGTCGTTTGATAAAGCCAATCGGACGAGTGTAGGTAGTTTTCGAGGGATGGGTCTCGATCATGGCCTAAATGTGCTGGAGCAGGTCAAGCAGAAGATAGGTTGCCCGGTCACTACCGATGTGCACTTGCCTGAGCAAGCGAGTTCGGTTGGGGCGGTTTGCGATTTATTGCAGATACCGGCGTTTCTGGCGCGTCAGACCGATTTGCTGGTTTCATGCGCAGCGACGGGTAAACCTTTGAACGTGAAGAAGGGTCAGTTTATGGCTCCAGAGGACATGAAGTATGTGGTAGAAAAGGTGAACGCGAGCGGTAGAGGCGGCGTGATGCTTTGCGAGCGCGGAACCTTTTTTGGGTATGGACGACTGGTCAATGACATGAGCGGACTTCCGATCATGCGATCGCTAGGTGTACCAGTGATTTTTGATGCAACACATTCGGTTCAGCAGCCCGGTGGCTTAGGCGGTACCACTGGCGGCAATCGAGCCATGGTAGAGCCGCTTGCAAGGGCAGCCGCGGCGGTTGGAATCGATGGTGTTTTCTTTGAGACGCATCCTCGTCCGGAGGAAAGCCCCAGCGATGGGCCGAATATGGTGCCTTTAAATCAATTCGAAAAAGTTTTGGAACGAGTGCTAACCATTTGGCGAACCGTAGCCGCTTGGACTACGTAAATCCATTGGAAATCCATAGAATCAACGATCGTATTCGACTTCAATGCAAACGCAGGGCGAGAACAATTGAGACAATTGTTCTACTATTGGTAAAATCGATTTATGAACCGAACACTTTCTTGCCCAAATCCGTTTGCTCGCGACTGCAAAAATCCCGTGCTGGGCTACATCCTGCTTAGCATGCTCATTGGCTTGTTAGGTTGCGAAGATCCTAGCCATCAAAGAATGCAGCGGATCCAAGCTAGGCAAGTGCAAGGCAAAGAGCTTGGCGACTCGATTCGGGAGGCGTTCCGCGATTTACCGCAATTGATTCGAATGAATCGAACTGCTGCGCTGCGTGAGATTCGAGTCCAACTCAACACTTGGTCGAAGAGCGTCGTTGAACCAGAAAAATGGAGATCCGCAGGTCTTCTCGAATCGGTGTCGGGGCAACTTAGGACGATCGACTTTTCGAAGCGGCTGAACAAATTGGAGTTCGGAGAACCGGAATGCGAATTCTTGTTGCAGTGCCAGATGATGAAGGATGTTGGCAAATGGGTAGCCGAGCGACCGTATCGTGACCCGCTTTTCAACCCGTGGTTGGAAAAGCAAAAAAGCGTGATGCCTGATGCCGATTGGAATCGATTGGAGTCCACGTTAAAACTGTTTGATTGGACTATTTGCAATGTCGGCATCGATGGACAAGCCAAGGATGCTTTGCGTTTGGTTGCAAATGCAGAATTGCCGATCAATGACAATGCGTCCATCTACAGGCAGTTACCATGGCAAACGATGATGTTTGCTCGAGGAGACACTTGGGAGCGAGCGAGAGTATTCACCCAGCTGGCTTTCATTCAAGGAATTGACTGCTTGGTTTTGGCCTTACCGAGTTTGTCGGGTGCGACGGAGAATGCATCTTTGCGATTGTGGTGCGTGGCTGTTCCAATTGGTAGCGAGTTGTATCTCTTTGAGCCGCAGTGGGGGTTGCCAATACCGAGCCAATCGAGTGACGGCATCGCAACATTGCGCGAAGCAAAAGAGAATCCTGCCGTCTTGCGTCGAGCTAGATTGCCTGGCCGTTTTGATGAATACCCTGTCGTTCAATCCGACTTAAAAGGACTCGTTGGACTGATCGATGCGGAGCCCTTTGCCCTAGGTCGGACGATGCACACGCTAGAGAGATCGATTACGGGTGACAGTCGAATTCGTCTCAGTTTGGAAGCGGACTTACTCGAGGAAAGGATCACTAAAATCGATCCAGTTCTTTCACTCCGATTATGGAATGTTCCATGGCTTGCTCACGTCTATAACCAGTCAATGCGAGAGCGGATCAATGAAATGTCTCCCTTCTCGATGGAATACATTCAAGCATTTGGGAGTTTTATTATGGACACGCCGATTAGCCGCGCGAGGAACTTGCACTTCAAGGGCCAGTTCGAAAAAACAGTCGATACGCCAGGTGCTCTTCCAGCGTATATGGATGTTCGAGTGGACGAGCAGACGCTGAAGGACCTCGTTTACGATCGGGGAATCCAAGCCAGTTTGGGGATCGTCAAAGGTCCCAACGAAAAGGCTGAAAATTTTCAGTTTCGAATAGCTCAAGCGCAGCAATTCTATCGTCGCTCTAAATTCGACGTGGCGGTATTCCTGGCGATGCTTAACGCAGACTTGGGTAAACCTGATACCTCCAATGACTGGCTACAAAATCGATTGTTGAGGATTCCTGGAACGGAGCACTGGCACGCTCACGCCCACTTTTTGATGGGCCGCAATTACGAGCAGCAGGGCAATGCTGTGGCGGCCACGAAAGAGTATGAATACGAAGTTTCGCCTCAAGCGGCTGGCAATCGGATAAGAATTCGAAAGATGCAAGCCGTAGCCGCGGCACCGTCGGACAAACCATAGCAATTCCGATAACCCCTTTTTGTGGGTGCGAATCGCAGGGTGCCAGATTATTTTGACCCGCGATGGATTGGTCGCCACTGGACTTCGCTATTCGGATCTCCTCGCAAATCTCTTGGGCCATTTCCCAGTGAAAGAGGATCGTTGCGGTTTCCTGAAGTCAGCTGTCCCGTTGTGGATGGTAAAGCGTCAGGCAAGCCGACTCTTTGGATTTTTGTGGGTCCACGCCCAGAGGATCGGGAAGAATTCGCGTCGGATAGACCATTGACAGATCCCCTGTCACCCCGCGCATCACCAATCAACAATTCCGATTCATTGCGGCTTCGGTTCAAGTTATTGGCAGTCGTACGCCCGGTCGTACCGCCCAGGCTGCGCGCAAGCAGTTTTTCACTTTCAGCTAGCCGTTGCTCCAATTGACCGTTGCGCGCTTCAAGGTCCTCTGCCCGCTTTTTTTGTGCGCGGAATTCGGCAAGCAGTCGATCGCTTTCAAGTTGATACTGACGCATGGCTTGACCGCCTGGAAAGCGTTGGCAGCCTGGAAATACGGGACCGCTAGCAAGCGAGGTGAGGAAAAGCAGTTTCGTAAGCCATCGAATTTGGCCAAATGGCTTGCGTCTCAGCGTGTGATCTATCGATTTTCGGCTAGCCATGTGTTTGAATAGATGCAATCCAAGCCTTTGAAAACCATAGGACTCATCTTGTTCCCATGTGACTGTACTGCATAGCAAATTCGCAAAGTCCAACGAAAGCCCAAACTGCCAAGATACGATTGCCCGGGATCTACTTTTGGCCGAAGCAAAATACGCTCCCCTTTTCGGTTGCAATCACCAGTCGATCGTTGGCGATAGCCGGCGAGGCTAGGATTTGGCCAGACAATTGATAGGACCATGTTTCCTTGCCATGGTTCAAATCGATCGCATAAATCATTCCGTCTAAGGAACCAAGCCAAGCACGATCGCCACAGATGACTGGTGAACTGTCGACTCTTTTTTTGAGAACTGTCTCCCAAAGGACCTTCCCATCCTTCAAGTCAAGGCCAAGGACGCGGCGGTTTCGGGTAGTGACGACCGTAATGCCACTCATTTGGTCGTTCTCAAATTTGCCCAAAGTCGCAGGTGAAGAGCGTATATCGTTGGCTTGAGAAGCTTCGGCAAAGGTCCAAAGAATCTTTTGCGATTCTACGTCGATCGCCAGCACCACTCCAGGTTGCGTCGGAACGATGGCTATCTTGCCAATGATGCTTGGAGTACTCAACGTTGGGGCTTGGAGTGGGACCCCTTCGCCAACTTTTTCACCCTTGAGCAAGTCGATTTTATGCAGTTGGCCATCGCATCCACCCAGCAAGGAAAAGTTCTTCCATATGGTGGGAGACGATCGCAATTGATCGCCAGTCGCATAATCCCACTGGGGCTGACCCGTCTTCAGATCCAAGGCAAACATCGTGCCCCCTTCGCTGGTCAATAACACCTGGTTACCAAAGAAGTTGGCACCAGATGCGACTTGCTGATCGATATCGCGAGCCCACACTTCATCGCCGGTGTTTGCATCCAGGCAATAGACCATTCCACTAAAATCGCCAATGATTACACAGTCTTGATTCGCTGCGGCGGCCGTCACGAATCCGTCTTTTTTCTTAACAGACCAAACTTTTTTTCCGGTGGTAAGGTCAATTGCATGAACGGTTCCCTCGAAGTCGCCGAGGAAGACTTTGCCGTCATAGATGATCGGGGTGCCTTCGAAACCGGATTTTTCCGAATCTGTTTTGTATTCCCAAAGAACTACGGGCTTTGCGGGTAGTTTGCTATCGGCAGTTGCAGTCGACGCCGAGTCCCCTCTGCTTACTGGCCAATCGTTGCACTGGCCAAACTGGATGCAACCTACGGATAGGACCACTGCAGCTAGCGAAAGATTGAGACGATACCAATTGAAAAAACTTTTCATTGAATCCATCATGAACTAGGTCGTTGTAGACTTGAGTAGCAAGTAGCAAGAAGAAGATTTTATTCTAGCCAAAATCCCGTTGTCAGACCAATCGCCGGCCTTATTTCATTCAGATAATTGATCTGGATACCCATCCGTCCAGTTTGGTATCGTCCGCCGCGTGTATAGACGCATTCAATGGCCCAGGGATGGATTCCGTGGACGACAATCAAACGCTCTCAAAATCAACTCGAGTTAGGCTTTACCTGATTCCTATTGCACTTTCAGCGGTTGTAGGATGTGTGGATGGCCCCTTGTTTGAACTAAAAAAATGGAATCCCGTAATTCAGAGCCAGTGGAAGAAAGACCGAGAACGCGGCCCTGTTTTCTCACAGCGGGTCGATGAGATGCGACTAGTCGCCCGACAATTCCCAACGATGCCACCGGACGAACAGGCAAAATGGGTAAGCGTCATCAGTTCGGTAGTTCAAACGGAAACAAGTCCTGAAATTCGCCGTGAAGCAGTGCTGGCATTGAATAGGGTGATGCAGCAGCCTGGCGCAACGGACGCAATCATGAAACTATCGAGTGATAAAAATGATAAGGTACGATTGGAAGTTTCCAAGTCACTGCGAAACCAAGTTACCCCCGAAACGACGCAGACACTTTTGGCGATGGCCAACTCGGATGCGAGCGAAATGGTACGTTTGTCCGCCGTCCAATCCCTTGGTCAACATAAGACCGATGAAGTCAAACAGTTTCTGACAAAACAACTCAGCAAGAGCAATCCAGCCTCTCAGGAGTCGGCGGTGCTAGCGCTTCGAGATTTCACCGGAAAGGACTTTAGAGGGGACGTAGCATTGTGGAAAAGATATCTCAATGGCGAAAATGTCGAGCCCGCACAGCCGACCATTTACGAAGCAGTCAAGTCCTATGTCCCATTCTCAAGATAAATGCAGCCTGTGCCGATGAGGGCTAGTGCCTCGACTACTTCGATTTTGTGGGTAGTGGATCTTGTTAAAGATTCTTGCGGCATAGGATCTTTAACAAGATCCACTACCATTGCTCGCAAAATCAATGTGGATACGGCACTCGAATGGTAGATAAAGATTTCCGATTTTTATGACTGTATCGGGCATGGCGACAACGCCGATAGCAAACTTGGTTGGTCGTTAGTTTGAAATGATTCGCGTACGATTGGTGCCAAGGAACTATGCTGCTGCGGTTTCGTCGACATTGCTTTGTCCGTTTCATTTTGCTTGCATTCAGCTTGCTCGCGTGCGATGGCAAGATTGTTTTTGCGTTACAAGACCCGGTTCCAGTTGCCAAGCCCAATGGTTTGCGATTAGGTAGTGCGAGCGAACGGTCCAAGCCAACACGGCCACTGATCGAAGTTGGGCAAACGCCTGCATTATCCAAACCCGAAAGCATGCTAATCATTGGGTCACCGGGCACGCTTTTAGCGGGTCCAAACGAGATGGTTGCACACGAGAAAGAAGAGGATGAAATAGCTCGCGCCTCCGCTTTGGCGATGAAGATTGCAGTAGCGACCATGTCACATGCGACCCCTTTTTTTTGGTGGATGGCAGGTCCAACGAATCACCTGGTCGTTGAAAAAAAGGAAGAACCGGAATTGCTAGAAATGAATGAACCGTGGGTTGCGGACCAGGAACGGGTCGAAGACATGGCGGAAATTGGGATAGGCGAACCTCCTAGAATGATGCGGGTAGATGAGGAAGACCTGCGTGAGGAATCTGTTGCAAGCGTGGAAAAAACGCCCGATGCATTACCGCGTAGGCCAACTCCTCGCAATGTACGTATCCCGTTCGATCAAGACTCGGAGGGAACGGATCAAGAGGATGCAAAACCAGCGTTCCCAAAAAAGTTGATGACGCGCGATACAGACTCACAGCGAGACCAGGAAGAACCGCGTCTAGACCCTCGCAAAAGTGGAACCGACCGCGATCAGCAGGGAGTCGATGCACTGCTCGCCTCAAAGCCTGGAACACGTCGACGTGAAGTCCGTATTGATGATCCTTCGAACGAAGGTGTAAAAGTTGCTCCAATCGTCCAGAGCAAATCCACGGACCCTGTTCTTGCCAAGCGACTGCAACGCACGGAAGCTTGTGTTGCGTACTACCTGAACAACCCTGAGTCCACATCGGTGCGTTCCCCTTGGGCGGTGATGCACGCTCTCTTAGCATACGGTGGTGACTATGAATTGATCCATGGTCAAGGGAGAGTCAATGCGATTGGGTGGATGTGTCATAACGGGACTTGCCGAACTCAGCGGATGTTTACACCAGCTGGCAAAGGATTTACTCCGAATGTTGGCGGTGGCGTACAAGGGCACGAAGGTCAGTTCCTAGCCATTCTTGCGCAATCGAATGTACCGCTGAACTATCCAATTCAAATTGGATCGTCTAAGTTTACGGTCGAGGACTTGGTCCGCTATGAGATGGCCAATTGCAAAGAAAAATCCGAACTAACCTTCAAGCTGATAGGTTTATCGTACTACTTGGACTCGAACAAACAATGGAGAGCCAACGACGGGAAACAATGGTCTATTGCCAAGTTGATCCAAGAGGAATTGGCCCAGCCCATTATCGGTGCTGCGTGTGGGGGCGTACATCGACTCATGGGATTTTCCTTCTCGGTCAGGCAGCGCCAATTGCAAGGCCAACCTATCAATGGGCAGTATGCAAGAGCGGCCAAATTTGTTCACGACTACATAGACTACACTTGGCAGCTTCAGAATCCTGACGGCAGTTTTAGTACAAGTTGGTATGAAGGACGAGCCAACGAACCGAAGGACGAACGAAAAGTCCAGACGTCCGGCCACATGTTAGAGTGGCTGCTGTACACGTTGCCCGATGAAGAGATTAAGAATCCGCGAGTAGGCAAGGCGATCGATTTTCTGCTTTCAAGGATCTATGACCAACGCAACGAAAAGTGGCCGATCGGACCCCGAGGACACGCCACTCGAGCGATAGCACTATATGAAGCCAGGACCAAAGAAATCCTGGGCGCAACCAGTCAGAATGTTCCGATCCATTCGGCCGCCAAGTCGGCACCAGCCGCAGTCCGCAAATGACGTTTCTGCGTTAATGGTTTGTTGTAACGGAAGATTGCAAGCTGTCCAGTGATGGAATGTTCCCATATGCAGTTCGCCAAGCTTCGTCTGGTCTCTTCCCTCATTTTTTGCCTCATATCTTTCCGCCAACAAACGAGCGCTTTGGCGAAAGGTGGGCGTCGATCATAACTCGGGCTATGCTGGACGCGACAGGCTCCAATGGATCGTAGTGGATCTTGTTAAAGATCCTTTCGCCGCCCGATCTTTAACAAGATCCACTACCCTAAAATCAATCCTCTGAAAAACGCTAGCCCACGGCTTGCGGCCCATGTTGGTATCGACGCCGATCTCTGTCTTGGAGATGAACGCTTCCAGACGCAACTTATCAAGGAACGAAATGGAAGAAAAATTAGCAGATTGCTTCCGAAAATATTTAAGCCTTTCCTGAATTTGCACAAGAAACAACAAGAGTGTGGGACGCAGTATCTTGAAAACTAGAAATATAATCTGTGTGTCCATCGCGTTCTTGGCCGTTTTTGTTTTGAGCTTGGCTCATCCGGTGTTCCGGGGAGGTCATACCAAAAGTCGCTCAACGAGCGAATTGAGGAGTGCTTTCCCTCGTTTTCGAGTGTTGTGAACGAACTGA
>JAYVPJ010000130.1:0-19985 GCA_043757445.1 Pirellula sp. | reverse complement strand
CTCTGGCTATCATCGAAAGAAACACCCTCCAACGGAAAAAATCGGCACGTCTGCGATCCAAGACGACCGCAGGAACACGCAGACCGAACCCTGGCAAGAAAAAAACAGTGCGGGAAAAGAACGCCTTACCCTACAGAAACTAGAAAACTACTACTAACCGGGAACGGCTGACACTCCCAAGCACGATAGCACCTTCCGTAGAAAGTCGAATCCCTTGAGAACAATCCCAAAGAATTGGAAGCGCAATCTCTTGATAGACCGGATCTTCGAAAACAATCCGTAACTCGATAGCATTACGTGAGCGTGTAGGTGTTACGATAACCTTCAAATCGCAGGATGATCCCGGCGCAATCGACGTCTTTTCCAACACCACATCGATGCAACTGCATGGCTTAGAAATCCTTGCTATTTCCGCGGATATTTTACCATTGTTTACAATTCTCACATTTACGCTTATAGCAATTTCTGGCTTGACGGAGCCAAGCTCAATAGTAATCGGCTCAATAGTAATTGCGGGGTCATTGGGCTCGATAAGGGGCCGTTTACCTTCGCAACCAATAGAGCAACCTACGATCAGGAAACACAAGTGGAGCCACATTTTTTTATGCATTAATTTCACTCCAAAAAAAAGTGCCAGGGTGGCAATCGCAAAAAAAATAACCCATTGAACCCACATGTTGCTCCGAACTGGAAGAAACGCTTGACTAGATATGAGCATTGCTTTTCTGTCTTTCCATCGCGATAAGAACACTGTTTCAGGCAAGACTTCAATACGTGGGAAGTCAACTAGCTCAACACCCGAGGGTTCTAGTCGCGTAATTAGGACAAAGTGATTGAGGTCAAGCCTTACAATGGCAAGAAACTGCTGTTGGTTTGCGCGCAATCGAAGCGAGTCGAGTGAAGTCTCAATTGCAAGGGTATGAAGATTTTTACTCGCAATTGCTTTTTCAATTTGTTCGAGCGAGTACCCACCCTTACCAACTGGCCCGAGCTTCGCCACAAAGTCTTTGTACGGCTCCACACTCGGAATGAACGTACAGCACGCCATGAATGCTGCCGTTGCACCACACTCCTCCGATGTTGGATTCTGCGACAAAGCATATGATTGGCCGAAGACAAATAAAAGAATAAAAAATAAACCTCTTGACCTCAACGTAATTGAAAGACATCGCGTCAAATCCCACTGACTATTTGCTGTCATGATATAGCCCCAGTCTAGTGCGGATCTGGTGTGCGACCGATCGCATTTGATGCTCTGCCTCGCCGCGACTGCCTCCGACAAACCGTTTTTGAACGACCCCATTCCGGATGATTGTCCTCAGCGTACCAAAGGGCAGACTATTTTCTGGAAAATCTTTTACAAGCTCGCTTTCAAAAACAAATGAAAAATCGGCAAACTTCGCCTGTCGAAACGGCCCAGCTTTGCCTTTGTTAGAAGTATATCTCCAGTCTACTCGTCGAGTAGGAACGAAAATATCGCCAAAAGCTATCCAATCTAATTGGCTCTCAAAGCACGGTTTTGATTCCTTAGTATCTCTACTAACAAAGCTGAACCGATTCAAAGAAAATCTAGAATTGGTATCAAAATGCAATTCTAGCCGCCCATCGCTGGGAGATGGGCGATAGACCGTCTCGAATATAAGCGTTTTTTCGCCTACTCTCGACGCGCAATCATGCTCAGATGTACTGGCAACTTTTCGCGTAAACTCACCAAGGTCGCCGAAATCTGGAGAACAAATCCAGTCCTTTGGCGTATAGGCAATTTCGACAGGGAGTATAGGGTCAAGTGTCTCTAATATTTCATACCTGTCTTGCTGATACCGCAAATGTTTTTTCCCATCCGAGATAATCTTGAACGGGCCGCAGAATGAATGTGGAGAATCAGCGATTTGTCGGTTTGAAACATCAGGAAGAAAATTAGCACTTCCTGTAATAAAAACGTTTTCTTGGTATGCAACAATTCGGCACGAAATTCGCTGAATAGCAGTCTTGCATTCGACAGAAAAGGCAATACAACGATCGCGTGGGATTGCTTTCCGAAATTCACCCATTGCAATTTCGCATTCTCTAAAACTCCCTTCATCTGTGTCAGCCAAAATTGCAAGTAACCCAAGCAAGACGATGAATACCATTGTTTTTCTACACAGATAGTGGTAGGGGGCGTCGATCACAACTTGGGCCGCAAACCGTGGGCTAGCTAGGGATACGTGCCATTTGAATCTGTGCAAGTCCGTGCGCCATTTCTATTGTCACCCGCAATGTTAGGAACACAAACACCTCCTATTAGTGTGCACTCTTGAGTAAATGTACAAATCCCTGCATTGGCTGCAGTACAAGGCCCAGCAGTCGCCGCGTCATTGCATCCAAGATTTGCTGCAGGGTCAATGCTATTCACCTTTGGTGAAGTACATCCCGCCACGTTTGGACAGTTAGCCATCCCTGGCACAACGCAAGCTGGAATTCCTACACACCACCCAGGCGCACCCTGCTGGACACCTCCCCCTCCTGCGACGAGAGTAGCTTTTTCAGATGTCGAAAGCGTTCTCTCATTGGTCGTAGTGAAGAGCAAACCAATTGTAAATAACATTCCAACTACACAGACCCTCATAATATCCTCCGATTTCATTGAGAACTGCATTCTCAATGGGACACGCCCATTGCGTAATTGAGATTGAAAATATAACCGTTCGACGGAACAAAACAATGTTTCTTGAATTTGAATCGGTAAAAAAGGACAAAAAGACAAAAAGCTCCACCAGACTTTTGATATACCTAGGTGCACTGCAATGGGTGTTTTTGACGTCGATCACAACATGGGCCGCAAGCCGTTTGCTAGCGTTTTTTGAGGGCTTGATTCTTGGGTAGTGGATCTTGTTTAGATCGGGCGGCGCAAGGATCTTTAACAAGATCCACTACGATCCGTCGGAGCCAGTCGCGTCCAACGTAGCCCGACTTATGATCGACGGATCGCAAGGGCTAAGAGTCAAATCATGGAAAGCATTGATCCAGCTGCTCGCCTAAAAAAGTCCGGCCGCGATTAGATCAGCGGTCGTGCCGGGATTCCCGCGATGACGTTCGTCTCGCAACGAATTATCCAAGCGATGCCAAGCGAACTCGTACTCAGGGCTCCCATAAGGACCGGAAACAACAACTGCACTAGCTTGTGACTGCACTTGTTTGGCAATGACTAAACCTTGCTTTCTCGCAATGAGGCTGTCAACGCGTTCCGACAGCAGCTCGACCTGAACGCATCGAATCGAATCAAGCTTGGACAAGCCTGAGGACTCTTTGATTTGAAGGCGTCTCGCGATTACAAAAACCAATTCAAAATTGCTAATGTATTGGAGCGCGACATCGTCCCAACTGGCGGCGAGTTTCATCGCATCGAGGATATTGCCAGGGGCTGAATCTTGTAAATCCATCGACACAGATTTACCTAGACCACCCGGCATTGCAATCCGTATTGCCTCATAAATGCTGCGAGAATCTTCTAGTGTTAGCTGGGAGAGCGTTTTCCCAACGCTCGCCTGCAGCGAGTTCCTTTCGACTTGCGCTTTGGCCATACGATGCGTGGCCACCACAAGTGGAGCCATTAGCATAATCGTCCCAAGGCTTGTATTGGTGCCAGTGGTTTGGATCATCGCCTGAACGCAACGCAAAACGATGTGTCCCACCGATTGGCCTTGGCAATGGTCGACACAATCGCCAATCGCTTTAGCTGCATTGATAAACTGTGCGTGGTTCAAATCGCAAAACGATGCATAGGGATGTACATTGCCCGCTTTGATTGCAGTACATTCTGTTTCGATAGCAACCCGAACTCTAGTGCCGACCGACATCGTCATCCACCATTTTTTGAAGCTCCTCCAGGACCTCGGTCGATGCTTCTTCCATCACATAGTGCCCAACATCCATCAACTCGCGACGAGACGCATTGGGCCACGCGAGATTCATTCGCTCCATGCATTCCGGTCGGAAGCACCAGTCTCGCATCCCCCATACAAATCGAATTGGTAGACCGCTAAGTCTCGGCAAGTTGCTTTCCAATCGCATCAGTACATTCCAGGTTGGATGTTCTGGCGACGTGGGGATATCCCGCACAAACCCATCGATTGCGATTCGATTGCGAGGCGAATCGTAAGGGGCGAGCAAGCCATTGCGAGCGTTGGAACTCAGCTTTGGCAGCCGATCGATTGCCATATAGATAGCTGCTCGTGCAAAGGCGTTTGCGTATCGGATTGCCCATGAGCCGAGCAAGGGAATTCGGCAGGCAGCGATACGGTAGGGAACATAGGGGGGTGGGAAGGCTGCCGTATTGAGAACCAACAAACTACGAAAGCGTTCTATCCTTTCGATAGCAGCCCCCAATCCGATCGCTCCGCCCCAATCGTGGACGACCAATGTAATTTTTTGCAAATCCAGCGCATCAATCAAACGATCCAAGTTGGCCGTGTGCTGAGCAAGTAGGTAAGGGTAATTCTGGGGTTTGTCGCTGAGTCCACAGCCGACATGATCGATGGCAACGACGCGATGCGTATGGCGGAAGCGTGAAATGATCGATCGATAGTAGAAGGACCAAGTCGGGTTGCCATGGACACATAGAATCGTAGACGCATACTTGTCAGTCGGCCTCTCGTCGACGTAGTGGAGTCGAACACCTGGTTCGAGTTCTAGGAAGTGTTGGGCAAACGGGTACTCGCTTCGCCAAGAGTCTGCTGTCGAAGTTTGGCTCATGCGTAACTACGCGCCCGCCTTGATAACGTTGGTGGCAGCAAGGTCATCGCGAATATCCGCAAACGTTCTCAAGTCGTACGGCAAGCCGACGTAGTCTAGCAAGCGACACAATCCTCGAAACGCAACTCCGAAACCATCTGGGCCGCTAAAACCCCCGAACTGACCACCACCTTTGACGTGTGGCTCAAGGTCCAGAAATAATCCGGGAATGCCTCGCTTACTGAGCTTGACTAGCAAGTCTGAATAGTCTCGTTTCACGTCGCGGAATATGGCCTCGTGTCCTGAGTCACCTTGGTCAGCAGGTACGAAGCCCCGCAAAGATTCCTCGTCAACGTGCGAGGAGCGAGTGGAGGGCCGTTGGTAGTCTTTGACGTGTAGCCAACCCATACCCTCTTTCATCGCCAGGTACTCTTCGTATACCTGTTCGGTCGACATACCTTGGCAAACGAGATTCGCACCATCGAAGATGAGGAGCATAGCTGGATCCGCCACACCGTCGTAAAGTTTCTTAAGCAGTTTGCCGGTTTGGCCGATCAGGTTGGCTTCGACCTCGAGTCCAAACGTTAGACCAAAGGAATCGCATATTCGGGAGATTTTTCCGAGCCGATCGATGGCTTGGGAGAGATGCAATACGGGATCCGTGCCACGCGGATGGTAAAAGGAGAACCCCCGAATGAGTTTGCAACCAAAAGTATTGGCCAGATCGCAGGCCCGCGAGACGTCCTTCTTCAAGTACTCTTCAAATGGGACGTAACGGTTTGACGTTCCATCCTCGACATCCAACAGCTTCACTTTGCCGATCGGCGACCCTAACGATGAGACCTGGAGGCCGTATTCCGCTTGCAGGGATAAGATACGATCGATGGACTCCGGTGCAAGTAACATTGCATTTTGGATACCCGCACCTGCGTCGATGAATCGAAGTGAATAGTAACGGAGGCCCAAGGCAGCAAATGCGCAGAATTGCTGCTCAGCGGTTTTCTGATTCGCTGCTTCGTCAGCAAAGCCACTTAGCAAAACGGGTTTGGTTGAGGTTGAACGTGTTTCAGTAGCCATTCTATTTTGCCTTTTCATGTTTGACTGTAATGACCGACGTGATACCACCACGTGCACCCCAGCGGCTTTCAAGTGTGAGTCGACGTGGTTTTACGATCGTAATAAAGTCATCTAGGATTCGGTTAGTGACATTTTCATAAAAGATCCCCTCATTTCTGAATTTCTGCAAATACAGTTTGAGGCTTTTCAATTCCACGCACTTTCCGTCGGGAACATATCGGAAAATGAGGGTCCCAAAGTCTGGCTGTCCGGTTTTTGGGCACATGGATGTAAACTCGGGGCATTCGATTTCGATGAGGTACTCTCGATCAGGAAAAGAGTTGTCGAAGCATTCGAGTTGATCTTGAAAAGGTGTGCCAGGCACAGAAAATCTCCTAAGGATAACGGCAAGTCAGGGTACGCAAGGATTTGGTTTTTGTGTATTCTGATGATTCGGCAATAGATTAACAGTGCATTTTGCCATCGGCGACGCGAATTCGAGGCCTGTGTGATCCGGATCTCTGAAATTTTCCATAGCGTCCAGGGGGAAGGTCGATTTACCGGCACCCCGAGCGTGTTTATTCGCACCAGTGGCTGCAATTTGAGATGCTGGTTTTGCGACACCCGTTATGCGTCCTGGGAGCCAGAAGGGGATTCTTGTACGGTCGATGCAATCATCGCGTCGGTTACGAAATGGGGGACACAGCACGTTGTGATCACGGGAGGTGAGCCGATGCTTTTTCAGGAGCTTCGGGAACTTTGTGCAGAACTTCATCGACTAAAGCGGCACATCACGATTGAAACAGCTGGGACCATTCATAGGGACCTCCTATGCGACCTTTGGTCGATCAGCCCGAAGCTTAGCAATTCAACGCCCATTGGTTATGCCTCGGACGAATGGGTCAAGCAACATGACCAGCGGCGCAACAAACCTGAAATCGTTCGCCAGTTGATGAGCCAGGGAGAGTACCAGCTCAAGTTCGTCGTCGGCTCCATTCTCGATGCGGAGGAGGTGCTTCAGTACTTGAAAGAGCTAGGACCTTGGGATCGAGACCGAGTGATGTTGATGCCTCGAGGAACGACCGCCGAGGACTTGCGGTTGCAGTCGACATGGTTAACGACATGGTGTCGCGATCATGACTTACGATTTTGCGATCGCTCGCACATTTATTGGTTTGGGAACCGTCGTGGAACGTAAGTCAGTCGCGGTGAACTGCGTGACTGAACTGGCGATGCTCGGGGCGACAATTATTTCGCCTGGCTCGCGTATTGCCCCGCCGCATACGGGTTAATGATTTCGACAGTGCGACCAACGCGCGGTGCAACCATTGTGACAGGCGCAGTATCTGAGGTTGACGAGTGGTTGATGTGTGGATTCACTACCGTATGGGATCGGACTTGTGATTCCTTGGGCACGGGATAATAGTCGGGAGCAGCTTGCAATTGAGGAAAAGACGCATATGGGCTGTCGCCATACGGACGTTCGAACCGCTTGCCGTAATACACCGGAGGGTATATTGCAAAGTAAGGTGGAGTCGGAAGCCGGTTTCGGAAACTATTTTGGTAACCCGAGGTATAACCGAATTGGTAACCGTATGGACCCTGAGCTTGAATCGACGGGCAAAAGCAACCCAACGCGACCAAGGCAGCAACCGACAAAATCAATTTCAAATACATGTTTTTTCCTCGTAATGGCTAGTCCCCCGACCCGTTCCAAACTAGTTGGACTGAAGTGCCGTACAAGGGTTTTCCAGTCATAATCCAGGTTTGCAAACCTGCTGGTGACGGTTGTAACTATTGTCAGGGGTAGTTTGTGTGGCAATCCCCACGGATTTTCGGCTAGAATAACGCGCTCGCTAGAAACACTCCAATTCCGATCCTGCCAACCACTGTTAGAATCATGAATCAAACTCATTTTTGTCGTCGCGATTTCCTGACCACGTCGGTATCAGCTGGCGTCGCTGTGGGACTTGCTCAAGGTGGCTTCTTTTCATCCCCAAGCCATGCCAGCGAGAACAAGAAGCTCGGAGTTGCCTTGGTAGGCCTAGGAAGTCTGAGCACCAATCAAATCGCTCCATCCTTCCAGAAATCTGCAAATTGCAAACTTGCCGCAATCGTGACAGGTTCGCCAGAAAAAGAAAAGGTTTGGTCGGAAAAATATGGGATTGGACGCGAGCATATTTACAGCTACAACAGTTTTGACAAGTTGGCATCCGATGATTCGGTTGACCTCGTGTACGTAGTACTTCCTAACAGCATGCACGCTGAGTACACGATTCGCGCTGCTAAGGCGGGTAAACATGTTTTATGTGAAAAACCGATGGCGAATTCAGCAGCTGACTGCCGCGACATGATCTCGGCTTGCCAATCCGCCAATCGAAAACTGGCGATCGGCTACCGATGCCAGTATGAACCCCACCATTTGAAATGCGTGGAACTTGCCCGAAAGAAAGAGCTTGGGGCAATAAAAATGATCGAAGCTGGTTTCGCATTTAAGATTGGCGATCCCAAGCAATGGCGTCTCAACAAACAACTTGCGGGCGGTGGCGCGCTGATGGACGTTGGAGTGTACGCGTTGCAAGCTTGTCGCTATTTGACAGGCGAAGAACCAACAGTGATTACCGCCCAAGAAACCAAAACGGATGCGACGAAGTTCGCACAAGTGGATGAGTCCATTACGTGGCTCATGCAGTTCCCCTCCGGTGTATTGGCTTATTGCAGCACCAGTTACAACTTCAACGGTTTGAATCGCTTCAATGCCTTCACCGAAAACGGATTCATTCGAATGGATCCAGCGTTTAGCTACAATGGGAATAAAATGGAAACTTCGAAGGGAAAAATCGAACTAGAGGCTCCAGACCAATTCGCTACTGAAATGGACGAATTCGCGAAGTGCATTTTGGAAAACGAACCTTCTAAGGTCTCTGGCGAAGAGGGGCTCAAGGACCTGCTTGCGGTCGAAGCTATTTACAGATCCATTGAAACGCGTACCTCGGTAAAAGTCGTCGCGTAATACTTGGACGGACTCCTACAAACTAGACAACGGGCCATTGATTCATGCCAACTCGCGAATCCAATGATGTGGTGGATGGATCGACGCGGAAGACTGACGTGCTAAGGATGAGCCCAGACCAAGCGATTCGAAACGAATCGGACCCTGTGGTGCGATTGTATCCTACCGTTGGGTACTCCATCGCTGGCGGTTCGCTTTGGCGCATTCAAATTCAGGGGCGGATTTCGCAACCAGCCCCTGCATCTTTTGGCAAAAGATTGATGTTGCGTGGCCTGATTCGCGCGCTCAACCTCCCAACGCAAGTAGCAGAAGGGGGTTTGTTTCGCGAGCGAGTTCAAGGGTTCCTAGCTGCGCCCGTTGCGGGCACTCGCGTGCAAGTAGAATTGGCGGGGCAACACTATGTTTTAAGGCGAAAGTCTAAGGCTAGTGGATTGTTTGGTGGCAGGCTGGATATCCCAGTAAAGCAACTGCAAAACTTTCGAACGTATGGAGCTTTTCCCCAAATAAACGAAGTTGCAATTCAAGATTGTTTTCAGAAATGGGACATTGGTCTTGGACAGATCTCAAGTCCGGTATTTTTGGCTGAGCGACGAGGCATAAGTATCATTACGGACATCGACGACACCATCAAACTCACCGAAGTTAATAGTCGACGACGCATGCTACTCAGAACGTTTGCGGAGCCATTTGAGCCGATCGAGGGTATGGCGATGGCGTATCAAAGATGGTCCGAACAGGGAGCTTTGTTTCACTATGTAAGTAGCAGCCCTTGGCAGATTTACGATGCATTAAGTCAATTCCTGATCGATCAAAAATTTCCAGCCGGCAGCATGCATCTGAAGTGGTTTCGGTTGAGAGATGAGATCTTCAAGCGATGGCAAATTATTCGTCGAAAAAGCAAAGGGGGTGTGATCCGAAACTTGATTAAACGACTCCCCGCCCGAACCTTTGTGTTGGTAGGTGATAGTGGAGAGCGCGACCCAGAAATCTATGCTAAGCTTGCTTCAAAGTTTCCTGCCCAAGTTGCCAGGATCTGCATTCGGCAAATCAATGCTAATCCGTTGAATGCCGATAGGCTAAACAAAATCTATCGTCGATATGGGATGACAGTCCCAATCCAGGTTTTTTCCAACCCGGTCCAACTCGGTGATTTGGTGACTTAGGCAGCTTTCGTTTTGGCTGACACCAACACTAAGTTAGTTGACTTAGAACGTTTGGAAGCCGAACCGGTAAGGCAGTTACAGCCTCTGCGATTGCACACTCGGCGTCGAAGGTTGAGTCCGTGAGCAACTACCAGAAGCAAGCCGCCCAACGGCGTCATCCAAGGCTGAATGATCGCAATCAACTCAGGGCTTGCCAAGCTCGCAAATACCGTTTCGGACTCCACATGATTATGTCCGGCATGGTTATGTCCGGCATGGAGATCGGCAGCAGAAACAGCGACATGCAAATGCGAACAACACTCGTCCGGCAAGAAAAACGCCGCCGCGATGATCAATCCTAATCCTGCAGAGGAAAGAGACAAAACGCGATAGTCTCGAAATCTCATGAATGCCGGCCAAATTGCCAACGCAACCATTCCAACACAAACGACTGCAGCAATCTGATGGAATCTAGGATTTGCCATCCATTCGGTAAATGCCAAAGCCGGCAAAAAAGCTATCAAAATCGGAGTTGCTGCGCAGTGAACAGCGCAAGCGACCGAAGCAGCGATTCCCAGAGTGTCTTTCCACCGATTCAAGCTTTTCTCCATGGTATAGTTGTCCCGCCGCTGTAATTCGACCTTCATATCGAAGCTTTCTCGACGCTCTGTGGATTTCGCCCCGATGTAGATCGGTAAATAATCATATCGAATCGAGGCGCACATGCAATGTTATTGCAAAAGATTTAATGAATATTTGCACTCAAATTGTCCAAGTCTCATAAACCGAAGGGTCACATCGATGAACGAGGCGCACAGGTTCAGTCCGACCAAGGAAAGGGTTCGAACGAACTACGGTGTGGTTTTGGATCGCATCCAACAAGCCGCCAGTCGGTCCGCGCGGAATTTGACAGACATTCAATTGATTGGAGTGACAAAATATGTTGACGAATCCGTTGCCCGATGGCTTGTACAGTTGGGATGCGAGCATTTGGCTGAGAGCCGTCCACAAATTCTCTGGGAGAAGGCTGCCGCCCTCTCGGATCTGGTCGTCCATTGGCATCTGATCGGACACCTACAGCAGAACAAGGCCAAACGCACGTTGCCAATGGTCTCAACGATGCACTCATTAGACTCCCCGCGAATTATGTCGCAGATTCAGCAAGTTTCGCTGCAACGAGAGAGTCCATTGCAACTTTTGCTGGAAATCAATGTTTCTGGCGACTCTAAAAAAACCGGAATGCTCGTTTCCGAGGGGGAGGATTTGCTCCAAAAATGGGTAATCAAATCTCACGAATTCAGCAAATTGGCTATCGTTGGGCTTATGGGAATGGGGACGTTGGACGGTGGTTCGAGTCAAGCTCGGCGGGACTTTGAATCGCTTCGCAAGTTGCGGGATGTTTGGCAAAAACGATTCGGCATCCCATTGCGAGAGCTCTCGATGGGGATGAGTAACGACTTTGAAATGGCCATTGAGGAGGGTGCGACCATGGTTCGAATTGGGTCAATCCTGTTTGCGGAATGATTTTGCACTGCTCAAAGGCTGTGATTTTATGTGGGCGAGTCGCTCTGCGACTCGCTCTAACCAATGAAATTGAAGGCCGAAGATCTAAATTGATTCCAAGTTGCGGATCAACTCACCCACGTTTCAAAAAAATCACAGCCTCTCACAGTGCATGATTCGTAGTTTTGGCCGCGCGGCGTTTTTTGAGGTAGCCCAGGCTGGGCGTGCGAGCCGCGCGGCCCACGTAATCGTGCTACTGTTAGTGAACCCTTGAGGAAAATGGGTTGTCGAATTATCATTCGTCACCCAAACGAAAGTCGAAGTCCGAAATTCGGCATCGGCTTTCACTTTTCATGCATCCATAACCCCTAGATATTTCATGCGGCACTTACTTTCCGCTGTTGTCCAGAACGTCCCAGGTGTGCTCGCACATATTTCCGGGATGCTCGCCTCGCGTGGTTACAACATTGACTCGCTGGCTGTGGGAGAGACAGAAAACAAGAATTTATCCCGCATGACTTTTGTCGTCATGGGTGACGATCGCGTTTTGGAACAAGTCAGGAAACAATTAGAGAAGATTGTTACGGTGGTTGCAGTGCAGGACATTAGCTCACGCGACTATGTCGAACGTGACTTAATGTTGATCAAGGTCGGTGCCGCCAACGGTAGCGTCAGAACCGAAATTCGCGAGCTAGTAGATATATTCCGCGGCAGGGTCGTAGATGTCGGCCCAGTAGAACTGATGATCGAGATCTCGGGTCGTGAAAGCAAGATCCAGGCATTTATAGAAAGAATGCGACCCTACAAAATCCTTGAACTTGTACGCACTGGCCGAATCGCAATGGTTCGCGGGAGCAATCCAGACGAACTCGATGAGTCGTCTACGGCCGAAAGCATGAACGAATAGTCACGCTCTATTCCGTTCACCGACTCCATACATGTCCTTTCATTTGGCTCAAAAACAGTAATCTTCGAAACTCAAACTGAAACACACTTATTCCATGGCAGCGACAATCTACTACGATAACGACGCAGACCTCTCCCACCTCAAGGATAAGACGATCGCCATCTTGGGGTATGGATCTCAAGGCCATGCACAAGCACAAAACTTGCGAGATAGCGGTTGCAAAGTAATCATTGGCCAGAGACCGGGTAGCAAGAATTACGATCTGGCCGTCACTCATGGTTTTCAACCAATGGAAATAGATGAAGCGACCAAGAAAGCTGACCTTGTTAATTTGCTGTTGCCAGACGAAGTGCAAGGTGATCTCTATCGAACGCACATCAAACCGAATCTAGTGCCCGGCAACGTTCTGATGTGCTCGCACGGTTTCAATATCCACTTCGGCCAAATCGAACCGCCGAAGGGTGTTGACACGCTTTTGGTTGCCCCCAAAGGCCCCGGCCATTTGGTTCGCAGTGAATACACCAAAGGGGGCGGCGTCCCATGCCTCATCGCTCTCGGGTCGGGCGCAAGCGAGATGACCAAGAAGCTTGGACTCGCTTACGCAAAGGGTATCGGCGGAACCCGTGGCGGTGTGATTGAAACCTCCATTGCCGAAGAAACCGAAACCGACCTATTCGGCGAGCAAGTGGTTTTGTGCGGTGGCGTGAGCGAACTAGTCAAGGCTGGTTTTGAGACCCTGGTCGAAGCGGGATATCAACCAGAAATGGCCTACTTCGAATGCATGCATGAACTCAAGCTAATCGTCGACTTGCTCTATCAAGGCGGTTTGAATTACATGCGATACAGTATTTCGAACACCGCTGAGTTCGGGGACTACACACGCGGCCCTCGCATTATTACAGCCGAGACTAAGCTTGAGATGAAGAAGATTCTCAACGAGATCCAGACGGGCAAGTTTGCGCGCGAGTGGATTCTCGAGAATAAGGCAGGTGCACCAGCCTTCAAAGCATCTCGCCGACTTGAAAGAAAGCACCAAATCGAAAAAGTTGGACACCAGCTTCGCAGTTTGATGAAGTGGATCGATGCAAAAGTGGTCGACTAGCCGATGGCAAAGCTGATATTCCAACGCGGTTCCGAAAGTACTCAGCCGGACGCCGCACGAGGTTGCCGGAAACTCGCCATGGGCACCACTGCGCCACATTGGCGAGTTACAATAAAACGCTTTGTCTAAATCTCCGACTACGTCTTTTGCTGGACTATGTTCATGTTGCCGAATTGTTCTCGCTGTTCCATAGTCGCAATTTGCCTTGGTGTTATCCTGTGGCCAGCGCCAACGATCGCCTTCTCGCAATCAGCAACCGAGATTTGGTTCGGCTGGATTGAAACCCCGAAGCAGCAATTAAGAACAGTTGTACGTTTTGAACGCGACCAAGAGGGTAATGCAACATCTGGCTTCATCGTTAGCCCGGATCAAACTCCAGCTCCACTTCCTTTGTCGAACTTCCGAATCGATGCAAATGGAGCTTGGCAGTTTACTGTGGAAAATCCAGTCGATGCCAAGCAAACGGCTAAATACTTAGGCACGCAATCGTCGACGGACGAAGTCACCGGTGGCTTAGAACAGCTTGGCGAGAAACTATCGCTATCAATGCGAAAGATCAACGAATTGCCGGTAGAAACACGCAACAATCTTGGTGCCGATGCCGTTTGGCTTGGCACGCTCGATTTGGTAGTACGCAAGATGGACTTCCGCATTCGCGTTTACTCGAATCCACCGTTCGCAACGGCTCAGGCACCTCGATTGCTCTTTGACTCGTTGTCCCAAAATGCAATTGGAATCCCGGCTCGAGTAAGCCTGGGTGAAAATGGCACTAACACTTTTGAGATGAAATCGGTAGGAGCCAAATACGTCGCCAAACTAAACGATGCCGCCAACGAACTAGACGGCCGTTTTATCCAAGGGCCTCTTCCGCTGCCGCTCGTGATGAAATTGCAATCGGAAGGTACGACCAAATCTGTCGTTGCTGATGAAAACAAAAAGATGCCCACGAGCCTAGCGGAACGCAGCCCGCTACTTCTCGATGGAGAGATACTAGCCCCGATTGCGAAAAAAGGAAAATCGAATTCGCTGTTTGATGAAATGCCGTTCGAGGTTAGCTTCGGTGGAGTGAAACCAAAAAAGGCAAAAGAGCCGAGCCTGGCGGAAAGGGGTATAAAGCTTGCCGGTACGGTCGCCATTCCAAAGATGAAACCAGGCGGGCAACCTCGGAAGTTCCCAGCCGTCGTCATGGTTACTGGAAGCGGACCGCAAGATCGGGACGAAACGATCGGCCGACACAAGCCGTTCGAGTCGATCGCGCATTTTCTGGCAGAAAACGGAATAGCTTCGCTTCGCTACGACGATCGAGGTGTTGGCGAAAGCAGCGGCGACTTCTTGAATGCAACCTCAGAGGATTTCGCCAAAGACGCACTCGCGGTATGGAAATATGCCAAGTCCCTACCAGAAATCGACGCAACAAAAATTGGAATTCTAGGTCATAGCGAAGGGGGGCTAGTGGGACCACTTGCAGCCGTCTGGGAGCCAGGTATAGCCTTCTTGATTCTGCTTGCACCACCAGGACTAACAGGCTCTGAAATACTGAATTCTCAAATCGATCGCATTTCCGAGCTGCAGGGTATGAACGAATCCGATCGCAAGGTAACTATGGCGTTACAAGGGAAATTGCAAGACATTGCAATCGGATATTTTACGGACGAAGCCACGATGCGTCGCGATATTCAGAGTGCGATTCGAGAGAATTGGGAAGGTCTTAAATCGATTGCTAAATCACAAGATCCTAATGCCGATCTTGATCAGATCAAAGCGGATCTGACACGTCAAATCGAAGGACAGTTCCAACAGCTGCGCATGCCATGGTACAAATTCTTCTTGAATTACGACCCGGCACCCAATTGGATGTTGTTGCGGTGTCCTACTCTGGCGATTTGGGGTAGTAACGATGTACAAGTTCTTCCGGAGAGAAACCTCGCTAAAATCAAGCGGGCCATCGACCGAAATCCGAAGCTTGATTTCCAGTCAACCGTTCTGCCCGGACTGAACCATTTGTTGCAAACAAGCAAGTCGGGACTTCCTGACGAATACGATGAAATCGACGAGACTATTTCTCCAACGGCTCTAAGCACCATCCGAGTATGGGCCGAAAAACAAGGAATCATCGAGCCGTAGGATTTATGTTGTTGCCCAACGACCTTTGCGACGTGTTTAACCCGATTAGCGAAGCGGCGGAATGAAGGCCGGTCTCTCGCATTGTCCTGGATCGGTTCGCACCATTCGAGTTAGTCGCGGGGCGCGCGTGTTGGATTCGAAGCAACCTCGTTGTTGTTGATATACGTCCCATAATCTGCTTGGTTGGTCAGACGGTAGGACGGTCCTACAGCCCAAACATAAGATCAAAGCAATCATAGCCAACAAACACCGATACACTCGCACTTTAATTACTCCTTAGCGATTCCATTCTCCTTTCTTATCGACCTTTGGATGTGCTTTCAAACGCCCAGGTTGAACAGGTCGGGACAACCGTCAAAAGTTGCAAAGTGGCTGTTAATCGCTTCGAACAGAATTGTCCGCCAAGTTAACGCAATTTTCGATTGAGATTTCGACGCAAGAAAGAGATGGATTGCAAATCGTAGGTTACCCTTCCAACGGTCTTTTCCTGGAGCTCCCAAGAGGGACCACTGCGAATGCATCATGGACAAATGGAGACCGCAAGCGGAATCGCTTGCGGTTCCACGGATAGGGAAACAACGGATGTTCCTCAAACAAGCAAGAGTAGAAAAGCGATCGACGGAGATAGGCTGCGCACGTGCCTGCAAGTTGACATGTCTTTGCTTGGCATTCGCTTCTTTGAGCGGTTGCAATACGTTGTCGCTGCCAGCCATCGATCCGACTGGAAACCGAATCTTTGCGGGAGGCACCAATCCTTTCACGAAGCTCATCAATCCCCACGATTCCAACAATGGTTATCCCTCCCAACAGCCTTCGTTTCAAACGCCGCCTAATCCACCCCCTTGCTTGCAAGGCGATAATGGCAACGAAAGGCAACTATGCAAAGGTTGTTTAGCCGGTAAAGGCTGCGTTGCCAAAAGGAAAGAAGCCGAGGATGTCCGTGGACGATGCGGGCAATTGCTACTTACACCAACACGAATTGTCGCGCCCGTTGGCGGCGAAGTTATCTTGCTAGCAGGCGTGTGCGGCAAAGATGAGTACTTAGTAACGAATGAGCCAGTTGAGTGGATGTTGTCGCCTAAAAGCGTTGGAGAGTTTGTGGAGGTAGGGGACGATGCCAAGGGGCAAAGACGCACCTCTTTTTTCGGAAAGGAAATCGGTCCAAAGGTCGAAAAGTTAGGAGTTGATTTCGCTAGAGGCCGGACGAGTCGAGGGGCGGGCAATATCACACGCGGTACGTCGACCAAGGCTGACGACTTGCCAATTCGCAAGGGGCAAACTTGGATTAGCCTCACCAGCCCCAGCGAAGGCGTCTCCAAGGTCACCGCTTTGGCTCCCGATAGCGACGTTTGGGACCAACGCCGTCAAACGGCAACGATTTATTGGTTAGATGCAACATGGCAATTTCCAGAACCTCAGTTTGCGGCGAGCAAGGATTCAGTAAGGCTGGTTACGCGGGTATTGCGTGCAGAAGGTTCCATACCTGCCCAAGGCTGGCGGGTTCGCTACCGGGTTTTGAACCCAGATCTTGCTCGGTTCCTTCCAACACAAGCGGAAACCGCGGATGTCGAAGTCAACCGAGATGGCACAGCCGTGGTGGATATAGCGATCGGACTGCAACCAGGAATGCAAGTGCCTCATGGCACCGCGATGGTAGAAATCGAAGTGGTACGTCCAGCCCTCGCTGACGACAACATCCCTGAACTCCCTTTGGGCCGAGGAACAACAACGGTCACTTGGAGTGCTGCGGAACTGCAGTTGAACGTGGGTGGCCCTGAAATCGCAGTCCCAAACCAGCCCCTAAGTTACTTTGCCACGGTAGCCAATACTGGGGATCTCAATGCGGAAAACGTAGTGGTTAGCGTTGTTGTTCCACCAGGCATGGTTCTTCAAGCTCCCAACATAGCACCGACCAGTCAAGCCAATGGTGCACTCGCTTGGGAGTTGGGACCGCTCATGCCTCGACGTGCGTTCGACATTAGTTTCAACCTTGTCGCATCAACGGTAATGAATGCGCAAATCCAATTTGAAGCGACGGGCACGCCCGATTTGAGACAACAAAAAGTAGTTCGCACTCTGGTACAACAACCTCAAATCACAATGACATTCGCCCCTAGACAGAACGGCGGTCAGGTCGAGGTCGGAAGCGACGCTGTATTTGAAATATTCGTGAAGAATTCGGGCAATCAAACGATCAACGATGTCAAGGTTTCTTTGCAAAGCGATTCTGGTTTGCAACACACTCGCGATAATTTGAACGCGTTAGAACGGGAGATCGGATTTTTGAATCCAGGCCAAACGCAAAAACTCGATGGAGTGTTTCGTGTCGAACGCGAAGGTGACTTGTCCGTCAAAGCCACGGTAACGTCGAACAGTCAAGTGCTCGCTACACAAACCGCGATGGTTCGTGGACTGCCTGCGATGCCGAAACGCCCTTCGATGAGTCTTCAAATCAACAGCGACATGCGTCAATCCGTTGTTCCCGTTGGCGGCAAGTTCAAGTTGAATTGGGTTGTCACGAATACAGGGCCTGTCCCATTGCGAAACCCAGTAGTCATGATGCAACACAGCACGAATCTTCAGGTCACCGACTTGAGCCTTGGCGAACCCTACGAGCGAGAACGCCAATTTCAGCGATGGCGACTCCAGGATATACCTCCCGACCCTACCCGCGGCATCGAATTTTCTGGCATCTTCGCAGCACTAGGCGGACAGCAAGCGAACGTGACAATTGCTGTCGAGACCGCCGATGGCGTGGGCGACAAGAAGACTTTTACCATCGACGTTGGCAACGCAACCTCAGGTGGAGATGTTCTCCCAGGAAACCCCGGGGCTCAGCCTAGTGCGTTCCAACCAGGAGCAAATGGGCCACTCAATAAGCCCGCGATAACTCTCAACGATCAAGCCGAAAACCGTTTGAGCCTCACGATTCAACCAGTAAGCAATTCCATTAGAAAAGGAGACGTGGCAACGTACGAGATTCGGATTGAGAACCTGATCAACAAACCCGACCAGCGAGTGGCATTGAGCCTTTTGACTCCGCAAGGAACGGTCTTGAATTCGATTCGCGCTAAGGACCTGCAGTACAAAGTAGTCAACAAGGAGCGCCAAATTGACCTTGAACCGATCAGGTACTTTCGCCCAAACGATATTTTTTCTTGCGTCGTTCAATTGCAACACAACGAGGTATCAGCGGGCGAATTGATTGCATCGGTCACCAGTTTGGGTCAGACAACGCCCGTCACAAAAAGCTATCGCATTCAAGTACTGGACCGTTAAGCCCTCTAAGAAATGAAGTACAATCGTTTAACCCCGAGCCATAGGCGACGGCTGCCGTTCACCCGAGCCGTAGGCGACGGCGTGGGCCATGTACAATATTCACCCCTGGGAGAACCGTGTGGCGGAAGCCTCGATCGCAAAAACCTGCCAATTCATATTGCAACGCAGTAACGGATTTAAGCCTCGCGTTGGTTTGATACTTGGTAGCGGCTTAGGGCTACTTGCCGATCGTATCGAAGACGCCTATCGGATTCCTTATTCCGAAATACCTGGATTCCCCGAATCAAGGGTACCGGGCCATGCCGGTAATTTTGTGTTGGGTAACCTGCGTGGAGCTCCGGTTGTTGCTATGCAAGGTCGCGCGCATCTCTACGAAGGCTGGTCGGCTTCGAAGGCAACCTTTCCACTCCGTTGCATGCATGCCTTAGGCATCGGGGCTGTGATCATTTCCAATGCATCGGGCGGCATCCATCCGCGACTTCATAGCGGACAAGTTATTTTGATCGACAACCACATCGACTTGATGAATCGAAGTGGAATCCAGGCATCTGACGTTACAGATAGCATATCATCGTTCGGATTGCCACACCGAGCTGGCAATCCCTACGATGCAGCCCTATTGAGTTTGGCTGAACAGTTTGCGATTAAGCAAGGGTTCTCTTTAGCTCGAGGTACTTATCTAGCAACCCTTGGTCCCAATTACGAAACGCGAGCGGAGTACCGGATGTTTGCCAAACTCGGAGCCGACATAGTAGGCATGAGCACGGTCCCGGAAGTCCTATTGGCAAACCAACTTGGCATCAAGGTATTGGCCTTTTCCATTGTGACCAATGTTGCGACTCCAGATATTCAAAAGGTAACAGACCATGCAGAGGTGCTCGACTGGTCCCGCAAAGCCCAAAGCCAGCTCGTTCCGCTCATCGAAAGCATCTTGGCGGAAGGCGTGAGGCCAGGATTAGCTGATAGCTGATAGAAAATAGAAAATAGAAAGAGACTTCTCGCTAATCGCCACGTCGTCGGAGCAGTGTAACCCTCCCGAAACGTCGTTTTGGGAGGGTCGGCGGGCGCTAGCCACGCCGGGGAGGGAAGGATGACGCGATCCGTAGAACTTTTTGCATAGCCGAATCTTGCCCTCCCCGAAAAACT
>JAYVPJ010000129.1:0-20131 GCA_043757445.1 Pirellula sp. | reverse complement strand
AGCGTCACGCGATGTTTCGAGACTCGCCAAACCCATAAAGCTTTACTCACAAGTGACTTCAGTTGAACGCTAGCGAAAAAATGGCCGGGAACGGCTGGATCCCATGCAGCAATAATCCAGGTTGATAGGAGTTCAGTTCGGTTTTAAAGGATGATTTATTATGCGTCAAATTAGGTGATTCAAATGGTGTTTCTCCGTGTTTGCTTGATTTATTTTATCTTTGGCCTTCGAACCCTTCTCGGGCAAGAGTCGACTGTTGATTTGGCGACGCAGCAAGGAAAAGCATACTCGCTGGAGGCACAGTTTGGTTTGGAGGAATACCACATGCTTGCCGTGGTGTCAGTCGAAGCATCACCTGACTCAGAGTTGCTCTTTACCTCAAAAATAAACATGGAGGTCTTTCAAAGTGGGGACTTATATCTCGAGAGTTTTGTTTGCGACCCAGTGATTACTTCAGATGACAGGGAAAATGCATCGAATGGAAAGGAACTGCGGGGTTTTGGGGGCCATCCATTTAGTTTTTACATCTTCAAGCGACGATTGTAGAATTGATGTTGTGTTTGTACCGCATGCGATTTTCACTATGCCTTCGTCTGGAGAATTTCTTATGGCTCGACAAAATCGACGTGATATCTTTGATCCAAACGAGATCGGAGCGTTCCATGCCGTGCAAAGAACAGTTCGTCGGGCTTGGCTGTGTGGACTAGACCCCGTTTCTGGCAAATCGTTTGAACATCGGCGTACTTGGATCCAAAATCGCCTCGAAGAGCTTGCTGCTAGCTTTGGGATCGATTGCCTTTCTTTTGCGGTGATGGTTACCGGACGGCAGGTTCGCCACTGCCGAGTGCCAGCTAGAGAATCTTTTGCGATCAAGTTTAGTCGAACGCAAGCTGGTTCAGGCCGACGATAGTTCTTCGTTGCCGTCTGGGTTCGTTTTGCGTCCATTTCAGGCGCGCGAGTAAGTATTTTTCTGAATGCCGAAGGTCGTTGGGGCAATGCGTCGGCATTTTCGCAATTGGCAAGAGTTGCTAGCATCGATTACTTCGTTCAGGCGTCATAGCTGGCTGGCCCTTAGAGTTTATTCTCCAAATCCGAGCAGCCAGACTGAGCGATGATGGTCGTCTGCCCCGTTTTTTGGCAGGGCGGCTGGGCGTGGCAACGGTACGCCGAACCAACGAGGCCCCCTCGCAAACTGCTGCCTAAACCTTACAACTCCTGACATGCACCCACCATGTCATGCACCCGGCGTTCAACCGTTTAGGCAAACTCACTTGACGTAGCTGCCTCATCTTTGCTAAACACCCGTGACTATGTGGCTTTCGTTCAATCACCGGTGCGTGGAGTGTTGAGATGTTGAATCGCAGGAACGGGCTCGCTATGGTTGGATTATTGCTTCTTGCAAGCAATAGTCTTGTCGCTCAATCTCCAACGCCCGCCAAGCGAACTGCAGAAAAGCCAACGTCAACACAAGTCAAACGGCCCACCGCGAGGTCGGCGGAGCCGGAAGGGTTCAACTCGGAAAAACAGTTGTCAATCGATGGTTCGTCGGCCACGCCTATCGGTACTGGCGCGAAGGCGGCAACTGCGCTCCGCAAAGTGGAACGCAAAGAGATGACCGAGACCCCGTCGACGCTCGGCGGAAAGGAATACTTATTCCGATACAATCTGGAACCGGGGTTGGTCATTGCCAGCGAAGTCACTCACCTGGCCAAGACCGATACCAAGGTTGATGCCGTGGAACAGAATTCGCATTCGCGGACGGTTTCCCAAAAGACATGGGAGGTTACCGGTGTTGAGAATGGTAAGATGACGTTTGAATACAAGATTTTAGAAATTGACATGTCGCAGCGAATTGGGGCGGATACGGAAATTCGATTCAACTCCAAAAGCGGCGAAGAACCGGAACGCCAATTCAAAGCGGCCGCCGATTCGGTTGGCAAGGTGATTTCAACAGTCACGATCGACCAACAAGGCATGATTGTCGCGCGGAGCGATGACACCAATCCGCCGAACTTGGGTATGGGAGATATCACTTTGCCTGTACCAAAGCAACCGATTGCCATCGGTGCAACTTGGGAAGTACCGCGGGAACTTCGCATTCGTCGCGAAGATGGAACGTTCAAGACAGTGAGGTTTCGCGAGTTGTTTCGATTTGACAAAGTCAGTGCGGGTGTGGCTACCATCGCGGTTCGAAGCGAAATGCTGACAGCCATTTCCGAACCAAAAGAAGAGGCGCAAGTGCTTCAGCAATTGAGCAATGGAACGATCAAGTTCGACATCGATGCAGGCCGAATGTTGTCCAAGGAACTCGGCTGGGACAAAGTCGTCGTCGGCTTTTCCGGTGCAGGCAGCGTAATGGATTATTCAGCCAGACTTGAAGAGCAAATAACCAAAGCAGAACTTAAGGCAGGTGCAGGGAAATCAGCAGCCAAAGCCAAGTCGGCAGCCAACCGATAGCGTTAGCCGCTCAAGTGGTTTAGCACTTGCAGCACGCCATTCAAGTGTGCCATTCTCGGACCGTAACGGTCTAAGAACTCGGTAAAGACGTAATCACTATCGGTCAACGCGTCTTTCGAATCTGCCACTTCATCTGCGAGGTTCTGCAAAAATTCGGTTTGAACGTTCGACAGTGTCTCCAACGCTTGCTTGCAGGATCGGACCAATTTGGGATGCGCGTTGCGCCATTGCGTGAGTTCGTTTTGACGTTGGGAGTTGGCTTGATTGCTAGCTTGCAATACTTGTTTGTTCACTTGCAAGATTTGGTCCAACAACTGATTCTGTTTTTGCTGCGATTCGATCAATTGTCGAGTCAGAGCCACCAAAGCTGCGCCTACTTCCGCGGGGCGGGGAGGCGTGTTGGAAGATGCGTCGGCAGAAACGTCGATACTGAAGACTGGGGAATACTGAGTTGGGTCGTGGGCCATAGTGGTTACGCAATCTATTCAACGAGTGTGTGACGAAACCTGCTGAATCATTTCAAATTTTCTCAAGTGCCATCGACTGCTAGTATAGTCGTGATGTCGCATAAAAGTCGAGCATCTTGGAACTGCTTTTGTAAAGTTTGCTGGTTGAATCGGTTGTAGCTAATACTCCGAATGATAGGCGAAGTCCGGTCGCACTGCACGAATCATTGGAGGTCGGTCGAAGCTACCCTGGCATTCGAGTTTCTCGAATGTCACATCCCGGTCGGATCTCGGATGAAAGCTGGCATGGAAGCAAATACACACAACAAGACGATCTCCCTGGGTTTTGTAACGGTTAGGCACCATCCTACCCATGGGTATTTTGGTGGCTACCTAATTGTCAACAGCCTGGCTAGACCGCTAGAATTTCACTGCACTCTCCCAGTGCAGCCGACTCGAGCGCAGCAAATCCTCTACGGCAGCACGCTTGCCGAGTTTGTTTGTGGAGAGCAAATCGCTCGAGCGCTCGTCTCAAAGGCCAAAGGGACACCGCAGGTCTTGTTTTCGGACACGCTTGCGGTTCTGACATTGAGACACATGCAATCCATCCCGATGGCTTCGATGGATTTGCCGTTGGATGCCGGCGGATCGTTGCCTCGTCCCGAATGCCAAAGAGATAGTTACTATCGATTCAAGGCATTTGGTCGTGAGTTTTCTGTTCTTCCGGAGTTCATAGACGACTGCGATGTGATCAAGAACCTTTTTGATTCGGATGAGCCTCAGCTCGATTTGTTAGAACCCTTTGGAAGGATTGAAGAAGCCCTTATGGAAGCACACCCGGCAACGAAGGCCGCGTGACCATGAACTATCCAAACGAAGCCTTGTCACGGATCGAGGTCAAATCCGATTGGTTTTCTCGCGAGCTTGTTGTCCCCTCTTTCACACCATCGGAAGACCTATCGAGTAATTTATCGATTGGCTTCTCGGACAGATATTCCGTGGAGACACTCGTTTTTGATGCGTTGAAGGTATTGCCAATTCAACTTTCGCAGTCGCTCCCTCGTACGATTGGATTCTCGTTCCCTGAATCGCATCCGTGGGCAACTCCGAACACGATCGCTGAGTCCAACGCCCGAGAGTTCCAAGCTGACAGTGGATTGCGTCCTAGCGAGCCCGCAAAAGCGTTAGACGAGGAGGGAAATACGGACGGCATCAAGCCTCGCAAGACCATCACTCGCATGCGCCCACCTGGGGATTTGGTTCGGCTTGAGGATCGACTGTATTACGTCCTTCAACCACCCTTGGAAACGATCATTCAATCGGCCAAGCTCACCTTTCCATTTCAACCGTTCCCTTACCAGATGGAGGGAATTGCGTTCCTGTTCCCTCGCGACGCCGCCATCTTGGCTGACGAAATGGGACTCGGAAAAACCATGCAAGCCATCACGGCAATACGGATGCTATTGCTTTCGAGCGAACTTAGGAACGTGCTATTGATTTGCCCTAAACCATTGGTGACGAATTGGATGCGAGAATTTCGTCAGTGGGCTCCCGAGATTCCAATTGCCATCGTCGAAGGAGACTCTGCCAAACGGAATTGGATTTGGACAAATCCGCAGGCGCCCGTCAAAATCGCCAACTACGAATTGATGATGCGAGATCGCGATGTGTTTGAAGACAACGCGCTCCATTTCGATTTGGTGGTACTCGATGAAGCACAACGCATCAAAAATCGAAACAGCACTACCAGCGAAATCGTTCGATCGATTCCCAGGACAAGATCGTGGGCATTGACCGGGACGCCCATCGAAAACTCCGTGGAGGATTTGGTAAGCATCTTTGAATTCCTTGCGCCAGGATACTTACGCGATGGCATGCATCTCAAATCGCTTGGCAAGGCCACGCGAGATTACATCTTGCGCCGCACGAAAGACAAAGTCTTGACGGATATGCCCCCGAAACTCTTTCGTCCGGCCGAGCTCGAGCTTACTAACGAACAACGGGCTAGTTACAAATCGGCAGAAGAAGATGGGATCATTCAACTGTCGGAAATGGGCGAGTCGGTAACCATCCACCATGTATTCGAACTCGTTCTGAGACTCAAGCAGATCTGCAATTTCGATCCGGCCACCGGAGCTAGTGCCAAACTTGAGCGGCTGGAAGCCGACTTAGAAGAGGTCGCGGCCAGCGGCCAGAAAGCAATCATTTTTAGCCAATGGGTAAGCACGCTCGAGGTGCTTGGCGAGCGACTAGCCAAGTACAATCCGCTTTACTACCACGGAGGTGTGGCATCGAACAAACGAGATGGGGTCATTGATCAATTCAAAAACAATCCGAAGAACAAGGTGATACTCATGAGCTACGGCGCGGGAGCCGTCGGCTTGAACTTGCAATTTTGCCACTACGTCTTCCTTTTCGATCGATGGTGGAATCCTGCGGTCGAGGATCAAGCCATCAATCGCGCGCATCGTCTGGGGGTGAAGCAGCCGGTGACTGTGACACGCATGATGTCGCTCGAAACGATTGAGCAGCGCATACACGATGTGCTTGAGGAAAAGCGGGAGTTGTTTAATAACCTTTTTTCGGAAACCGGAACGCCTCAGAATCTAGGGCTCAATCAGAAAGAAATCTTTGGCCTTTTCGGTCTCAATGTACCGAGGTATACGCCAAAAGTTGCTTAAACAATTTGCGAATGAGCTGTGCTAACGACCCGTTCTTGCGAACGGACTGTTGCATTCCCAACGATAACGGTTCGTGGATATTGGCTGTAGTTTTCGTAACCCCTGTAGGACGCCAATACCAATCTGTCGGGAGCAAGCCGAGCAAGCCCTGAACAGCTTTCGAGCAAACGGGGCTCGTTCCCTTTGCTAGCCGTTTTGGCGTCCTAAAAACGCAACGCAATCTCTCTCCCGTCTGCTCAGGCGTTCGATTCACGTGTGTACAATGGTTTCCGCCATCAAAACCCTTCTGCCATATAGTTAGCGCCATGAATCGATCGAAACTTATGTTCAGCGTCCCTTGGCTCGTCATTGCGATCGGTTTTAGTTTGGTCGCGTCGGAGCCTTTCGACATTATCGTTTACGGAGGCACCAGTGGTGGGGTAACGGCTGCGGTGCAATGTTCACGAATGGGGAAGTCAGTAGTATTGATCGAGCCGACCCAGTTTCTTGGCGGCCTTACAACTGGGGGACTGGGTGCGACGGATATCGGCAACAAGCGGGCGATTGGAGGCATTTCGCGAGAGTTCTATCAACGCATCTACAGATACTATCTTGAGCCGGGTACGTGGACATGCGAGACTCGCGAAGCCTACTTCAAGAATAGGGCGACGAACGAAGATACGATGTGGACCTTTGAACCAAGCGTTGCAACCAAGGTATTCCATGCCATGATTACTGAGGCAAAAGTACCGGTTGTGTTTGGCCAGCGCTTGGACCTAACGAGAGGTGTGATTAAGGACGGAACGAGAATCACACAAATCGTGATGGAGAGTGGTCGATCGTTTGAAGCCAAAATGTTCATCGACGCAACCTACGAAGGAGACCTGATGGCAAAAGCGGGCGTCAATTATCACGTTGGTCGCGAATCGAACACGACCTATGGTGAAACCATCAACGGATTGCAATTAAGCGGTACTATTCATCATCAATTCATCAAGCCAGTGGATCCGTATTTGAAGCCGGGAGATATCGCTAGCGGCTTGCTACCCGGCGTGACGCCGATGCCTATTGGCAATGAGGGCGATGGCGATCATCGCATCCAGGCTTACAATTTTCGGCTATGCACAACGGACAACGCCGAAAATCGACGAGCTTGGCCAAAGCCGGAGACGTATGACGAACTCCCTTACGAGTTGTTGTTGCGCAACTTTGAAGCAGGTGATAAGCGTGTTCCGTGGCATCCTCTTTGGATGCCTAATCGAAAGACCGATACGAACAACAATTTTGCATTCAGTACCGACAACATTGGAATGAACTATGAGTATCCGGATGGCGATTACGCCGTCCGCGCGAAAATCTGGAAGGAGCACGAGCAATACACTAAGGGTTTGATGTGGACATTGGCAAATCATCCGCGGGTTCCCAAAGCAGTCCGACAAGAGTTCAATCGGATCGCTTTGACGAAAGATGAATTCATTGACAATGACAATTGGCCGAGACAACTCTATATTCGCGAAGCCCGCCGCATGGTGTCGGAATACGTAATGAGCGAAAGGAATTGCAAACGCGAGGAAGTCGTTCCCGACAGCGTCGGCATGGGGGCTTACAACATGGACAGCCACAATACGCAGCGTTATGTAACCATGGATGGATTTACGCGAAACGAAGGCGACATTCAAATCGCGACACGACCTTACCCGATAAGCTATCGCAGCATTCGACCCAAAAAGGAGCAATGCACCAACTTGCTGGTTCCCGTTTGCTTAGCTGCAAGTCATATCTCATACGGAAGTATTCGAATGGAACCGGTGTTCATGGTTATGGGCCAAAGCGCAGCAACTGCGGCAGTCCATGCGATCCGTGAGCAGGCGTCCGTCCAGGAAATTGACTCCACTAGGTTTAGGACCCAATTGCTTCATGACGGGCAAGTACTGGATTTCGAGGCCAAAAAAGATTGACAAGCATCGCAAGCGAGACCGGCAAATTTGGGGCAAAACGGACGAACCAACGAATGAAATCGGCAGGTTGCTAGCGGTTCGCTCCAGGCATAGCAGGTTACCCTTAGTGTGTCGTTTATGATCAAGAATGGCCCGCTGGGATTCCTCTTGAAGGGATAAACGAAAACGAGCGCAAAATACCCTACCTAGCTAAAAAAGCGACTTTTTGCAGAATAATGCAGGAGTTATAGGGTTCGTTCCGGACGGATAGCCGTGCGTATCCGGAACGATTGCCAAATTATCCCGGAATTTTGGCGACAAAACCGTTGAGAATATTGCTTGGATACTAAATACTGAGTGAGTTGTAATTTTCGCCACTACCATCGGACTTCGATCACAACCGTTGTGTTCGACGTTTAGCCCACACAAAATGCTTGTATAAGTAGTCTTTTTCTTTGTTTTGAGAGGTCGAGAACATGGGTAAGTCCCTAATGCGGAGAAACCGATCAGGTTTTACGCTAGTAGAGTTGCTGGTTGTGATAGCCATCATCGGCATTTTGGTAGGCCTGCTGTTGCCAGCTGTTCAAGCGGCTCGTGAGGCTGCACGACGAATGCAGTGCTCCAACAATCTGAAGCAATTGGGGTTGTCGGCACACAATTTTGAGTCGGCAAACCGTAAGTTTCCTTCGGGGTTCAACGGGGAAAGGAATCTAGCAAGTGGAGTGAATCTCGGCACGAATACGTATATCGGGCACTTGATTTATTTGTTCCCGTACATGGAGGCTACCGCGATCTACGACGGCTTCACTACCAAGCGGGATATGAACTCAGACAAAGATGGGGTTGGCCAGCCAGCTGCAACTGCTCCGATGTTCCAATATTGGGGATCACCAGTACCTTCACCACCTTCAGCAGCCTCTCCGATTAGCTGTTGGGATCAACATCAGTACAGGGTATCGACTTTAATTTGCCCGTCTGACGACCCCTACACCAATACCGAAACCACAGCCACCATCCTGAGGACGGTTAGCACAGGGATATCAATGGATACTGAGGGGAGATTTCAGGTTCCAAACAACTTGGGACGAACGAACTACTTAGGCGCCGCCGGGCAACTTGGGTTCGGCATAACTTCGCGCGACGGCAAGAAAGGTATTTTCTTTAATCGCAGCAAGACCAAGATTGGCGATATTTCGGATGGCACTTCCAACACGATTATGTTCGGAGAAGTGACCGGCGGTTTTACGAATCCTGCGAAGGGTGTCGGTCGAGTAATTTCGTTTGGTTGGAGTTGCGGTCCTATGATTACCGAATTCAATCGTCCAACCTATAACATGCAGAATCACAAAAACTGGCAGTTGTTTTCTAGCTTCCATACCGGTCTCATTCAATACGCCCTAGCGGATGGTTCCGTTAGGCCGATTTCTATGAGCATTGACCCGCAGATTCTGATTGACACATCTTCGATGCAAGATGGAATCGTCACCAATTTGGATAATTAGTTCCTTCGAAGGAAAGGTTGTTTCTACATGAAATTTTGTATCGTTTGTACATTGCTGTTTGCGGTTATCGCAGGATGTGGTGGTGGAAACACAGTCACGGCTGAAAAGGTGACGCCGCCTCCAAAAAAAGCTGAAGCCGGCAAGGGCGATACGTCTGCAAAGATCGTCCCTTGATTTTGTGACGAACGATGCACCGAGGATAAACGCGTGCAGCTAAAGACTGCACGCGTTGTTTTTAATTCCATCACGCGAAAAGTCGGTTTTTTTAGGCCAACATCAAAAAACCGATCCTACAATCAGGCTTCTCGAAAAGTCAATTTTTTTTGTTTACAATGAAGAAAAATCTGGCATTCATTAAAACGCTGGATTAAAATCGTTCAAACTGTCGTACTCCTTCACAAGCGTCTCAACCAAGTCCCTACAACGTAGCGGTAAAGAACATGAAGCTAGTCAAATTACTTTCGACGTTATTGGCCTCTTTAGCAGTTATTAATTCTGCAAACGCCGCAGTCATTTATTCGATCACTGGGCTTGCCTCGCCAGCGGTCGGCCAGACCGCGACGGGCGTGTCTGCAGGGCCCATCGGCACTTTCGCGACTCCCTACGTGGCCGGTGGAGGTTTGGCATCGAATGGATTTAACAACCAATTCATTGATGCATATCAGGTAACCGGCTTCAACACAGCTTCTCAGGCTGCAGCCATTGGCGGTGCAGACACAATCAGTTGGAGCTTTGCATTCAATTCCGTTGGGAATCGATTGGATTTAACCAATTTGAATCTGTCCTACATCAGTGAACTGCCAAGCCAAAATCTTACTTTGCAGGAAAACAGTTCGGGCACATTTGTCGATGTCGCAGCGTTGAATGGCGGGACGACAACCTTGTCTGGCACCGGTATTGGGGCCAGCTTTGTTCGAACCATCGATTCAGGTTCGTCAATTACGTTTCGATTGGTTGGTTGGAATGGACCCGCCGGATCTTCAGTTGGACTGGATAGCCGTTTGGCAGCAACCGCAGGTCTAAGTGCCGCTTCCAGCTTTAGGCTCGATGGAAATATCGTAGCCGTTCCAGAACCTTCCTCGCTTTTGCTAGCCAGCTTGATTGCAACGCCTGCACTCGTATGGTACCGTCGACGAACCAAGAAAGTTGTCGCGGGAATCTAGTAGGATTGGAAACTGGCTTGATTCCGGTTTGCAACCATTCAGTACAAGAACAAAGGCTTCCAGTTTACGGGAGGCCTTTTTTCGTTTTGGACTGCTCGATCGTAGGATCCAGAGTGAGCCTGCCAAAAAAACTATCCAGATTGGAGGTCCCTAATTTCTTCAGCGTCGAAATGTTCTTTTCGCAAATTGAAGCCGCGTCTGGGAACGCATCCACTGCCCTAGCGACACTTTCCTCTCGCAACAAATGCAGTGTCGGGAAAGGTGAACGATTGCTGTAATTCGTTACGTCATGGGGCTTCGTACCAGCAAATTGGTACTGCGGATGGAAGCTGGCGATCTGAATGACTCCATGCAATTCCAATTCTAAAATAGCCAAGTCGCAATCCGCCAGGAAATCATTGTATTCAACAAAGTCATTGAGCACGTCCGGATGAATTAGCAGCGTCGTCGCAATCCGCTCCGGTGCAGCAGTAGCTAACAGAATCAATTCACGATTCAAGTCGCACAGGAGTGCGTCGCGATGACTAGCCGCACTAACGAAGAAACGAATTTGCTTTTTCACGTGAACAGCCTTCGCGAAGGGGCAAAGGTTTAGACCAATTACAACCCTATCAAGCCATGCTGTGGTCGCCGCAATAAAAAAATTCTCGGAGTGATTCATTCGATGTCGGCAGTCTTATTTCAAGAGAACTGAGTTGGGCCTTACAGTTTTTGCCTACCGCTTAACGCATCCGCTAGAATCTCTTTGTTGGTGAATTCAAGGACACTTCCACTGGTGACGCCGCGAGCTAATCGCGTTAGTTCGATAGGAAACTCTTCCAGTTGGTTGCGTATGAAGAGGGCTGTCCCATCCCCTTCTACATTAGGATTGGTTGCCATGATCGCTTCGGAGAAGTTACCATTTCGGACCCGTTCAACTAGTGCGTCGATGGTAAGCTGATCAGGTCCGATTCCCTCTAACGGAGCGATGCGGCCCAGCAACACGTGATAAAGTCCTCGGAACATCCCTGACTGTTCCAATGCGATTAAGTCGCGAGGCTGTTCAACAATGCATAGAAGCGATGAATCGCGACGGGAATCCATGCAAATTCCGCACATGTTCCCCTCCGCCAAATTGTAACAAACGGAACAGTATCGGACGTTTTCCCGGACTCGGCGGATAGCATCTGACAAGGCAAAGGCCTCGGTCTCATGCACTCGTAGCAGGTGGTAGGCCAGCCGCTCAGCGGTCTTGCGACCAATTCCAGGCAACCGACCTAGCTGATCGATCAATTCAGTTACTGATTGTGATATCTCGCTCATGTGGCCAATAGTTCTCCTTGGTATCTATCGAGTCAGTTGATAACATATCACAAGCGGTTTTGAACGCTAAGTTGATTTCACCCTGTCCCAACGCTTTTCCTCGGTTGCTATGTCCGTACTGTTGCAGATCAGAAACGCCTCCAAACACTATGGCGACCAAATTTTGATGGAAGATGCGGAATGCACCATCTTGAGCGATACCAAGGTTGGGTTTGTCGGCCGGAACGGAGCTGGTAAATCCACCTTGCTCCGGTGTATCCTTGGAGACGAGGAGCTAGACACTGGACTGATCATCAAGCACCCGAAACTCAATATCGGATACCTTCGCCAACACGATCCGTTCATGCCAGGCGAATCGTCCCTCGAATTCATGATGCGGGATAGCGGGCAACCCGACTGGAAATGCGGTGAGGTCGGCGGCCAATTCGAGCTTAAAGGTAAGTATTTAGACGGTCCGGTCGGTGAACTGTCCGGAGGTTGGCAAACCCGCGTCAAACTGGCTGCTCTGTTGCTGCACGAGCCTAACCTGCTGCTCTTGGACGAACCCACCAACTTCCTTGACTTGCGCACTCAAATCCTTCTGGAGCACTTCTTACGTGATTTCCACGAAGCCTGCTTAATCGTTTCACACGACCGGGCGTTTTTGACCGCGACCTGTGATGTAACCCTAGATCTATCGATGGGCAAGCTAACCATGTATCCTGGCAAGATCGATGACTTCCTGGTCTATCAGCAGGAACTTGCCGAACACGACCAGCGCGTGAACTCCGCCAACGAAGCCAAGCGAAAGCAGCTACAGGAGTTCATTGACAAGAACCGAGCCCGAGCTAGCACAGCAACGCGAGCCAAGTCGAAGGAGAAGATGCTTGGCCGCATAGAGTTCAAGGAAGTTCAAGGCGAACAGGCGCGAGCCACGATTCGCGCCCCACTGGTTGAACCTCGCAAAGGACCTGCCGTTCGATGCAAGGACCTTACCATCGGCTACGGTGACCACGTCATCGCCCAAGGTATTGACTTGGAAATCGAGCATGGTTCGCGAGCTGCAATTGTGGGTGATAATGGCCAGGGTAAGACCACGCTTCTACGAACGCTGGTTCAGTCGTTGCCTGCATTGAACGGGGATGTCAAATGGGGCTTTGGTTGCGAGATCGGTACTTATGCACAACACGTTTATAGTAGTTTGCCTGAACGTAAGACCGTGCTCGAATACTTAGAGTACGAGGCGATCCCCGGAACCAAGAACCAAACCATTCTTGACGTGGCGGGAGCCATGCTGTTTCGAGGCAGTGCCGTAAAGAAAAAGATACCCGTCCTTAGTGGTGGTGAGCGAGCCCGACTTTGTATGGCCGCATTGTTACTCGGCAAGTTCAATATCCTGGTCTTGGACGAACCAGGTAATCACTTGGATGTCGAAACCGTCGAGGCCTTAGCAAGCGCACTCATCGAATACAAAGGGACCGTCATCTTCACCTCCCACGATCGGCATTTCATGAAGCGGGTTGCGTCCAGCATTGTCGAGGTCAAAGACGGAACCGTTGTCAATTACCGCGGGGACTACGACTCATATCTCTATATGGTTAACAAGGAAATCGACAACGTTGAAAGCGAGCGAAAGGGAACGAGCCCGAAGGCCAACGACAAGCCGACCACAACTGCCAAACCCAAGGCGATTCCACCAAAGGATCGAGGTCACGTGTCGCTCGCTTCACCCAATCGCAAGGGTGGCAATTCCAACAAAAACATCATCGAAGATGATCGATCGGTAAAGCGCGAAGTCGGGCAGCTTGAAAAAACAATCGCGAAACTCGATGCGCAGAAACGGTCATTGAACGACGAACTCATGCAATCCACCGAAGCGATTGCGGCTATGAAGTTACACGAAGAGCTTACGAAGGTAACAACCGAATTGGAAACCGCCGAAATGCGCTGGGCGGAATTGCAGGAACAACTGGAAACACTCGAATAACAGATCGTGGGCGACGCTGATAGCGGCGTCCCGGATGCTGGCAGCATCCACCACGACGCTTACTCTTTACAAAACCGATTCCAATGAGGAGAAATGATATCGAGAGCTTGCTGATGCAGATGCCCATTGCTTGCGCAAATACTGCTGCTTTGTTGGAGTTGCAGCTTTGAGCCGCTGCAGTCGGTTGCCCGACCGCCGGCTTCTGTGAGGAAGAGCTGGCCAGCAGCATAGTCCCACGGATGCAGTTTGTATTCAAAGAACAGACCGTACTGGCCGCAGCCTACGTTGCAAAGATCCAGTGCAGCTGCTCCAAAGCGACGCATTCCGTGAATATTGTTTCGAAAGAAGTCGCCTAAGGTATCCAGCGTTGCCTGCATCATTCGGCCCCGATCGTAATAGAATCCGCATGTGATCATAGCTGCGTCGATGCGGTCGACTTGGTCGACTTGCTGCCTAATCCCGTTATGCCATGCTCCTTGCCCGAAAACCGCAACATACCAATCGTCTCGAAACGGGTTACAAACGATTCCTAATTCTGGTTCGCCATCGCGGTAGTAACCAAGTGAAATCGCAAAATGCGGAATGCCGTGCATGAAATTGCTCGTGCCATCAAGTGGGTCGATGATCCATAGATCCTTTGCATCGGCGCGATCCGAATGAGACTCCTCCGAAATGATCGCATGGTTTGGGTAGCGTTCGCGTATCGTATCGACGATGACCTGCTCTGAGCCAAGGTCTGCTTCGGTAACGAAATTGGCAAGACCCTTGGTTTCGATGCCGACAGTGGTCTGGAAACGTTCGCAAAGGACCTTCGCTCCAAGACCAACGGACTTCATTGCCGTTTCGAACACAGGATGATGGACCGGAGAAGTCCGAATAGTTACTTCTTGTTGGTTCAAATGACCACCTCAATCCATTCTGGGTGAACTTGTGCGGATCAGCCTAGTGCGTCGACTACTTCGATTTTGTGGGTAGTGGATCTTGTTAAAGATCCTATGCCGCAAGGATCTTTAACAAGATCCGCTACCAACTGCTCACAAAAACAATGTGGATCCCGCACTAGTATACGCGATTTGTCTTGCGATCAAAGATACTATGGATGAGGTGCTCGTACATTTCGACCATCGTTTCCAGAGAACCATTCGATTGTACATGCTCGCGACCATTGCCGCCCATCATTTCCGCGGTCGATTTATTCCACAATAGGAATTGGATACGATCGGCAACGGCATCGATGTCGCCAGGTTCCACGCTAAATCCATTCCATTGATCGTGGACGGATTCCGTGATGGAGCCAACGCGCGTGCTGACTACAGGCACGCCACATGACAACGCCTCCAAGATGGACACAGGACTTGCTTCGTTGTGGCTGGTCAATGCAAAAACGTCCATAGCGGCCAGCAATCTTGGTATATCGGATCGCGTTCCTAGCAAAGAGACTTTTTTCTCGATGCCCAAGGATGCAATCGCATTTTCTATATTGGGTCTTTCCGGACCATCGCCGATTATTACAAAGTGCGCTCTCGGAAACTTTGCAAGGACTTTACTGGCGGCGTTCACAAAGAGCGTGTGATTCTTTTCCGGCCGCAAAGCTGCGACTATTCCAATGATCGGAGTACTTGAAGCGAGTCCCAGTTCACTTCGAACCTCCTGCCTGGATTCGCTGTTCGGTTGAAATCGGTTCGTATCGACTCCATTGGGAATGACCACGACCTTGCTCGCCGGAAATTTCTCGAATTCGGTTAGGAATTGACCGTGCGGCTTCGCGACTGCGATGAACGCATCAGTGATTGGACTCAGCCACCGATTCATCTTTCCGACACCGTCAGGCCATCCCGTTGAATGCAAGGCGCTACAAATAACCGGAACCGATGCAAGTCTGGCTGCGAGTCGCCCCCAAAACATTTTGTCGCCTGCTCCGACGCTTATCATCGCGTCGAACTTTTCTTTACGCATATGACACGCCAAGCGTGGCAAGACTCGCAGATCATATTTGCTCGTTAGCCAATGCTCGGTGACGGAAAATTCACTTGCGATCTCTTCGCCCAATGGACCTTTTCCCTTCAAGCAAGCGACGGAGGGAACAATATGCGACGGACGAAATTTTCTCAACAGATTTACCAAGAGAGTTTCAGCACCGCCGACCGGCATACTAGTGATAACGAAAATCGCCTTGAGCGGTCTTTGCGGATCGGGAACGAGTTCGCCGTGTTGAATCGAGTGGCGCAAATCGCCTTTCGCATCGATTGCATTGGCTTGCGTGCAATAGGTCATCGAGGGTGCTTTCGGTGGTATTGTGAATCAAAGAGTTGAGAGTGTTATTGAACTAGGCTGGCCCGCAGCGTGAACTTGGATTTCTGGACTCGTATTCGATCGGGCTTTTGGCTCGGATTTTTCGTGGATCGAAGGTCAGCCAATTTTTTATCGCAGCCATACCCGGATCGCCATGAATACGTTGCAAATGATTGGCATCCTGTCCCGGTAGATTTATTCCGCCCGCTGCACTTAAAAAGCACTTAAAGCCCGACTCAAAGACGACATCTATGGCTTCTTGTGAAATGTTTTGCTTTAGTCCAATTGGAAAGGCAAAGTAATTGATAGGTTGACCAGTCCAATCTTGAAGCCGCTTTCGAACGTCTGTTATTTCCAGTCGAAGTTCTGGACGACTAAGGGGACGGCCAAAATCCACGTGCGTATGGGAATGAGCGCCGATCTGGATTCCTTGGTTCGCCATCCTTACTATTTCTTCAACCGTGTTCGGTCTTAGAGGGACCCCACAATCAACGTCGTGTGGAAAGGGTTTTCCCGTTTCGACAAAATGAGTCGAAACGAAGTAGGTGCACGGAATATTTCGCTCGACCAAGGCTGGAATGGCGTACTCGCAATTGTCACCGTACCCGTCGTCAAAAGTTATAGCTACCATCGGCTTATCGCGAGATCCAAGCAACTGCGTTTCGTGAATCTCATCCAGCGATGCCGGCGATGCGTTTTTTGAGATCCAGTCCAAATGCCGTTCGAAGTTCCACTTTGGGATCGACCATCCGTTCATCGCATGCATGGTGACACGGTGATAGAAGAGGACGGCAGCAGGAAACCTATTTTCATTCACGAACGAAACGGACAACCTGGAGCGAATCAGCCCAGTTGCCCATCGATAGAGCGATAATCCAATTTCTCGTTGAATAGTTGACATGCGAATAGCGTTGGAATCCAAATTAGTCATTACCTTTAGGAATCGTTGCTCCCTATTTAGAACTTGTCTTTCGTGTTAGCGGAAATTGAATGCGTAAACTGTGTGGCACGCACAGCCTGCGACGACTGTAGCGATTTTGCGGGAGAAATTATTTGGACGGCATCTGCGATTCACTCCGGCTCGTTGCATTGTGCATTTGTCAAGGATTTCCGTATTCGTGAAGCGCCTATGACGATGATTTCCTCGATGCCGTGGCGGCTAGAGCGGATAGCCATGCGTCGCACTGGAATAATCCTCTCGATGAACTGACCCTTCCGCGAAAAAGGGATTGCTTGTGATTTTGGTATTCGTTCTGATGGGGATGGCAGTGGTGGTTTGGACGATCGCGTTGGTGCGCTATCATGACATCTTGACCGGCACTGCAATTTTCTTGGTGGCGACTAGCGTCTTCCCCTCCGAATTCATTTCGGGAAAGATTGGAGGCCTGTCATTAACGATTGACCGCGTTTGGCTTTGCGCTTTGGCTGGCCAGTTTTTATACGATGCCTGGAATCGGCGGGCTCGAATTCGAAGCCTGACCGCTTCGGATGTATGTCTCTTTATGTTTCTCGCCTGGCTCATCATCCGAACGGTGACAACGCCAATCGGTCATGAGCTCGCGGGCCAACCATCGACCATCATGCATTTGCTCAATGGCTACCTGATTCCAGCGTTCTTGTTTGTGTTGATTCGACATTCCGACGTACGGCCAAGAACGCTTTGGCCAGCCATCGCCGTTCTCCTACTCTTTGGTGTTTACTTGAGTCTGACGGCCGCATTGGAAATGACAAAGCAGTGGTCTTTGGTCTTTCCAAAGTTTATCGGCGACCCGAAATTGGGTATCCATTTCGGTCGCGCGCGAGGTCCAATGCTGCAATCAGTGCGACTCGGAATGTGCCTGAATCTATGCTTGGCAATACTCTGGACTTTTCCCGTTTGGATCTATTTTCGAGAGCGATGGGCATGGTTGATGGCGATCAGTTTAACCCCTCTCTTCATGCTTGCGATCATGTTGACCTACACGCGAAGCGTTTGGATGGGCACCGTGGCCATCGTTCTCATTTTGCTTTCGACTATGCTGCAAGGTAAGACAAGAACACTGACATTAGTTACTCTTTTCTTGACTGCTATCGTGGGTGGACTGGTGGTTGGACCGAGTCTCGTCGCTTTCAAGCGGGAATACTCTGAAGCGGAAACACTTGAAAGTACTAAGATGCGAGGAGCGTTCGCTTATGTTTCCATGCAGATGTTCAAAGATTCGCCGATCACCGGATTTGGTTTCAACCAATTTCAGGTCTGTAATCGACCGTACCTTGATGACCGCACTACAAGTATCCGATTGGAGTCGATTCGCGGCTATGTTCACCACAACTCCTATCTTAGCCTTCTCGTCGATTTGGGCATGGTGGGCGCAACCCTTTACATGATTGCCGCGATCTGTTTGATTCGTAATTGTTGGGTCGTATGGGTACACCCGACGGCATCACCGTATGCTCGAAGCGGTGCAGTACTAAGCTTTTGCGTGATTGCAGTCCACGGAATTCAAATGGCCTTCCATGACGTCTCGTTTTCATCGATCGAGAACACGATCCTGATGATGACTCTGAGCATGAGCCAAGTCTTTCGGGACGAGCTAGTGGGCCAATCGGAACGAAAACTTGCTTTGATTCAGAAGTGTTCGGATTCAATCGTATTGGCCAATCATTAAACCTCTGGTCGAACAGTTTCGTTTGGATCTACACCTCGGAATATCCTTGAATAGTTCTGCCGCTCAACACCATGTGTCACGTTCGACCGCACAGAATTGGCTGCGCAATCAAACTCGCCGCGAACAGGATGGCGGTTTAGCTCCTGCCATCGTAGAGTTTTTTCGAATCCCCCCATTCGTTTAGAGTTGCTACAATCACCGATCTATTTGGTCAAGGCGTTCCCCTCGAGGATGTGCAGCAGCTCGCAGGCCACGCCGATCTGAGAACGACAAGGTTATACGACCGTCGGCAGAAAAAAGTGACTCGGAATATAGTCGAGCGGATTTCAATTTGACGGGATTATTGAAGACTCAACGGGTCTGCCCTCCTTCACAACGCACAAATTGCGCGTATTTGCAAATTCCTGTATCACAGGTCTTGGCATTATTAGATTGAAGTGTAACGGCAATTGTCCGTCGAAACTCCCAAATCGTAAACAAAACTGATTGAGCGGCATGAGCATAGAATTTTTCGAAAAACCAATACTCAATTCGCCCTACACCAAATGGCGAGACCCAGGCGATCAACCGAAGCTCCACTTGTTCGGCCAGTTGAAACGCATTACTAAACAATGGCTCGATACCTGTCTCGTTTGCAAGGGAGATACTTATCCAGCTCAGCTTATGTATCAGGTTCTGGCTGATATCGCATGTGAACGTATTACGGCTGGCATCACTCGCAAGCTAATCGGCCAGTGTCCGATCAAGGCGGTCCTAGATCCATACAACCCCGCTGGCTCGACTCGATTCGTTGGATTCAACACTTCAAAAACAGACCGATGGGAAACAGACTCTCGTCGATGCCAAATCAATTGGGTCATTCTGGATAGCGACTGGGAAGCGGAATTCTGTCGCGTTGCCGAATCCCATCCCAAGGTTGTTGCCTACGTCAAGAATCACAATCTGGGATTGGAAGCTCCCTACAAGTTTGGTTCGGAGTCCAGGAAGTCCCGATGGAACCCCAGACTATTTGCAGTTGATAGTTGAGATTAAAGGCTATCGTCGAGAAGACGCCAAAGAAAAGAAATCCACGATGGAAAACTATTGGGTGCCCGGCGTCAACAACCTCAAGACCTATGGCCGATGGGCATTCGTCGAATTTTGTGACGTCTATCAGATCGGATTGGACTTCAAAAGCGAAGTCGAAAAGCATTTCAACGACATGCTCGATCAATGGCAAAAAAATTAGTGGCAAAAAAATAATACAATTCACCACGATCCCATTCCCCTCATTTTTCTGCCACCCATTTTTTTGCCATACTCTTTTTGCCATGCCCATCACAACTTCCATCCAGATCAAACGATTGTCTCAGAAAGACTTTGGAGAGATTGCGTTCGAAGTCATGAAGCATTGTTTCGATATCCATAACGAGATCGGTCGTTTCTTTGACGAGAAGATCTACAAACGGCTCCTCGCGGCTCGTATGCCAGGCGTGACGCTCGAAGCCTCAATCGACGTCCGATTCCAATCGTTTCACAAACAGTATCTCGTTGACGTCCTCGTCGCTGAAGGGGGAGTCTTCGAGTTTAAAGCGGTCGAGAAACTGACCGGCCGTCATCGAGCACAATTGCTCAACTACCTCCTGCTCTGCGATCTCGCGCATGGCAAACTGATCAACATCCGGCCAGAGTCCATCGAGCATGAGTTTGTGAATACGCAATGGCGATTCGCCGATCGACTCCAATTCGAAATCAACTGCGAGCGATGGATTTCGACTC
>JAYVPJ010000128.1:0-5334 GCA_043757445.1 Pirellula sp. | reverse complement strand
GTCTATGGTTTTCTGTTCCTACCTCACCAACCGTTTCGTATTTTACACCATAGGGCGAAGGTTTAGCAACAAAGTTTTGACACAACGTCGCGATTGCTAGCAGGTCATTGCGAAGTTCAGTCCAATTCTCGCGGGTATATCCAATTGTAGCAAACCATGCCGACTTAGGTCCGCCAACAGGATGCGCGGGATTCAAAAGATAGTCACAAAGCTTTTCCTTTGTGACTATCGAATTTTCTGCGTCAGGAAACGCCATCAATTCTCCTGGAACGAACGCACGCCATCCGCCGATTCGAGTAGTTAAGTTTTAGTAAGCGCGACATGACCGAGAACTCGGTTACATCGCTTTGTTCGTCCGTGTTTATGGTGTTATGATCAACAAGCGCACCGACGGCGTGTTGGGGTTGGCAATTAGTTCGAATCTCGCGCTTCCGAACGTCGAAGTTACGTTTTGACCGACGTTGTTCTCAACCCAGGCGCGCGCCGCAGTGGGTGTCGCGGAGGAATACGGTATGCTCGCTACGAATCCGAGGAACTGCGACGCATCAGAGCGGTCGACACTAGTGCCGTACGACACGTAAGTTCCGCGAACCATTGTAATGAACGTGGCGGAATTGCCAAACGTCTCAACCAACATCATTCGATTGCCGTTCGCATCAGTGCACTTCCACTCGCTCTGAACGGGGTCGAGACGTGTGGTCAATATGAACCCTCTCGACGTGAAATTGCCATGAACGTCAACAGCCGTCAAGCCCGCTAGCGAGGGTTCGGAGTTTGTCGAACCGAATCCAAGGTATGTCACGCTTTTTGATTTGTCGAAGGACGAAATCATAAGAGGTCCGCCGCAACAGATGAACACTATGATTCCAAGGCAACCGACCAAACCCAATAGTGAATTTGGAGCCGTTTTCCCTTTGTCGTTCGATTCAGATTGAGGTGTTCTGTCAGCGAGAACTTTTTTTGCTGCGGCGTCAGTTTGTCGTGCGGTAGGCGAGCTACCAACAATCGGTTCACTTCTTTCTTTAAGTGCCGCTTCAGACCCTTTTTTTTCCGAATTTGCTGCGTGCTTTTCAGCGATCTCTTGTTTCCTTTTGTTTGCACGGTCACTTCGAGCAAGTGCGTCCTCCGCCTCACGTATGCGAAATTCTGCAAGCTCAGTCCCGCCCGGTGTCATAAATGCGACGTTACATGACGGGCAATTCGATTTGGATCCAATCTCGGAAATATCGGCAGTAAGCTGCAGGTTGCAGCCGGGGCAATTGAATTGCAATCGCTTGATGCCAAAAATATTTTTGAGTATTTTGGGACTTAACTCAAACATGGCGAGCCAACGTGTTCGCGGGGAAAGGCATGGCGGACGAACGCTGGCCATCGCCGAGCGGAACGGCAACCACTGCCAACCCGCGTTTTCGAGTGCTCCGTATGCATGAAGGTATGGCGTTACGACTTCCCCTTACTTTATCACGGACGGTCGCTTAAAGTCGCCTCGGACATTGAAGAATACGGAATATGGTTTTGTTTTGGCTGCTTTACTTTTGGATAAACGATCAGACTTGATTGGTTTTCCGTAGAAAACACGAACCTTAGTTTTTGGATCATCCGGATCCGCTTCAAGCGTTTCTTTGGAGAATGTGAACCAATCGAATACAACGCCACCATCGTTATCATACGATGCGACAACGCATTTGTCGCCACGAGTAATGTCGGTTGCCATCGTCGCCTGGAGCCCCGTCGTGTTCAGGTCGAAAAATGCCCCCGTTTTGTACAGACTCGCATGGTCTCGACAACGGCAATTGTTGAAGTTGACAGTCATGTTTTAATCCAGACTCCAGATCGACGAACGACCCACGTCACCGAGTCGCGGCAAGGAGACGTTCAATTTAAAAAAGCACCGACCGCGACTTCGGTGCACGTGATTGTTCGTCCGGTTGGATTGATGAAGTAGCGATCTAATATGCGGACTTAGTCTCTTCGATTGTAACACGTTCCGCATAAAAATTTGAATTCGGTATCAATTTGCCATTCGGCGGTCCAAACGGTTCCCATCGTATCGTGCAAGAAATCATTTCTGAGGATTTAGCAAAAATGAGTTCGAGAATAACGTGGTCCATGTTGATTTGATGATTGACCCTAATTCCGCCCGACAGCCGTATCTCGATTAACCTCGTGTTCGGTTGGTTGGGCCAGTCGTAATTGTAATGAGAAATGAACAACGAAAGGCATTCGTCTCCAATCGCCGTCATTCCGGTCGCAAATAGCCGCTCTTCGTTGGTCGTGAACGCTCTCTCTTGTTCCCAGGGCATTGAAGCGGCAAAACGCATCGATGATTGCCATCTCAGTTCACGCAGAAACCCGTCATGAAATGCGTTGAATTTTACATTCGCGGCGTCGCAGTCGTGTTGGGATGTTAGTTGCATTTATAAAGGACGAACGCCCGCGATGAGCTAGTCGCGTACTACTGGTTTCCATCAGGACACGGCGGACACGCGACTTAGTTCCATCGCATTGTTCTGATTGCTTCTTGTTTGTCAGCCCTGAATCGATCTTCTATTGGCCGATCAGGATGTCCGTATTACGAATACTGTATCGATCATTGTATGTGTTTGGTTGTCACGCTGCAACACAATGGCACGCGAGATTTGCGGGGATGCATGATAATGCAATCCGTGAGTTCGCACGCGAGGCGGAAGCAAGCAAGCTCCCACCGCATGGCTTATGAACGGACCAATTCGCAAGATTGATCTGCTCAATTGGGAAATACAGACCGACTCAAAAGTACTGGTGTGCTGAGCGCGTTCTTGGGAAATGACCATTGCTCCCGACAACCATCAGTAGGACCATTGTCACAGTATTCACTTACAAATACGCTTACAGAAACAAGATAGTCAGTATCTCGCTCTTGAGCGTTGAACACGGAAAGATGCCAATGAATAGGTTGACAGCGAATCGTGTAACCATGCGCAAGGACAAAAGCAGTTCGGTCAGAACTGTAGGTTGTATTTCGCAGACTTCCTAATGGCTGATAGAGTAGCGGGAAAGCGTCGACAATAATCTTCTTCACGCCTACCTTGTCTAAGTCCGTCGAACCTTGCGCCGTGCTAAAGTCTTCGTCGTCAGAGATATAAAGAGGTGTATTGGGAAAATCGATGCTCGGTTCAAGTTCGGGATTGTCGCCGATGTCGATTAAGTCCATGGCGATTTCATTTGTTGGCGGTTGTACGACACTAATAGGGACACTGTTCATGTCAGCTTTTTCCGAGGAGGACTGTGTGACTCTCGGTGCAGTCTCCTGAGGAGTGCATGCGCATTGGAATGCGATAATGCCTCCTAAAAGTGCAAACAGATGATATGCTGTACCAAGAACTGGGTTTGGTTTAATGATCGACATTTAGTTTAATCCTCCGCCGGTGTACGAACTTTCGACTACAACAACCTTTTGACCGTTAACAAGTCGCACCATGAGCCCAAGACTCATTTGCGGTGTCGATTTTTTCCATTCGCCCGAGCATTTTGGACCTCTAAATGTGTACTTCAATTTGTAGTGTCCGAGGGAAGTTCCAACCGGTGTGTCGGCAATCTGAGGAAATGCATTTACCCACTGAGTGTCCGTTAGAGTTGGACTGTCCCAATTCCAGGTTCCACCCGGAAAAACACCATTTCCGCCGTCGACTGATGATTTTGGAGATGGCCCAGCGCACTCAGGCCATTTCAAAAGCGATTTTTTTGGAAAATTTTTCTGAACCCACTCAACGGTTGATGGATAGAAAATTCAGTCCTCACTGCAACACACCTGCGCGCACGGGCCAATTACTTTGTCTTCGTAGTACAACGTTATTTTCCTTGGCGTGACGAAGGCTGATCCATTGGATGTCGTTGGATCAGTTTTTACCTTGCATTTGTTGGGGGCGCGAAAATCGATACTAAAAGTTGCGTTTCCAGGTCCTTTCCCGGGCGACAAATGCGTCACCTTCACCGTGTAGTTCATGATGGTTGCTTGGCCGACGCAATCTTCTATCGTTGGGCCTGTCCAATCGGCTTCCGTGCGGGCAGGCTTGCCGCACTTTGCAAACCAGTCATACGATGGCATTTGAACCGGTTCGTGCATGGCCGTTAAAGTTTGCTTAGTTCCAACTGGGACGGGCGAGGTTGGCCCGTCGATAGTAACCGCAAGAGGCGGTATGGGATCTTCTCCGACAGGTGGTTCCTCGATAGGTGTTTGCCCAAAGGAGACATGAATCATCAATATCCAAATCTCGAAAACGACAGATGCAATCAGGACAATACGCATCGAACAACCTCCCTTTAATTTCTTGTTGGTTTGAACATTTCTCAACCGCTTCGGTATTTGCCGATCAGGATGCCAGCACCATGGTACCACGAATGCCGTCACCGAGCACTGCAAATCAGAACGACCGAATTGACCGAGGCCGCGCAAGGTGACTCAACGCAAGTCAAATACGGCCGATCGCGGCCTTCGTGTCCAATTCTTTGTTCTGTGATTCTCGGATTATACCTTGAAGGGCTTCGATGGTCATTGGAGGATCAGTACGGTGGAGCATCGCATGACAATTAGGGCATACGGGTCGCAAGTCGTCGATGGCATCGACCATGTATTCTTCACCAATCGACGAAAGAAGTGTAATGTGATGAACATGGATGTAGCCATGCCCCAACGAACCGAAGTAAGCCGCAAAATCAAATGAGCAAACGCAACACGAAGTCCCATGACATGCAATGCAGTCAGCTCGCGCTTTTCGATTGCGTTCGTACGCATTAACGACTATGCGCACACGGCTACCTTCGAAATAGCGGTGATTGCTAGGCGACTCCTCCGGCAACAGTGTTTGTTCGCGGCTGGACACCCAACCAAGACTTTCTAGAGCCTCGGCGACAGGTTCATGCATCGCCCACACGAACCCATCATCGCCGTCAAAACCGTCTGCCCAAACAGGCCACCATTGATCGCCCGGAATGGTGATACCAGTTGTATCGCAAAACGCTCGTCCAAGTCCTCCGAACAGTTTGTTCACCTGTACGACGCCACCTCTCACGCCGGCAAGGCTTACCAACTCAGATGCGGTTGCGCATCTTTCGGGTGCGTGGTAGAGTGCGATGAGAATTTCCTTTCGACGATCTGTCAGTCGATCACCTAGTTGCAGTAAACCAGCCGCGTAGGTCTTTGTATCAGCAAGCGGATGGTGAGGCATCGGGCAGTCTACTTTCACAGAACGGCGGCGATCACCGAGCCGGAACCAACCAACTATCAATCAGGAAAACCATGCAAGTCCGGCTTCGGTGCATCGGTTTGTTCGTGCGATTTTTTGGGGTGATTCG
>JAYVPJ010000127.1:0-20623 GCA_043757445.1 Pirellula sp. | reverse complement strand
AGGGCAAACGCATACTAAAGTGCTGTGAGGCCAAGTAGTTGCGTCAGGTAGTTGTCATTCCATCCCGCCATTCGACGCTGCATAGCGATACTTTCTTTGCTTGGATTCTGTTTGATCAGGCCAATAGCGAATCGTTTCAACCATGCAAGATTCTCTGCCGCGAGCCGATTTCGGAGCCGACTTTCGTCTTCGCGGAAGGTCACATCTAAGCACCAATGCAGCGTATTTTCAATTGCCCAATGTCCACGAACTGCGGTTGCAAAGCGTTCGACATCCAGCGGTAATGAATTGAGGTAGTAGCGGGTATCAATGCTCTCTTTTCCATTTGCGAAGCTGCTTCGCATCGCAACTCCGATTGTCTTTAGACCTGCCCATTTTTCTCGTCCCTTGAATTCATCCGGAACGAGAAATTGGATGTACGAATGAATGTCTTCGCGACCATGTTTCTTTTCACTTGTCTCAAGAATTTCATGAACGATGCCAAGCCAGTCATTTTCAAACTGTAGATCGATCCAGTGGATTGCTTGTTGGTGCATGGTTCCTTGATTTCCTTTCAAGGCTAAAACGTAATCACCCTTGGCATCCACGATCTTTTGCGCAATGTTCTTCTGGCAGCCAGCAGCATCGATTGTGACTACCGCTCCCTGAACGTTAATGTTGTCGATTAGCTCAGGAATCGCAGTTATTTCGTTTGATTTCGCTTCCGTCGCCAGTTGCCCCAAACTAAATCCACCCTCGACCGACCAAGCGCTAACTAAGAACAGCGGCCCGAGCCCATTGCGGCGATCGTGGGATCTTCTGAGTGCCTTGCCGTCGATTGCGATATGCGCTTGAGCTGTTTTCAAAGCGGATGGATCATCCCGTTGCATGTACTCTACCCATTTGCCGAAACAAGCTTGGAACGCACCCGGGTTCAGCGTTGCCAAGACACGGCCAATCGTATCATGTGACGGGATGCCAGAGGGTAGTTTCAAGTGGTTCATACACCATTGTGTTTTTGCCTTAGCCCAAATGCCAATCGATTTTGGGCCATCACACCCCGCGACGACAGCCGCAACACAAATCACTATCAAGTCGGACAGTAAGTGCTTTCGATTGATGGATGATCTTGGATCCTCCAAGTCACCGAAAAAATCGACGATTGAAACGAGATCTGCTTCTAGAACTTCCTTGATCACTGTATGCTCCTTGCATTGACTCGCCATAATGGCAAAATATCAAAATCAAGGTGTACACAACCCTAAACTGCCAAGTCATCCCCAATTACCCAAAGTTAGCGTTGGCCCTGACCTCTTCGGCCATTCCGTATCCAAGTTCGTTGTAAACCTCGAAAGCAGCTCCCATCAGATCATAGCCCTGTTGCTTCAACATCATAAGTCCTCACAGACATTGGTTTTTGAACGCTAATCTTCGCTAATCGAACACTAATCTAACAAAGTGCCAGAACGGAAATGAGTACGGGCAGGAACAAAACTAGGTAAAGAAAGTCTTTCAGAAATACTCTCGGATTGCTATTTGTCGCACAGCCCAGCCCGAGCCCCCCCGCGCTTTGGCCAGCGTAGGACGGCTTTTCCAATAATCCCCATCCTTTGACGGCAAATAGTCAAAGATCTTTTGCGATTCGCGATGGGAAAAGTTGACATTGGGAGGGCTTCTACCGTACCTTAGAGGAGTGTGGCTTGCGCCCACGCGACTTTTCTTGAAACCTGCTCCTCTTTTCACTACCAACGAGGTGGCCTCATGCGCCGACGAACACTGACTTGTCTGCTCGTTCAAACGTCTCTTTTCGGCGCCATTGCTCTTGTTGCCGGTTTCGGCTTTTACGAGTCGAAAACGTTCGCTCAAGGGGCTGCTCCAATCGATTTTAAGGTTAGGGAATCCAAGCTAAAGATTCTCAGGGACAAAAAAGAGATAACGGACAAAGAAATTACCGAAAAGCAGAGCGAAAAGAACAAAGCCAAGGGTGGTAAAGGAGAAAAACTGGATCTGGCGCCGCTAGAGTCTTTTTATCGCGACCATTTGATCCCCGAATTGACCCAGCCGTCTCCGGAGGGAATGAACTCGGCTCGCAGGGAAATGATGGAAGACATCGACGCGATCGAAAAGAACAAAGAACTCAGCACAAAGTTCAACACTTATTTTATTCCACTCATGCGAGATTTGGTTTTCAAGGACAAAGACGGAAAAGCTTTTTCACCACAAACGCGTATCAATGCCGCCATCCTATTGGGCAGGCTAAATTCCGAGGCGACAAACAATGGGTCAAAGCCTGAGCCAAAGATTCAAACAAGCTTAAGAGAGATTCTCGAGCAAAGGGACAACGACGGTTTAGTTAGTGTTGCCTTGAGCACGCTTGTTCGTCACATCAAAGGGGCCGTGGTCGCAGAACCCGCTCGGGTTGGATTTGTTCAAATTTTGCAATCGCAACTTACGGATCTGCAACCGCTAACTCGCAACTCCGAATCACACCACTATTTGACCGAACAGGTAATCGATTGCTTAACCGAAATTGCCAAGCTGGATCCTGACAAGGGAGCAGGTAAAGCTGCCGCAACAGCATTGACACCCGCGTTGGTCAAGATCATTGACGCACAAGAATCGGAATGGCTGGTTGAAAGCGCATTGGTCAGCTTTGGCAACATCAAGGCAGTCAATCTAACGCCAGACGACGCGCTTACCCTTGAAAAGGCCATCGCAAAATTCACCAAGCAATCTTTAAAGGACTGGCAGAAGCGAATCGCTAGTTCGTCCGGTTCAACAGCAGGCGGATATGGAATGGGTAGTAATGGAAGTGGCGGGGATGGTGAAACAGGATCTTCTGGGTCAGGGTATGGAGCCTCGATGGGCAAGGGAGGTGGTGGTGCAAAAGGGGGCAAAGGTGGTGGTGGTTCCGAAGGCGGATCTGGCGACATGTATGGAGGTAAAGGTGGAGCGAGTCCAAAGAAAACCAATCCTTTTGAAGACCAACCCAAGGAAGTCAAAAATGCGAGGCGAATTGTCCACCAAAGATTTGAGAGAATTCACCTTGCGCTCAACGGTACGTCTAATGACGGTCACGCTCGAAAAGCTGTGACAACTACGCAGCTCAGTGCACAACCCAGTGCCACATCCGAAGAAAAAGCCCTTTTGGCATTGATATCTGCAAATCAAAAAGAAAAGGAAAAAGTTGTTAGTTTACTGACAAAAATCGAGAAATTTCAGAACGATTTAAACGGGGAAAAGATCGCTGATTTGAACTCTCTCAAGATGACAGTCAGCAAGTCGATACGCGGAATTCGCAACGCCTGTGATCTAATAACTGGCGAAAAGAAGGAAGTTGTCGAGACCGACGACGAGGAAGACACGTTGGTCGGAACACCTTAGAGGTTAGCACCTTCCCTATCTTGATGATGAACTTTAGAATCAGTGTGTTCGCAAATTGGAAGCACTGAAAGTAAGTTCATGCCAAACGAGTCCGCTTTAGCTGTTACGACCCCGCAGATGCTCAGTAATGCTCCACGTATCCCAGATTCGTGGAACCATAAACATTTGCTCGGGTTAGAGCATCTATCCGCCAGCGAAATCAATTTGATTTTGGATTACGCTGGTTTTCTACATGCAGCCACCGCCAATGGTAGAAGCAAACTTGACTTGCTCAAGGGCCGAACGATTGCGAATCTGTTTTTCGAAAATAGCACAAGGACGAAGAATAGTTTTTCCCTTGCTGCGAAACGATTAGGTGCCGATACCGTTGAGTTTTCTTCAAGTGGATCGAGTGTCGCTAAGGGTGAAACGTTTATCGATACGGCGAAGACCATCGAAGCGATGCTGGTCGATGCGGTGGTCGTGCGGCACAGTTCGCCCGGGACACCTCATATGCTATCCAATCACTTGGCATGCAGCGTTATCAACGCAGGGGATGGTCCGCATGAACACCCGACCCAGGGGCTCCTTGACATATTGACGATACGCCAACATCGCGGTTCTTTGTCAGGTTTGACGGTTGCTTTAGTCGGAGACATTGCTCATTCACGAACGGCTCGGTCCAATATTTGGGGGCTATTGAAACTCGGAGCCAAAGTGATCGTTTGCGGACCTGCCACGTTGGTATCTAAAAACTGGGAGAAGCTAGGCGTTGAAGTCTCTTATAGCCTCGATAAAATTCTTCCTCGATGCGATGTGTTGAATTTGCTGAGAATTCAGTTTGAGCGACAGGCAATTCGACCCTTCCCATCGGTGCACGAATACTCTTTGTTGTACGCCATGAATCAAGAACGCATCCGTCGCAGCAAACCGGAAATACTCATCATGGCTCCGGGGCCGATCAATCGTGGTGTTGAATTGACACCCGAGGTCGCGGATGGACCTCATTCGGTCATCCTCGAACAAGTGACCAACGGCATTGCGATTCGAATGGCCACTCTTTGGTTACTCTTAAGAGGAAAAGCTTAGGGATTGGCAACCCGTTACAACGTTCCTTCGCTTCTTTACTCAAACATCCAACATTCTATCACACCATGCATCCTGATTCTTCATGGCTTATCGAAAACGCGCGACTTGTCGACCCAAGCTGCGGTCTGGATCGAGTAGGCCGATTGCTGGTTCTCAATGGACGATTCGCTGGGATCGACACCATGGACGGCGACTTGCCTGATCATTTGCAGCGGGTTGAAGCCAGAGGCTGCATCGTGGGTCCTGGTCTCATCGATTTAGCCACCGAGTTTGGCGAACCGGGCCGCGAAGAAGATGAGACGATTGTCACCGGGACAACCGCGGCGCTGGCGGGCGGATACACAGCGATTGCCCTTTCGTCGAATTCCGAACCGCCTATCGACACCGCAGCTAGTGTCGAGTTCATTCGTCAAAAGGGCGCGAGAGCGGACAATTGTCGGTTGTATGCGCTCGGATGTGTTAGTAAAGGGCAAAACGGAGAGTCGTTAGCAGAGATTGGTTCGTTGGTCGAAGCGGGTGCAGTGGCCCTTAGCGATGGGCCACGTCCGATCGAAAATACGGCGCTCCTACGAAGGGCCTTAGAGTATTGCGGGATGTTTGATCGAGTTGTTTTCGATCATCCTGAGATCGGTTCATTGTCGCGTGGCGGTGTTATGCATGAGGGACTAGAGCAACTCAAGCTCGGACTTTCACCAATACCTGCCGAAGCAGAGGACTTGGCTACCTCGCGCGATTTGCGATTAGTCGAAGCAACCGGGGGGCGCTTGCACTTAACGAGCATCAGCACGTCGGGAAGTGTGGAGCTGTGCCGACGAGCCAAAGCCCGTGGAATCCAATTCACATCAGGCGTTTTCATAGCCAACGTTCATATGTGCGATAAGCTGATGCGTTCGTTTGATGCCAATTGCAAAGTGAATCCGCCGCTTCGTTCGGAGGATCATATTGACGCATGCGTTGATGGTCTGCGCGATGGAACCATCGATATCATTAGCAGTGGACATCGGCCGTGCTCTTTGGAAAAGAAAATGATGGAGATCGATGCTGCACCGTTCGGAATGATCGCACTGGAAACTGCCATAGCTCAGGTGGTCACGTTTTTAATACGCCCGGGTATTTTGACATGGAGTGACGCGTTCGAAAAGATGAGCCTGAATCCTGCCAAGCTTCTTGGGCAAAACGGCGGCAACCTCGAATTCGGTAAGCCAGCAGACTTCTTCATCATCGATCCTGATAGGCGTTGGAAAGTAGATGCGACCGCATTGCAAAGCAAGTCCTACAATACTCCATTGAACGGCAGTGAGTTGTTCGGATTGGTAATGAGCACGTTTGTCGGGGGCAGGAGACGTTGGACTGCCAAAGTCTAAAGCGCGCGCTAAACTTAGGTCCGGCTGTCCTCCGCCGGACACAGACTGCAAGTTCTGCTTACACGTAGGTCCATCCGTTCGGGTCTTGCCCCCGACCAACCTGAGAGGACCTCCCCGTCGGCGGAAGCCTTTGAGACACCCTTTCCACCCGTGGTTGTATTTTCACGAAATTCCATGAAAATGCGTTTCGTCGGAACGATCGTTGACCTAACGTGTCAATCGCTAATGGCCTAATAAAGAACGCGGGTTCCGCTAGCATTCTTTTTTAGGTTAGGAACTGAGCAAGGAGGTGATTTTGATATGGCTACCACCAAAATTCCATTTCGTCAGCGACGGCCGCTTCTCGATCAGTCGCAAACCATGCGAGCCCATTACCTCGGTTGGTCCGGTCCCATCCTCCATTCAGCCTGCGATTATTTGCAAAAGCAATATACTCGCGGAAACAAGTGGGATATGGATCAGTGTTTGCTCGTCCTCCCGGGTGGCTTCGCTGGGCGTCGATTGACACAACTGATGGCCACGCGTGCCGGTGAACAATCGTTGATCCTGCGGCCACCCCAATTGCTTACCATTGGCACGCTGCCGGAAAAGCTTTATTCCGCCAAATTGCCATTCGCGAGCGATTTGGAGCAGGTGCTTGCATGGACCAAGGTCTTGCGAGCTGCCGACCACGAGCTCCTCAAGCCACTGCTATTCGAGGTCCCTGACTCAATCGAACTTCGACCCTGGATGGACTTGGCGCGAATCCTAAGCACTCTCCATCGTGAGCTATCATCCGATCTAGTCGATTTCGACGATGTAGTGAACGAGCTTAAAGGATCTCCGGAAGAAGTCCGTTGGAAAGTCCTTTCCAAACTACAGCGCGACTATTTGGACGAATTGCATACAGCCGGCTTATGGGATGTACAATCCGCACGACGCTTTTCGATCGACAACGACGAGGTGCGCACCGACTATGAAATCATTCTCGTAGGTGCAGTCGACTTGAATCGCGCTCAACGAAGATTCCTCTCGGTTATTGCCGATAGCGTGCGGGTCCTTATCGGCGCACCAGAATCGTATGCAGCTGGCTTCAATCTAGATGGGACTTTGGCGTCGGAGTATTGGCAGGATATCGAAATACCGATCGAAGAGCATCAATTGCACGTTCGATCGAGTGCCAACGACGCTGCCAATGAGCTTGCTACTCAACTAGCGAACCTCGGTAACGACTACTCTGTCCAAGAAGTTACTGTCGGAATTCCAGACCCACAAATCGTGCCGGCCCTTCAAGAGACACTTGCTCGTGGCGGGATCTCGCTTCGGTATGGACCTGGTGCGTCGGTCATTCAGACCCCGCCCATGCAAGTCATTGAGCTGATTGGCGACTATTTGACAGATGGCTCCATCGATACGTTTAGCAGCCTCGTCCGAACTCCGGCTATCTACGACTGGTTGTTGCGCTCCACCAAAAACGAGTCGGGGACAGATGTTCTATCGAGTGACTTCGTGGCTCGTTTGGATGAATACCAACAGTCGACACTCCTTCGAAGTGTCAATGTCCCCGAATGGCCCGAAGCCAAGGGGAAAGAAGTCTTCTTGGCGGTTCTAAGCAGACTCGATGAATGGCTCAAACCGTTGCGCAAGGTCAATGCCAATTTGACTCAATGGGCGGTTCCCCTTCGTCAAGTCATCAAATCAATATATGAAGGAGTGCAAGTTGACCGCAGCGATGTCGCGGGTAACTTATCTTTGCGGGCTTGTAATGAAATCAATCTTGGGCTGGCCAAACTGTCGGAGGTTCCAAAGAACCTCGATGCGACAGTAACCTTTCAAGAAACGTTGGCTTGGTTGCAAAGCCAACTGGAAACCGTCAATGTACCGCCGCCGCAAGACGAATCGGCCGTCGAAATGCTTGGTTGGCTGGAACTAACGCTCGACGACACTCCCGTCTTGATGTTGACAGGAATGCACGATGGAATCGTGCCAGAGAGCGTCAATGGTGATGCGTTTTTACCCAATCAATTGCGATCCGATCTTGGCTTGATGGACAATGCGCGTCGCTATGCGCGTGACTGCTATGCCATGCTCGCGATGCTCAATACTCGGGAGCACATCGAACTACTTTTAAATCATCTTAGCCTTGACGGTGACCCACAAACTCCGAGCCGACTGCTTCTAGCGGTCCCCTCCGATTTGCTTGCTCGTCGCGTGAAGGTGTTGCTTGCGCCCAAAGAAACGGTTGACGACCAGCTCATTTCGGATGCATGGATCCCTCGCGATGGTCAAACCAACATCCCGATTCCGATTCCGGACGGCAGTAAAATCGTTCGCGATATGGCCGTCACCGATTTCAAAAAATACGATCAGTGTCCGTACCGCTTCTACTTAAGCCGCGTTGAAAAAGTCAGAGCCTTCGAGCACGATCGGTTAGAGCTCGATGGCGGCGGATTCGGAGATTTATTGCATTTATGCTTAGAGGGGCTGATCGACTCGCCCGTGGCTACATCTACCGATGCAAAAGCCACTGCGGATTGGCTTACGGAAAACCTCAAGGCAATCGCAAGAAAGAAATACGGCGTTAAACCAACGCCGGCACTTCAAATTCAATTGGAACAAGCGGCGCGACGTCTCGAAGCGTTTGCCGAACATCAAGCAGCCCAGGTCGCTGCCGGCTGGCGAATCAAATATATCGAACACAAAGTCGAAAAGTCCCACGGGATCACACTCGATGTTGACGGTGAGGCGATGGTTGTGCACGGTCGAATCGACCGCATCGATTACCATCCTCGCGACGGTCGATTTGCGGTTTGGGACTATAAAACTGGCGACCAAGCGGGCAAACCCAAAGAAGCGCATTTGCGACCGAATGGAACCTGGACCGATTGGCAGTTGCCCCTGTACGGTTTGTTGATCAAAACGTTGAAAATCGAGGACTTGGCGAAAGTCAGTTTCGGCTACATCCTACTTCCCAAGAACCCGGCCGAAACGCAGTTCATCATCGCGGATTTCAAGAAGGAGCAACATGACCTCGCGATTGAATCGGCTAAGGGGATCGCGAGAAAGGTGATGGCAGGCGAGTTTTGGCCTCCTAAATACAAAGGCATATCCAATTATGATGAATGCAATGCCATCACGCAGTTTCCCGTCGTTCGACGGTGGGATGAAGCGATTGCCAGCCAAGAACGGGAAGACAAGCGTCAACGCGAATTGGCTATTGCAATCCATCCCGTGCCCGACCTAACGATGGAACAAGTGGGGCCTGCAAACGCAACCCCAGTCAAACCTCAGCCGAAATTGCGATTCGATCTCTCGCAGGTACCTACGCCGAACAAGCTTCATTTGGAAAAGCATCTCGCCACAGGCAAGCCCGACAAGGATTGGTTCTCGCCTCAGATGATTCTAGCTTCTGCAGGCACAGGCAAGACATACAACCTCGCGTCGCGAGCTTTGCGATTGCTATTCACCGATCAAGAGCTCGATTCAATCTTGGCGACGACGTTTACGAGGAAAGCAGCCGGTGAAATCCTTCACCGTATCTTGTCTTGGTTGGCCGATGCGGTTGAAAACGAAGAGGGTTTCGTTCGCTTGGTCAGCGTTTTGAAGCCGCTGGAAATCACCCGCGATACGGTCCGCTATCAGCTCGGTCGCCTATGTGCCCATCTACATCGATTTCGAGTCAGTACGCTCGATAGTTTTTACTCCCAACTTGCTCGCTCTTTTGCACTTGAGCTGAAACTTCCGCCAGGCTGGACGCTATCCGATCCATTCCAAACAGACCAATTGCAACAAGAGGCGATTAGCCGAATGTTCGATACGATGGATCGGTCGGCCCTTAGGTCTTTGGTGTCACAATTGTCCAAAGGAGAAGCGACACGCGGTATCCGCCGTGAAATCGAAAACGTTGTATCGACCGGTTACGATCTCTTTAGAAAAACGTCCGAAGAGGCTTGGAATCAACTGTCGGTTCCAAAGGGCCCGACGGCCGATCAAGCAGAGGCGGCTCTCAATGTGTTTCGCGCGTCTCAATTGGAGCACAAAGGCTACGCGGCGGCTCGCGATAAAGCAGTTGCAAAATTCGAAGCAGGTGAATGGAGTGAGTTCCTCGGCCTAACCTTGGTTCAGAATGCCGACGACGAGGTAGCGAAGTATTCTTCCAAGGAACTTCCCGATGAGACAGTCAAGGCACTGTTGGTTCTGGCAAAAAAATCCGCAGTTGAGGAGCTGGCAAGCCGCCGTGCACAAAACGAAGCGGCCTATCGCATGCTGGCGAACTACCATGAACAACTCCAGTACGTGAAAATACGTCGACGCATTGTGTCCTTCGACGATATTTCTGAGAGGCTGTCCAATTGGATGCAAGAGACCCTTGCGAAACACAAGGACAATAGCCTTGCGACAACGGACTCAGTCGCATTGACTGCAATCAAGACATCGCTTGAAAATAAGTTGGACGAGGACGTCATGAAAGGCATTGCCTATCGCTTGGATTGCCCCATTGATCACTTGCTGCTCGACGAATTCCAGGACACTTCGCCCTTGCAATGGAACATCATTAAGCCATTTGCTGAAGCGATCGTCGAGGGATCGACTAAAAACAGATCGTTCTTCTGTGTTGGGGACAGCAAACAAGCGATCTACGGCTGGCGAGGTGGCGTATCGGAAATCTTTGAGTCTGTCGGCAAGCAAATCGATCACGTCCGCCAAGAGAAACTAGTAAAAAGTTATCGTAGCTCGCCTGTAGTGATCGATTTCGTGAACTCCGTTTTCACGCAACTTGCAAAGCATGAACGCTATTACAACGATGACGAATCGGAAATCATCGCTAGCGATACTCAAGCCGTGACCGAATGGATGAACCGCTATTTTTCCAATCATGAAACCTCTCGCGATCGGCTGCCGGGCTACGTGGAGTTTCGAAATGCAGACTGCGAGAAGAACAAAGATCCAGAGGGAGAAGAGAGCAGCTACGGTTTGCTCGACGAAGTTGCCGATCGCATCGCCGACTTGCACCAGAAGTCGCCACAGGCGGAGATCGGTGTGTTAACTCGGACCAATCGAGACGTTGGACGGGTCATAGGGTTGTTGCGAGAGCGAGGTGTTGAGGCGAGTCAAGAAGGAGGAAATCCACTGATCGATTCCGCACCGGTCCTGCTGTTGTTGAGCGCCATGAAGCTGGCCAATCACCCCTCTGATTCATTGGCCTATTTTCATGTTTCCCATTCTCCCTTGATCGAACGATTGCCACGCGATGCAAGCGTTGATTACGTGTCGTTGTCAGCCTTCTTTCGATTGCAGCTTATGGATTTCGGTTTTGGGAGAACGCTCGGATTACTCGCCAATCTGATAGCAAACGAATGCACTGAACGAGATCAAGACCGTCTCAAACAATTCGTTCAACTCGGATACCGATTCGATGCGATGCGAAACCATCATATCAATGACTTTGTCGAATATGTCGAACGACAAAAGGTATCAGTCCCAGGGATGAGCACTGTCCGCGTCATGACCATTCACCAATCGAAGGGACTCGAGTTTGACGCCGTCTTCCTACCGACCCTTGATCAAACCATTATTTCAAGACCACCGACCTTTGTCGCGATGTACGAGGATCGGACGAAGCCACCGATCGGCGTTTTGCGGTACATGAATCGCGATATCCAAAAGTATCTCGATGACTCATGGCGGATCGCGTTTCGTGAGTTTGCGAACCAACAGCTATCGGAGGCATTGTGCGTTTTTTATGTTGCTTTAACCCGCGCTCGCCACGCTCTGTACCTTTACACATCACCCTCCTCAAGTCCAAAGAAACGTTGGGGGTCTGTGTTGCATTCGATTTTTGCCGAGCCAGGACAGAGCGAGCAAGCGGGAATGGTGATCGGTAGTTTTGGAAATGAGACTTGGTATGATTCGTTAGAACCGGCCGAAGTGGATATTGCCAATAGGGAAACCAAGGCTGCCGTCGAACGGCCTCGCGTTCAAACGATACAGTTGAAGCGGGATTCGAATTCGATACGGCGAATGCCGTGGCTTCGTCCAAGCCAAAGTACATCGGCGAGTATCGTTGATTTGGCAAGCCAATGGTCCGACGACAATTCTGCCAGTGCAGTCATCGGCAAACTGGTCCATCGTTGGTTTGAAGAGATTCGCGGATGGATCGAAGACTACAAGCCAAACAAGAAACGTCTCAAGGAAATCGCTGCGTCAACACTCACTCAAGAGGAGATGGGACAGGTCAAGCTCAACGACTGGGTGGACCGATTTGTAAAGTATTGCGAAATGCCGTCGGTTTTGCTGGCACTGAGTTCCGATCGCTATCGATCTTGGCATCAACCTAGGATGCTGCATTTGGAGGTGACCAATGAACGGCGATTGTTGCAGATTGTCGATGGGCAGATGCTACGTGGCGTCATCGATCGTTGCGTCTTGGGGTTCGATGGCGACAGAGTCGTGCGGGCGGAGATCTTGGATTTCAAGACCGATCGCAAGCCGGACTCATTAGTGTTGGCTGAGTGGGCCAAGGAGCGAGCAGAGTATCACGGCAGTCAATTGCGATACTATCGTCGCGTACTGTCGGACCAATTTGGCCTGCACCCGAATGATATCCAACTGACGTTGCTGCTCCTCAGCGAAGACATGCAAATCGAAATATCGTAGAGCTAAGCGACGTGCTTAGTTGGGGTCTGGAAACCGAACTTGGGACTGTCAAACTAGGGAGTGCGTTTTCGGTCGACCGACGTTCCAATTCCCGAAAAATAATAGACCGCTCCAATCATGGAAACGCATATCAGCAGCACTCGCAACACGCTGGCTACGATCAAACCAGAAAAGTCTGCGGGCAAATTTGGGATCTCTCGAAAGAGACTGTCGATCGCCATTTCTTGAACGCCGACCCCTCCCGGCGTTAACGGCAACGTAGCTGCAGCCATCGCGGGCGGAATGGTCATGAAGTGTTCCAATACCGATGGCGTTTCCGCATAGATCGCACGCGAGATCAACACACAAGCAATCGTAAAGGAAGAATGAACCAGCACGCTCAACCCCAACAACTCAATCACCAACCTCGATCGTCCCTGAAAGACCATGCATGCGTGAGCGACACGGTGCAATGTATGGCCGGCAATCGGAACTCGATTGATCCAAAGAATAGGAACGCGATGTCCGAGGTGCACAATCAAAAAAAGGATCGACAGCCCTAGTCCACTCAAGATGATGGCACCCAACCAAATCCCTTTCATAGTTGGCGATAAAGTGACAGCGATCGAAAGTCCAATACCGGCGACGATGACCAGTCCCAGCAGACCGAGCGCGCGATCAACAAGGACAGAAGCGACTACTTCGGCCTTTTTCTTTTCTGCTTTCCGAGCCGCCTCTATCGCCTTGAAAACGTCGCCCCCAACCGAGCCTATACTCACCAAGTTCAAGAGTGTGCCGAGGAAGCCAAGCCGAATGGCCTCGACGAGTCTGAACCGCACGCCTAAGGATTGAACGAGGATTCTCCACCGCCAGAAACTAAATAAGTGAGCAATGAGAATGATAACGAAGGCTTGAACCAGCAAAAACCAATTCTTGTCTTGTTGAACCAATGCTTCCCAGTTTTTTTTGGGAAATGTGGCAATCAACCATACAACGATCGTCACAAGAATCAAGATCTTGATGAAGGCGAAGACTCGGGAAGCGATGCTCGATGTGCTTTGCATAGGCTTCCAGGCTGTCATTTTTGAGCCTCAATGCGCTAGCATGAGGTCGGGATTTGCAGGTGATTACTTGGCTTCCAGCCCGCACGCTAGCTAGCCGCGGACGGCTGCCGCGAGCTTGGCTGCGTTCGCGGTGCTTTCCCAAGTGAACTCCGGTTCCGAACGACCAAAGTGACCGCCTGCAGCTGTCTTGCTGTAAATGGGTCGTCGCAGATCCAAGTACTCGATAATTCCGCGAGGAGTCAAATCATAAAACGTTTGGACTACGTCACAGATCCGTTCATCGCTAACCTTGCCTGAGTCCTGTGTGTCAACTCGAACACTGACGGGTTTGCTTACTCCGATTGCATATGCGAGTTGGATTTCGCATCGATCCGCCAAGCCAGCGGCCACAATGTTCTTTGCGATGTGGCGAGCCATATAAGCGGCAGAACGATCCACCTTTGTCGGGTCTTTTCCGCTGAAAGCACCGCCCCCGTGTCGTCCCCATCCACCGTAGGTATCAACGATGATCTTTCGACCTGTCAGTCCACTGTCACCGTGCGGTCCGCCAACGACGAAGTTGCCAGTTGGATTGATGTGATAGGTGATGTCGTCCTTGATCATGGCGGGTGGCAAGCACGGCTTAATGATCTTTTCGATGACAAATTCTCGGATCTCTTTGTGTGTAACACTAGGAGCATGCTGAGTGGAAACGACTACGTTGTTGATGCCGATCGGCTTGAAACCGTCATAGGCAACGGAGACTTGGCTCTTTGAATCTGGTCGAAGCCAATTTACCTCTTTCTTGAACCGAGCTTCGGTCAGCCGATTGGTGATTCGGTGTGCCAAGGCAATTGGGAGTGGCATAAGTTCAGGAGTGTCGTTGCAAGCATAACCAAACATTAAGCCTTGATCGCCGGCACCAATATCTTTGTTATCGGCGGAACTGTCGACACCCATGGCGATGTCCGGGCTTTGACGATCTAAAGCAACCATAACGTTGCAAGTTCTTCCCGAAATGCCAGTTTCGTCGTCGTCGTATCCGACGTCGAGAATGGCTTGGCGAACGATATCCGAGTAATTCACGATCGCTTTGGTCGTGATTTCGCCGACGATGAGTGCTAGACCCGTGGTCACAACGGTCTCGCAAGCCACACGGCTCATAGGATCCTGTGCCAAAAGAGCGTCCAACACGCTGTCGGAGATGCGGTCAGCCAGTTTGTCTGGGTGGCCCATGGATACTGATTCGCTCGTAAATAGATATTTGCCCGAAGCCACCGAAACAACCTCCCTCGAATGGTATATCGAGAATGAAGTACTGAAATGGAAAGTGTCAGCCAGATAGTGTAACTGCCCTTTTGAAATGTTGAAGCCAAAACGGGTCTTAAAAAAGTCGGCATTACCTGCAAATCCAGCAATCTTGAGTTAATCCTTGAGTTTTAGCTGAGTATTTCCGGCTGATTCAGCTGCCTGGACGAGGTTGCAAGGTAACTTTCCATATCGAAAACGAAGATCTTGGACGGTTGCATCTAACGTTTAACGTTGAATAGGCACGTGCGACCCAAAGTGGGCCGAACTTGCCGGGAGCGACCAAGCTCCGCAGCCCTACGATAGGTAGCATCGGTCGGCTTGCGTTACGGCTCGGGGGGAAGTCAAAAGGGCCAAGCGACTACTGATCACGGCCCGGGGGGCCATGCTACTTCCTTTATTTACGGCCCGGGGGGCCATGCTACTAATAAACCGCACAAAACTATGCAAAACTCAGTACCATTGAATAGTGAACCAACTTTTGCTTGCTCCGATGCGTGGCGAAACTGGTGGACCGACCCCGTAATTCGATCCAGGGTTCTCGATACCTTCGAGCGGGCGGCCATTCTAATTTTGTTTGGAAGTTTTCTGCAAGCACTCATTGTTTCCATTGGAACTTCGATCCGATTTGGTCAAAGCGTGGTGATCGGTGACCTCATGTTGCTGATCACCGAAACCATGATGGTCGTGCTAGTTATGTTTCGCCGCGGAGCAAAAAACCTCTCGATGCGTCCGGGCGATTGGGCTTTGGCCTTCTCCGCAACTTGCCTGTCGCTATTAGCCCGGCCATTTCCCGGACAGAGTCATGCGTGGGATAAAGTCGCGATTCTATTGACGATCGTCGGACTGACGACACAGCTCGTATCCAAATTCACGCTTGGCCGTCGCTTCGGGGTGGTTGCTGCGAATCGAGGCCTATGCATGTCGGGACCGTATCGTTTGGTCCGGCACCCCATCTATATGGGCTACGTGCTGTTGCATACCGGATTCTTTTTACTCAATCCGACTATTTGGAACCTTTGTGTATTTGCGACACTGTACACCATCAAAATTCCTCGCATCTTGGCCGAGGAAAGACTCTTAGGGCAAGACCCAGAATACCAGCAATACATGCGAAAAGTTCGCTCACGTCTAATTCCAGGCGTCTTCTAAGGCGAGGGGCAGTTGAAACCCTACCGTAGCATTCTCGTTGCACGGGCGTCTCGCCCGTTAAAACATGGGCGGGACGCGCGGGACGCCCATGTCACTTGATATGTTTGATTCTGCCGGTGAAATTCAATATCAAGCCCAACGCGAATCCAAAGAGGCTAAAATCAATTCTGAGTATTGAATAACGACCTCTTCCAAAGCGCGGCGCCCAATGTCTAGTAACTCACCGACAAACTATGACTTGCCTTCTTCAAAGCGTTCGACTAGAGGCTCAAGTCCTGCAGTCGTGGTTGCAATTGTCTTAGCGAGCTTGTCCGCATGTTTATTGGTGTGCGGCGGAGTTATCGCAGTTTTTTTTATACCTACTGCGGTATCGTCTTCACACCGAATGCAGTGCAGCAATAACCTCAAACAGATTGGGCTCGCGCTCCACAATTACCATAGCGCGTTTGGGGTACTGCCTCCCGCCTATACAGTTGACGTCAACGGCAATAGGCTGCATAGCTGGCGAACTCTCATTCTTCCATTCATGGAGCAAACCGCTCTGTACAATAAAATCAACCTCTCCAAACCTTGGGACGATCCGGCAAACGCTTTTCTTATGGAAGAAAATGTTCCAACCTACCGATGCCCCTCTTCCAAGACTGGTAACGGTTTGACAACCTATCAAGTCATTGATGACCCCTCAAGTGCATTTCCTGGAACTGCGACAGTGAAGTTCCGCGACATCACGGATGGAACAAGCAACACCGTATTCATTGTCGAAACCGACAAGCAAGACGCTGTGCCTTGGGCCGAACCTAGAGACCAAAGCTTGTTAAGCTATTTGTCGGCGGTCAAAGTACCGCACATTATTGGCAGAAACGCTGTGATGTTGGATGGTTCCTTTCAAATCCTTAAGAAAGAAATTGATTTCAATGTCTCGCAAGGAATGGTAACCATTAACGGTGGCGAAATATTCAAATAATAGACCATCGGTGGCATTGCGTAGGTCACTCTTGCCGAGAGTGACGTTACACTGCTACTCGCTCCACCTTTTACTCATCATACTCGTCGAAATACTTATCCAAACAAGCCCGAAAGACGGCTAATCACACAAAGGAAAAAACAATGAAATTGAGACTTGCCTACTGTGTTATTGGCGTTTGCCTTGTTGGATGCACCCCATCGCAACCAAGCACGAAATCGTCCGGTTCGACAGGCAATAACGCAGCGCATTCGCACGAACATACAGCACCAGCCAATTTGCCAGAAGCCCTTAAGCAATTGGACGCACATGCAGAAACGATCGGCAAAGCATTTGTGGCCGAAACCCCAAACGACGCGCACGATTCGTTGCATGATGTTGGCTATGTCCTTGAATCGATTCCCGTCCTTGCAAAGGACTTGGCAGAAGAAAAGAAGGCTGCTGTCAAGAAGTTTGTCGATGAGCTGTTCGAGTGTTTTAACGCTCTCGATGAAACGATGCATGGTGGAATTGAGACACCCTATTCCAAAATCGGCGAGCGTATAAAAACAGCTTTGTCAGGCTTGAAGTCGGCAATCGAGTAATGCATCCTTAGACGCGAAGACGTGTTTTAGACAATGACTAAGCTAGCCCCTAAAACTTTTTAAACCGCAATGCTCACGTCGCTCGATTCAAGAAACTATACCTTTCTCGGCATTACGCAAAGCCTCTGCCCGGAATGTTTGAGCGTCGTTCCTGCCAAGATCATTGCTAGGGGACAGCGTGTTTACTTCCGCAAGCGTTGCCCGACTCACGGGCTACGCGAAGACTTTGTTTGTAGCGATCGACGATGGTATGACCGCTATGACTACGCGTTACCACCTAAGTTACCCAAGAAGACATTTGTCGAGGTTGCACGGGGGTGTCCGTTGGACTGTGGACTTTGTACCGAACATGAACAGCATACCTGCGTCGCCGTCCTTGAAATCACAGACAATTGCAATTTGTCGTGTCCACTGTGCTATGCCGAAAGTCGACCTGGACTCAAGCACAAGTCCGTAACGCAAGTGAAAGCGGCCATCGATGCACTGGTTCGGGCCGAGGGTAAACCGGATGTATTGCAGATCTCCGGTGGCGAGCCGACGACCCATCCGCACCTCGAGGAGATCCTTGCGTATGCTCTATCGCAGCCTATCGATTACATCATGATCAACACCAATGGCATTCGCTTTGCAAAGGATATTGCCTTTGTGGAACGACTCGGTCAACACAAAAATCGTTTGGAGGTCTATCTGCAAATGGATGGTGTCTCGGACCGGGTGCATCAAGCGTTGCGCGGCGAAGCTCTAGCCGAAACCAAATTCAGAGCGCTCGAAAACATCGGGAAAGCAGGACTTCACGTCACCTTGGTTTGTGCATTGCAAGCGGGAGTCAATGAATATGAGCTGGGGGATTTGTTGCAGGTTGCCAAGGAGCGACCTTGGGTTAGCGGTTTGAGCCTGCAACCCGCGACTTATAGCGGCCGACACTTCTTGCCCGAGGAACTGGAGCAACGCATCACAACGCCCGATTGCATCGATTTATTGTGCAAGCAATCCCAAGGACTCTATTGCGATGAAGATTTCTTTCCACTCCCATGCGCTCACCCCAATTGCCATGTCCTGTCGCTGGCATTTAGGCATGATGGAGAGTTGGTGCCGTTGACCCGCTTTATCGATGCCAAGCTAAACCTTGACCTGCTTGCAAACGGCTTGTCATTCACCCGCGACGAAGGCAAGCGACTGGTTCAACAGTATTTGGCTCGCAACAATTGTTGTGGACCATCGGGATGTTGTGAGCCCGTCGCCGATCGCGGCGCGAGTTCGGTGTCAGTTGGTTTACCTGTCTTGCGCGATGCTGATTTAGGCTGCGATCCAAGTTCCACCTCCGGCAAACAGTCCATCGAAGAACAGTTCTTTGAACAGGCCCTGCAAAAGCAAATCGGCGGTGAACAGCTCTTTCGCGTTACGATCACATCGTTTCTAGACGCGTACAATTTCGATGTCCGGCGCGTAATGAAGTGTTGCACGCACCACATATTGCCCTCTGGGCACATCATTCCGTTTTGCGCTTACAATGTTTTATACCGAAATGGTCACGTGCCGCTTCCGCCGTTGGTAGATATTATGGTTTGAGTGGCAAGTTGCTCAAGCGTCGATCATAAGTCGGCCGAAAACGGACGCCAGCGCGCCCGCGGCTGATTAAGTGGAGGGCGCTAGCCCGCGGTTGTCGGCCCTTGTTGTGATCGACGCCTTTGATCAGTCGATCAGAGATGATCACAAGCAGTTCCATTCTGTGAAAGTAGCAGCGAAGATGACCGTGTGTCGCGAGAACTCCGTCCTCACTTGACTCCATTATTGCCTATCCAACGACGAAGCAAGACGCTGAGGACCGCTGGCCTCTTGCGAATTTGCGATTGTTTTTGGCTGCCGATTCTTTCAGGCTTTGCGGCGAGCCTGCCGCTCTGCTTCTACCGAAGTACTTCTTGAATCTCCAGACCAAGTCTACCCACATGCCACCGTCGATTCCAATCCGTTTCAAGATCGGATCCAGTTCCTGGGGTATGTCGGCTTTCTGAGCAATGCCTCGCTGTCGCCCGGTCCAGTCGAGCAGCGTCAAATAGTCTCGTAGATCCAGCGACAAGAAGCCTTTGTCGCTAGCTCGAACGCCAGTCGAACTGGCTTGAGGGCCAACCTTGGCTCTTTCGTTGATTGTCAGTGGAGACAGCCAAGCATCCCGCAGGATCGAAGGTCCTCTGCGTTTCTTTGCTTCGGCGTTCCTCTTTTTTAGCTGATCAGGCGTCGATGTTCGCAGGATGCGACCGGCTTCGGAGGTTTCAATAGCAACCAACTCGGCTGCTGCGGATGGGATGGTTTCACCTTGGAGCGACTTGATACGATCGTATGCCGAAGTGTGGAGTGATTCTTCTGGCGTTTGAGCCATTGCGGCCCGGATAGGATTTAGATCGACGTACATACTGCAAGCCAAAAGTCCAGCTTCGTCGGTGATAGCCAGGGCTTTGAAGCGTCCTTCCCAAAAGTGGCCGGTTGCTTCGTCCTGTCTATTGGCAAGTCGAGCGATTGGTTCGCATAGTGCCTTCATAAACCAGGAGGGATTGGACAATCGCGTGCGGATTGATTGGATACGTTCGGCGTTGTTTGCGAGTGTTTCGACATCGTTTGTAGTTGGGTCGGCCAGTTGTTCGTCGATACGTCGGCCGGGAAAGACACGCAGCCAACGCAGTGCAACTTCGGCGTCGGACCAGTCGGCGACGACGTCAGGGCGGGTTCGGAGGACGATATGCAAGTGGTTTGAAAGAATTGCATAGGTCAAAACATCGACTCCGAAGACGGAGGCGAGCCGTTCCATACGGCACCGGATCCATTCCCGACGATGTTCGAAATTCTTTCCAGTGACGACATCGACACCGGCCAAGTAAGCTCTGCGAATGCAACGCTGGACCAAATGGACGATGCACACGGAGTTCGGATCAAACTGTTCAGCTCGCGGCAGTCTAGGCATAGCAATTCTCCTTTCAAAGCAGAATACCAAGCAGTCGGCTCCAATTCAATAGGTGCCTGGCACTTAGTGAATTGTTCCTCGAGGTTACTCAAGCTCCGTGGAGCGATGTTGGTAGGCCGGTTCTTGGCAGCCAGCCGAGACCGGCTTAGGGAGGTAGCGCAGCGGATCGGTGTTCGGCATCTAGCGAACGTTGGTTAGTTAGCGGC
>JAYVPJ010000126.1:0-20687 GCA_043757445.1 Pirellula sp. | reverse complement strand
TAACATGTAGCCGACGTCGCTCTGCGACTCGGCAATTCAGTGTCGCGGAGCGACACTGCCACAACGATCGAATCAAAGAACTTCTGCCGTAGTGCTTACATACAATTGCGCGTCCCAGCTTCCCTCGGCTTTGACCGCTGGAGGCGGGCAAAGCCGAGGGGAACGGAACAAAAGTTGCTTCAACACAACTTTTGCGAACAACTATTTGTCGAGCAGCCCAAGCCGCGTCTTGGCCGAGTCTTGGCCAAGCAAGGAAAGCATCCTCTCAGCATACCGCTTCCCGAATTGGCGGGAGCCTTCTGAATTGAAATGCAACTTGTCATTTGTAGTGCATCCAGCCGATGAAATGATATGCGCGTTCGGTATCGTTTTCGGAAGTTCGGCCATGATTTTGTCAAATCCAGAACAACGTCCTTCTTGGAGAAACGAAAAGGGGTCAGGTCTCTTTTGCGATAAATAGACCTGACCCCTTTTTTTGGGTCCGTGCATTTAGTGCATTTCGTGGTTATTCTCCTCATGAAACCGTGAACGGTTACGTTCGTTTTTACTGACGGCGTAACGGAAGCCCGCAGCCCTAGCCGACAATTTTTCAAATTGACGCGACTACGAACGCTTCTAGGAATGCCAGTGTCGTCAGTCGCTGAATTATTAGATCTAGTCGATCGCGCAGTTGCGAAACATGAAACATGTCGCAGGCGGTGACCAATACGACGATATCACGATGATGGCTGTCCGACGCCATCCCTCGATCGGTTAGGTTGGCTCCACAATCATGATGTTCGTTCGGCTGCAACGGACGCCGTAGTTGCACTGAGAGCCGTTCGTCGCCACCAGCTTGCCTCGTTCGACCGATGGCGAACGACCCTTAGGCGAGCGGCAGGCTGAAATCTACCAGTAGCATGGCCCCCTGGGCCGTGCGAAACTCGGGCCAGGGGCCCAAGCTACGGTATACCAACTCCTGCCGCTCGCCTTAAAACGTGCTTACTTTGGGGAACCAACACAAAGACGCTCCTTTAAGAATAAAAAGGATTTTTCCGACGCCTCAAAATCGAGGAAGGTCAGCAGGTGGTCTTTTTTTTCCACAACCAAATACTCGAACAAAACACCGTTCCTTTCCAACGCGTCGCGCATCAACTGCGAGGCGATCGGAGGTACCAACCAGTCCTTGCTGCCGTGAAACAAGAAAATGGGTGGGTCGTCTGGACTGACATGCGTCACGGGTGACGCATTTGCATACCTTTCGGGATATTTGGCCCTCGTTCCGCCCAGCAAACCGACTAGTAACTTGCTCTCTGCTGGGACCTGAGTCAAATCGCATGGTGCTGCTCCAACCACCGCCGCCTTGAGTCGAGGTAGGCCCTCTTTTGGATTCGTCGCCAACAAACCCACTAGGTGGCCGCCAGCCGAATAACCCCAAGCCCCAAAAGCATCTGTGTTTACGCCCAACTCGTCTGCATGCTTGCTCATCCATTCCAATGCACGATTGCAATCGTCAATTTGCGCAGGAAAGGGATGCTCTGGTATCAAACGGTAGTTAATGGCCATTACCACCAACCCCAACTTGGCCAGCCGTTTCGCATGCAACGAATCGTTCATCTTGTCGCCAGCAAACCATGCGCCACCGTGAATCATGATGATGCCGGGGGACTTTTGAGAGGGAGATCTAGACTTCAGTTGGTAGATATCCGCTCGGTGCATCGGCTCGGCCGAATCGCCATACACGACATTGAAATCCACCCTTACTTCGAAGGCTTTTGGATCCTCCCCGGCCCATCCAAGCCGAACAAGCGAGCCAGAAAGCAACCCCAACAGTATGCAATAAACGGGTAAGCGAATCATTGGATTCCTTTGGAAATTTACGCTGGGCGTGAAAGACTGTTCGCGACAATAGCCAGTGACGCACAGGCCGGATCGTACGTCAGAGCATGCCAAGCTCAATTCCTGGTGGGTACATTGTACTGTAATGAAAAGCCATCCATCCGCACGGCCTCTGGCAGAAAGATGTAGGGTAAAAAATATTGGCCACGGCTCGACTTACCAGAGGATGAATTCGTTGACCCATTTTTCACCTACCATTTTTCTGCCTAATAGAATCAATCCTCTCAGCGATCTAGCCATGCTGCGGGGTCGGCGTCGCTCGGCATTCGCCAGTCGCCACGCGGCGATAGAGAAACCGTTCCGACTTTGGGGCCATCTGGCACACATGTCCTTTTGAACTGCGACAAAAAAAACCTTTGCAAAAAGGTTTTTAAGACCTTTTCGAGCTCTTGCATAGAATACTCGCGATCAAATCGAGCTTGCTTTGCCAGCAACAAAATCTTGGTTGGCGAGGCTCCACACCGTACGAAATGGTACAAATAGAAATCATGCAATTCATAAGGTCCAATCGTGCCTTCGGTACTCTGGTGCATCGCTTTGTTTTCTGCAAGCGGCAATAGCTCCGGCGATATCGGCGTATCTGCAATATCCAACAAAACTTTTCTCGCATCGCCGTCGAACCGTTTCATGGCGACATGCCGAACAAGGAATTTGACGAGTGTCTTTGGGACCGAACAGTTGACGTTGTACATTGACATGTGATCGGCGTTGTACGTGCTCCATCCCAAGGCGGATTCCGATAGATCGCCTGTGCCGATGACGAAGCCTTTGTTCATCAACAGCATCGTGCGCATTCTGGCTTGGACATTCTCAAAGATTAAATCGTTGCGTCTGTCATCCGGCAATCTTTCCATTTCGTCCTGCAGGCTTCGCCAGGTCTTCCCCTCGAGTGAAATACCGAATGGTCGGTGCTGGAGATCCAAAAAAGTGCGGAAGCAACTTTCGCGTATATCGACGGTCTCGACAGGCAGTCCCAAGCAACTCATCAGTTTCGTCGCGTTATTCCGTGTTTGGTCGGTGGTGCCAAAGCCTGGCATGGTCAGGCCGAGCAACCGAGATGGATCCCATTGCATGGCTTCGAACATTTTGGCGGCGACGATGAGAGCGAGCGTGCTATCCAGTCCACCTGACACGCCGATGACCAACCGCGTTTCTTTTGGAAGCCTTGACACGCGTTTTGCCAACGCAGCGCATTGGATTTCAAATATATCCGTACATCGTTCGTCCAATTCCGCGGTCGCTTGCGGAACGAATGGATGGGCGTCGATGTAGCGAGCCAAAGGCTTCGTCCACGTTTCCAGTTCGAATGGGATACGGCGAAAGCGCAGATGAAACTCTGGGTTCAAGGCTTGATGCATAGTACCAAAGACGCGTCGGTCATGATCCAATCGATCGACGTCAATGTCGCTAGTCGCAAAACTAACAAGGCCATCTATCTTGGATGCGTCGGTCAATGCCAGGCCCGTTCCGACCCGTTCCGATTCTGCAAGCAACGAGCCGTTTTCCGCAATCAAGCAATGACCACCAAAGACCAAGTCCGTGGTTGACTCCGTTGGACCAGCACTGGCATAGGCGTAGGCCGCGATGCACTTGCCCGACTGGGTCGTTACAAGTCGTTTGCGATACGCAGCTTTTCCAACCGTTTCGTTGCTGGCAGATAGGTTGAGTAAAACGTTGGCACCCGCAATCGCTTGACATGAACTAGGCGCGATCGGGACCCAAAGGTCTTCGCAAATTTCAATCCCAACAGTAGTGCTACCACACGTAAACAATAGGTCGGTTCCAAAGGGAACTATTACCGTTTCATTGTCGATGACCAACACGACTTGCGTGGTGTGCTGTCCCGCGCCGGATTGGAACCATCGCGATTCATAGAACTCCTGATAGGTTGGCAGATGTTGTTTAGGGACCAGACCAATTAGATGCCCTTGGCAAAGCACTGCCGCGACATTGAAAAGCTTTCCATCAACTGAGATTGGCAATCCCACGACTACCAATTGCTTGGTAACGGTGGCTCGGGCTAAAGCCATCAACTCGGATTTGCACGCTTCCAACAGTTGGCGCTGCGTGAACAGTTCCCCGCAGGTGTAGCCGCTCAGGCACAATTCACCAAAGACGATCACATCCGAATCCGGGAACGCTGCAACTGCCATTTGAATCGTTCTGCGATTGGCCAACGGATTGGCGATACATGTCGGAGTCGAAGCGGCTGTAACTCGCAAAAAACCTAGTGGATGCATGGTTGGGATGTCATCGGGCGGGACTGCGGTGGAAATGTACGTGTTTCCACTTGCCTTGCTGTCGGTGCCAAACGCGAGTTTCTTCCATTGCAGAAGAGACAGGCTTGCCATCGTTGATGCGCTGCGTCAATCGGACGTAAGCGATGACCGCAACATCCCCCATGATGCGAATATGGGGAGCGACAATCGTGGACTGAACCGGAGTGGCCGGACCCGTTGACGGCAGGTTAAAGTAGTAGTTATGAAATTCAAGACCGTCCACCAAATTGCCAAGTGCTTCTGGTTCGAAGCAAGTAAGCGATTCGTCGCAGATTTCGACGTAGGTATCCCAGTCTCCGGCCGTTATCGCAACCAGTAATTTCTGTGTCAATTCAAGCACGGCATCGCGATCGGATTCTAACGACATTCTTTTCCCGTTTTACTTTCTGTTGGGTGCTCGATCGAAACAAAGCTTGCAGTAACTTATTATTCTATCTCGAGAAGCTGTTGTGCGACACTCCGTCTCGAGATTCAGGAGGATCCCATCGCCAATTCCAAGACTCTACGTTAGATTTTGACCCTATAGCAGTAGCATGGCCCCTTTGATCCGTGCTGAACTCGGGCCAGGGCGCAAAGCTATGAAAGCAAAGCTCCAGTCACTCGCCTGAATCAAAACACAAAACCACAGAAGGAAAGATAGTCCCAATGGCATTAGCAACAGGGCCGGTCGACAAACAAGAGAAAGCAACTCCAGGGAAAATCGACGTCGATGCCCCAGCGACTTTCCTCGAAACTGCATCTGGTCTGAAGTACCGCATTCTTCGAAACAGCGAGGGACAGAAACCAACGGCTTCGAATAGAGTAACCGTTCACTACAAAGGTTGGCTCGACGACGAATCGATCTTCGATAGCTCTTACCGGCGCAACGAAACAATCTCGTTTGGATTGAATCAAGTTATCAAAGGCTGGACCGAGGGGATGCAACTGGTAGGTGTGGGGGGCATGATCGAACTCGAAATTCCTTACGAACTCGGCTATGGGGAACGTGGTAGTCCCGGTGCGATCCCGCCCAAGGCGAGACTTCACTTCCTGGTCGAATTATTCGACGTAAAGTAGTAATTGGTCGATGCGAGTTAAACGTCTCGTTTCCACTTCGTGCGTGTGTACGCGATTTGGAAACCGTTGCGTTGTGCGTTCCGTTGCGATGCACTGCCAGGGAGTGCACACATCATCGCAAGATCACAACGTTTCTCGACAGCATACCGAAGTCGAGCTTCTAGTAAAGCCGATTGGGCCCCCTGTCGTCTCGCTTCTGGAATGGTGCTTGCGCCTGCAAGCAAGGCCACGCCACCTGAAATAAAAACGACCCCAGTCGCAATAGGCTGACCATCGATTTCCGCTTGCATCCCGGTTGCTCCCTCCGTCGACGAAAAAGTTCGTCCGAAGCCTAAAATCATTTCGGTGAAATCAGGATGTTCGCTCCACCCGCGAGCCGAGGTTTGAGCCCATTGCTCGGACTCGCCAGCGGATATTGCACGGACCCGTATTCGCTGGCTTGGGTTTTTCGGCAACGCGATATCCGATCTTACGCGACGGCACAGGACGCTGGTGTACTCAACAGGGCGGTAGTTGCGTTCGTTCAATAAATTCAGTAACTCAACAGTTGCAAGCGGGGAGAGCACATGTTGGATTGTAGACACTGACAAACGACATTGGTTCGCGCAATTTGCTCGATGTAGCTTGGACCCAAGTGGCTAATCTAACGGTTCGGGGCTTGTCCCCGACGGATGCGTTTTGGCGTTCTACTATTGGGCGTCCCAACTCCCGTTCCCCTCGGCTTTGCCCGCCTCCAGCGGGCAAAGCCGAGGGGAACGTCGATTCGCGAGTGCCGGCAGTTAGTACGCCAAAACAAGGTTGGTGGGGGACAAGCCCCCGACCAACCTAAATGACTAGCCCGACCAGCCTGAAGCTAGATCGCGAAACGGAACAAAACGCGCATCAACGCATTTTTCGTAAATTGCTATTTGTCGCACAGCCGAGGTGCGATCTACTTCGTCACTCCTGCCAAGAGTGACTTTGCGTTGTCTTTGCAGCGTCAAAATGTTTCAGGGCATGGCCCAGGGGGCCATGCTACTTCGAGCGATCCGGTTTTCGAAGGAGCTAATACGGGTCGTTTTCTGTTTCGGTAGTAGTCCTGCGCCGCAACAATTCGTCCAGCCGATGTTGAAGATCTGCGGACCGCCCTACAAGCTCCGTGTGCTGCCGCGCGACCTGTTCCAATGATTGCTGAAACTGGTCCGTAGCGTTGGCTAATTCATAATGACCCGCTGCCCGATAGAGTCGAAACGCTTGATTGAGCGAGTCGATGATTTCTTGACTCGATCCTTTTTGTTCCAGTGTGCCAATCATGTCCGCTAAAAAAAAGCTGATGGAAAGATGACCGGTCGTATCACCCGGAATTCCCTGATCGCTGATGTGCGAACGCTTCCAAACCGATGCGAACTCGTCTTGCTCCTCTCCGCCGGCTTCACTTTGTGCGATCTTTTTCGCATCGATCGACGCACACATTTCTTTAAACTCTCGCTGCTTTTCTTCCCATTCTTCATGCGTTTGACACGTTGAAAATGCGAACTCGTCGTCGAGTTCCAAATGATGTCCATCAAGGCTGACAAACGTCGGACCAAACGAGCCATTCGCCATCATCTCGCAAATGGGACAATTGCAGTCGAGTATATGATTCTCTCCGTCCTCTCCAACAACACGCGGTGATCGATGACGCTCTGCATAAATAATAGCCGATGGCGAGCTTCCACCCTCATGTGGCATTTGCATCCAGCTTTTTTGTACCTCTTCTAAATGCAACGCTAATAGCACAACCTCTTGGCCAAGACCTACTTGGTCCGAATGCGCGACAAACCAAATCCAACCGGATTGAATCAGCTCGCGACATAGATCAAAGTACATGCAAACTTCAGAAAGGCCCATTGGAACATCCGGTCGATCGGCCATCGAATTCGGGATTGGCACTGGTGGTACTTTCCGGGAGATCTGCCACCGTTGACCATCGATGACGCGCTCGATCCAGTCTATACTACCGTGCAAACACTGTCGCGGCATACGACCACCCAAGTCATCGCGGGGCGTCATAAGCCAGTCGCGGTGAATCTCGATCTTCCTGGGGTAGAGCTCATTTCGCAACGCCTGGTATCGATCCGATGTTTTAGAAAAATCTTCTTCGGAAATTGAGCCGCCTTGATGGGCTAAGAAATCCATGGCCAAGCTTTTAAGAATCTCTCGCAAGCGTTCGTCAGCAAGATAGGACTCAAGCAAGCGGTTGGCTAGCCACTTGCACAGTTCCGGACCCCACACGACATCTCGTTGCGGGTTGCAAATCGGTATTGCAGAACGACGCGGTTGCAGCACCATCGCCAGATCGACATGGACATTCAATTCCCACCAAGGTGGTAGATGAACGGGGACCCGGATCTCGGGTCCAAAACCGTTGTCTTCACCCCATGCATAGCAGCCATCTCGCTGCACAGGATCATTTTCCTTTCCAATGCAAACCCGTTTATTTTTTAGATCGATCACCATCCAAGCTCGGTCGTCGGAGAGTCCATTCATGGCATTGTCAACGTCAACGACGTCGAATCCCAATGCATCAATGTCGTCTGCGCTGGGACCGGTTTGATATCGCGCCCAAACGGCAACTACCTCGGGCCAATCCGATGGATCTTCGGAAATACAGGCCAACAATGTCGTCATATTCCAATCGTCGATCGCAAAGGCGATTCGAGTTTCATGCATGTCGATCACGACTATGTCCACGTTCGGACATCGCCCTATTTCGCTTTCGCGTTCGTCTTCTTCATCGTCGTCCAGCAGGGAATCAAACTCGTCCTCTGGAACCGAATCGTCTTCAATCATGGTCGTGCTCCGAACGTACGGCAAGGTTTGGTTGGAGAATCGTGGCGGACGCTGCCAGCGTCCGCCCAATATTATGGCAGTTCGTCCGCCGATTTGCGATAACCGAACGTTCAATCATGCAGCCATTCAGCGTCGCATCGGAGGTAAGCATTTTACTTGCCAGCATCCGCCCCAGGGTTCATCGCTGCCTTAGCTAACTTGGAAAGTCGGCCTACAACATCTTGCTCTTCAAAGAGTACAAAAGAGTACTCTCGAGACTTTAAAATCTTGCATTGCTGACTCGCGCGATGATGCGCTTCGAGCTTGGTCATCGTTGCCTGCTTCTTTGGCTCAATCGCGGCTTCGATCAGTTGCTTTAACCGTGCTGTTTCTTGGTGCCATTCCCACTTATTCCCTCGCTTAGGGATGTTGGCAATTTTCCTGGAGTGCTTCTCCAACAAGTCCCGTTCCGATTCGATCGACGGGTCCAGAAACCTCTCCGGAACAGATCGCATCAGTTGCAGCTCTCTTTCAATAGCAGGCCCACTTGGGTTAGAATCGATCGACCTGATCTCGTCGTTGGCAACGAAAGGCAAATGCAGCGATGCTGAGCTAGTTAGAAAGGTCTGAGGCACAATCCCAAGCCAATGCCGCATGATGTCGTCGGTAAGTTCGTCATACGTTCCTCCACCAATTCCATGTACGAACAGATCGGCCACAAAACATCGCAAATAGAGCGTCGTCATCAATGCTCTGGGCCGAATGGAAATGCCGCTCCGAACGAACGCATTCCATGCAATTGGAAGCTGTTCTTCCGCCAACGGAAGCTCGACCGCGACCGTTCGCAGCTCGGCCTCAGGGTGATCGCTTAACAAGATGCTCTGACTTTGTTTGCAGACCCAAAGCCGTTTTCGTTCTACGACTGCTTTACCACTCGAGCGATAAATCCAAAAAGGCAACTCGAGCGATGCGTCCTGTCTCTGTAATTTGAGAACGGGTTGCGCTTGATTTCGAATCTTGTGTCGCGCTCGATATGCATCTCGGCAATGATTGTACGATGCCCAAAGAGCCTCAGCGTTGAGAACACAATGACGAACAAATAATCCAAATGCAGTGGCATCGCACAAATGACCAATGGGTACTTCCAAATTGAAAATGCCATTTTCCATTTCGATGCCATGGCGAAATTTTGAAAAAGCATCTCCGATATTCGTGTTGGTCGAAAGGCAATTTTTAAGGGCTTCCCGTCGACCGAGCAATAGCGGTTGAGATAGTCCACAATCGGACATCGATTGGGCAACGTCCTCAATAGTCCTGTTCCATGCTGCCCAGTCAAGACGACGCGTAAGTGTGGCGTGCCAAGGCATCCGCGGTTCCGATACCTCGCGAATCGGCAACGGAATGGAGCGTTGAGCGAATTCAGAGATTGCACTTGTGATCGAGGTCGTCGAACAAAGGGGTACTCGCAACGCGTCCGAACGGGCGACGTCATGATCGATGATCACTTGCAAACCGATCGAGCTCGTGTGCTTACCAATTTCTGCCATCAAAAAGTTTTTGAACCAGACTCCCGGGTGAAACAATTCTGGCTGATGCCCTCCCACCACTAAAGGCTTGAAATCTGAATCGCCTATCGCAATGGATTCCGCGAGAGTCGGAGCATAGGCCGACAGGTACTTTTTCGATGCGATCAAGGCTTGTTCGCGAGCCAGTCTTCGAAGTCGACGAAACCAAATAGGGATTTTGGATTCTGCCAGGATAGCGTGATTGCTATCGATTAGCTGCCTGGACGTATTGGCAGCAGGCCAACACAGAAAACGGTTGTTTTCTTTTGGCACCTTGAGCGATGGCTTTTCAGTAGCCGCCGAGCTTGACACTCTACGGGCACTCCCCGCAACAAGTTGACGTCTCGCTGGACAGTGCGTATCCTCGGTCTTGCATCGCTTTGATACTCTGTTCAATGACTTGGTTGTAGTACGCAAGCCGAACGCTACCGTCGTCGAGGGCGCCTCCAAAAGATCGTTTTTCATCTAGGTAGATTAGTGGTACAGGCACTTCCAATATTCGTAATCCAAGCATGGCGGCTTGAGTCCAAAGCTCAAGTGGCATAGCGTACCCATCTACTGCAATATCCAGTTTTGCTACTGCTTCGGTACGATACGCCTTGAATCCGCAAAACGTATCGGTGAGATTCCATTGGAAAAGATCGTTGATCGTTTTAGTAATTTGCTTGTTGATAAAGAGTCGTTGAGCAGGCGGGACACTATCTCCATCATACTTCTTCAAATAGCGGGACCCAGAAACGATGTCGACGTCCTTGCAAGCCGAAACGAAAAGTGGGATGCGTTTCGGTTGATGTTGACCATCGCAATCCAGGGTTACAATGATTTCGTAACCTTCATCGATAGCGTACTGAAAAGCGGTTCGAAGGGCGGCGCCATACCCGCGGTTCTGTTCGTGGTGAATGACCGCAATGTCCGAACGTCGCTCGAGCAGTTTGCCGGTTCCATCATTGGAACCATCATTAACTGCCAAAACGTCAGGAGCGTACTTCAAAACTTCGTCCAGTACTTGGTCGACGTATCCGACTTCGTTGTAAACGGGAAGTGCCGCTAGCCATCGCTTCGTCATTTTGTTTTGCCCTGGACCAAGCGGTCAACAAGCAGAATGCCTCGTAGAAAACACCAGCGCGGACGGCCCCAAGGGGGCCTGCCGAGCTCTGGCATTGTAGACCGAGGCAAGTCCAGGTCAACGGTTATGGATTTCGGGCTGGAAAAACGTAGGCGAGACGCGTACAAAATGACGTTTGGCTGAAGTTTTCGGGCTGAAAATCACGTACGGAGCAATTCCGAAATCTATGCGTCAACCTTCTCGCATGCCGTGTCAGAGGATACGACTGGAGCTGCGTTAGTTGATTCTCTAACGTAGCCGATGTCCCGGATGACCTCAAGAATTTCGCTGCAAGTAGGGAACATTCGCCCGTTTTTTCTCTTATAAACATCCATGGCTTGCATGAATTCGACTTCATCACCGGAATAGTCGCGTTCGCAGGTGGTGGGGTCGATTTGGCGACGTCGTTGCGTTTTGTTTCTCTTTTTTTCCTCGGCGATTACTGCCCGCACTTGGAGCTCCGATGCCTCCATCGTTCGTCGACTGCCGCGGCGACGATCCAATGCAACTATCTGTTCACCAGCAATTTCTGTTTTTGCCATTCTGAATCCCCAAACTCTTCGTGAAGCGTTTTTTCCATGCAATCGGCAGCTCTTTCCTGCCTCGCGAAGTCTACTTTAGAGTTTCAAACAAGGCGGAAAAGTTGACTCAATACCCCTAATTTCTTAATCGAGTGGCGCGACCTGGCTGATTACGCGAATTGTAGGAGTTCGTTTTACTAAGTGCGAAACTATCTCAGGCGTGGTTTGACTAAATTACGCGAAATTACGCGAACTACGCCGGGAGTCTCGGCCGTCGCCTACGGCTCAGGGTTAAGCGGGGTTAGACGATTTCCAAACCCATTTTTGGCAACCAGGGTAATTGCGGTTGACTTTTAGGGTTTTAGCGAAAGCTCTGCGGATTCCGTGTCTGCCGGTTCGATGAACCTTTTCGTGTAGTGAAACCCCGCGGCAACAAAAGTCAAATCTGTTGCTCCAAGACTTGTCAAAGGAATCTGCATTCATGCCAGCGCTAGCCAATCCGACACAGAAGCCAACCCGAGCTTCATTTGCTCGAATGCTTGCTCAACTGACTATTGGACTTGGATTAAGTACAGTTGCCAGCATTTTTGCCGATTCAGCTTTTAGTCAACAATGCGATCGATGCGCCAACATGGCTTCGCCAAGCTGCGGATGCGAATCTGAAAACGGACACGGGCTCGCGCCACGTCCTTGTACTAAGTGTGTTCCCAAGCCCTCGCTGGGTGAGATGCTACTGAACCACTTTGATCGAGTGGGCGATCGCTATGAAGCGAAGGCCAAGAAACCCGAACGCATACCATCCTGCGGCTGCGAATCAGCGCGTAGTCCAAGTTGCGGCAGCGAGATGCCGCAGAGCCCGAACTGCGGGTGTGAATCCATCTCCGTCCAGCAACCGATTGGTAACAATTCGACTCAATTTTCTCCGTTGCGAACGGCCCCACCCCGTCCTTTCCCGATCGATCCAAGCCAATTCTCCAACGGCTCTATCGGGAACAATCACCTGAATAGCTCCTCACCGCCAATCGTTACGATCTCGCCGACACAAAAAATGCAATCGCCTGCTATCAATGCGCTTCAAAAAAGTCCGCCCCAAATAACTCCGGCGCCGGAACCGATGGTACAGAAAACGCCCTTCGAACAGCGGAAACCAGCAACGGAACACAATCGTATTCCCGCTGCTGAAACGCCTCCCACGAACCGATATAATCCCAATTCAGTCAAACAGGCTCCGCTGGACGTACCGGATACACCGCCGTCATGGGCTCCGAAGTCATCGCGTCCCGACAAAGTGAATCCGAAGTCACCTGAATCAAATCTCCCAGATGTTTTAGTGGATCCATTCAAGGACGATGCGAGTTTCCATGGAACAAGGCGAAGAATGGAAGGGATTTTATTGTCAAACGATCGTCAGGTGTCTACCAAATCACTTCCGATCGCACCAATCGATCAAGCGGAGTCGCAGGCCGATGGTTTGTCCCCAATCAACCGACCTAATCGATTTACACCGGCACAGCTTAGCACACCCAGCCTTCAATTTGAGGCATCCGATTCCGAGTCGATCGAAACTTCCAAAGTGGTTTCGTCCAGTTTCGCACAAGCGTTGCCAGTAAAAGTCGTTGCTCGCAAAGCGAACTCGAAACCGGATTCCAATGAGTTGCCACCCGTGTCAAGAATCAAGGTTCCTAATAGACGTTAGAACAAGCGGCTCGGTAGATCGCAAGTAGGTCCGATTCGGTTACAGCTCTCGGATTGAACGATGCGGTCCATTGCTTTGAGGCAGAGTTGGCCAACTCGCGAAGCAAATTGTCCGTTTGCTCCTCCAGCATTTCTTTTGGCCACTGAGGGAGTGACACTAGCGTCGTCGCCAATGAAGCCTGCTGCAACCAATTGGTTAGGACCCGTGCGACTTTGTCGGAGGCAGTCAGTGCATTGCCGAAGTTCATACCTTCGGGCAATAAATTGACAAGTTCCACATAACTCTTTTCGACGAGTCGGCCATTGAATCGAACGACATGAGGCATCATTAGCCCTACCGCTTGTCCATGTGCGACACCTAATGTTGCGGTTAAAGGGTTGGCTAAAGCATGCGCAGCGCCCAACATCGAGGCCTCGATAGCCATGCCAGCAAAACAAGCTCCTAGCTGCATACGTCCTCGCGCTTCGATGTCGATCGGATCTTGAAGGACCTGAGTAAATCCTAGAGAAAGCAATTGCCATGCTTCGCGTGAATAGCATTCCGAAATCGGGTTTCGTTTAGTGCACACGAACGTTTCCAATGCGTGTGTTATTGCATCGATTCCAGTCAGCGCTGTGATGGCAGGGGGTTGAGTCAGCGTTAACGTCGGATCGAGTAGAGCGATGCGGCAAGCTGCTCGCGAATCTCCGCAAGCCATTTTCACATGGGTCTCGGCATCGCTAATCAAAGCAAATGACTGGGTCTCACTACCAGTTCCAGAAGTCGTAGGAATAGCGATCATGGGCAACATATCTTTCGTGGCTTTGCCAACACCCCAATAGTCTTTTATGCTGCCGCCACAAGAATAAAGAAAATTGATTCCCTTCGTGCAATCCATGCTTGAACCGCCGCCGAGCCCAACGAGCAAGTCCGGGCGAAACGCATTAGCCAAATGCAATCCGCGTTCGACATGCAAGTTCGTTGGGTTTTCGGATAAGTCGTGAAAGCCCTGCACTTCAATTCCAGCATTTGCCAGACTTGCCTGCCCAGCGGCATAGAGTCCTGCTTTCACAACGCCAGGATCGCTTACGACCAATGCGCGAGAGCAACCGATTTCGCGGGCCAACTGCCCCAATCTCGCGACAACGCCGGAACCGAAAATGATCCGCGGTCGCAGTTGGTAGTCAAATTCCTGCATGAATTCCTTTTTTCAGTTTCACTATTTTATTCGCCGCACCATGTCCACGGCCCAAGGGCCCAGTTACGGGAAAAGCATGGCGGCAATCTTACTGTATCCGGATTAGTTTAACAGGTCGGCTATTATCGATTGTATTAGTGGTCCCAGTCCAAAGTGTTCGCGTGAATTTCTTGGACAAGATTATCCGATAACATACCGAGAATAGGGTTCACGGACGGACCATCGGCTAACTCTCAGCCTAAGAGGCATGACGCTTCCAAACCGATCCGTGAATGCTACGAAACGTGAATGGCCCTTTGTGTTTAGGCCGTTTAAAAACGCTTGTGCGTTCCACCCTTGTTCAGGATAGGAGTTCCAGAACCATGAAAATGAGCAAATTCGCGCTGACTGCAATGATTGCAAGCGTTTGCTGTGCGGGAACGGCCTTCGGTCAAACTAACCGAACTGCTCCCCGATATTACCCTGCGTCTTATTACAGTTACTACCAAGACGGAGCAGCCACCCAGGCTCCTGCACCCCTCGCTTCCGCCAGCGACACGAAAGCTTCATCGTCAGCCTGCTGCGACAAAGGCTCAGCCTGCGATGTCGCTGACATTTGCAACGGCAAAGGCAGCAGCTGCGACAGCCTCGGAAGCGGAAGCTGTGGCTGCGGCAACGGCGCTTGCGATGGCGGTTGTGGTGGCGGATGCGGATCCGGTGGTCTTTTCGGTTTGGGTCTGATCGGAACCGGCCGAAAATTGGATGATCCGTGGAAGCTCTTCCCTAAAGGCATCGGCGACACCGGAATCAATATCGGTGGTTGGACCGATATCGGATACCACTCTCGCTCCACACCGAATAACTTCAATACCTATCCTCACAAAGTTCAATTGCAACAACAATGGTTCTTTGCTGAGAAGGTGGCTGACGGTAGTGAAGGTCTTGGTCTGGGTGCACGTATCGATTATCTCTACGGTACTGATGGTCCTGATACACAAGCCTTCGGTGCTCCTGCAAACACATGGGATAACCCATGGGACAATTCCAGCAACCTCGGATACGGGCACGCCATTCCACAGTTGTACGGTGAAGTTGCATATGGCAAGTTGAGTACCAAGTTTGGACACTTCTTTACTATCGTTGGTAACGAAGTTGTACAGGCGACAGGCAACTTCTTCTACAGCCGTCAGTTCACATTCTACAACGCTGAACCCTTTACTCACACCGGCGGTTTGTCCACTTATAACTTGGACGAAAATACTCAAGTTTACAATGGTTACGTTGCCGGTTGGGATAGCGGTTTCTACGATAACGGTTCGGCATACCTGGGTGGTTTCAAGAGAAAGCTAAACGACAAGCTCTCCGTTCTTTACTCCACATGCATGGGCCGAATGGGCGACAGCAATCTTGGTGTTCAAGAGCGAGGAAACATCCACAGTGTTATCTTGACAGCCAACTTGACCGACAAACTCACCTACATTTCGCAAACAGATTCGCTTAACTCGCGAAATTCAGGTGGTGCTCAACAACGTAACACGTTTGGCAACATCAACTACTTGATCTACAAAGTCAACGACCGAATTTCTCTCGGCGAACGATTTGAGTGGTTCAACTACACTGGTGCAGGTTTCAACAACGCCAAGAACGACGACCTGTACAACTTTACCACTGGCATTAACTATCGCGCTTCAGCCAACCTATTGTTTCGCCCTGAAGTCCGATGGGTCTGGGACGAAGCTCGATACGGCTTCAACGCTGGCAACGTACCAAGCGCGACCGTATTCGGCGGCGACATGCTCTTTACGTTCTAGTTGTTGTGACCTGGACAGGCGGAAAAACACAGAGAGCACCCTGCCACTTGGTAGGGTGTTTTTCTTTGGAGACTGCGGTAATAATGTTGCCATGAAAAAATCGTCTCATGGCTTGATCGCTGCCGCAACTCAACTTCGATCGGAACTGGATCGTTTGCAAGTTGGACCGCCCGCGACCTGGGTATACAACCCACTGCACTACGCGTGGTCAGCTCACGAAAAGTACTTAAATCGGTACACTGGAGGTGACTGTCGTGTCTTTTTGTTGGGTATGAACCCTGGCCCCTGGGGAATGGCTCAAACCGGCGTTCCATTCGGCGAGATCGATGCGGTTCGAAACTATCTCAAGATCGAGACTAAAATCGGAAAGCCCAATCGCGAACATCCCAAGAGACCCATCGAAGGCTTTGCGTGTACTCGAAGTGAAGTCTCCGGGAAACGTTTGTGGGGACTCTTTTCGGAACGATTCCCAAATGCAAAAGACTTCTTCGCGGAACACTTTGTCTCGAACTATTGCCCGCTTGTCTTTATGGACGACGGTGCCCGAAACGTCACGCCGGACAAATTACCTGCCACCGAACGGAAAGAACTCCATGCAACTTGCGATGAGCATTTAAAGAAATCTCTTCTCCTGCTCAAACCCGAATTCGCCGTCGGCGTTGGTGCCTATGCCCAAGACTGCTTGAAGCGTATCTGCAACTCGCACACCGCCCTCGGTGCCATCAAAGTTAGCAAAATCCTTCATCCAAGTCCCGCGTCACCCGCAGCCAATCGAGGTTGGGCTGAACAGGCGACCCGACAATTGGAAGAGGCTGGAATCTGGTAGCGTCTTCGAACCTTTTGGCGGCAGCCAGAGTAGAACGATTGTCCTCAATCGTTCCTGTTTGTAAATTTTGAGCCTCAATGCGCTAGCTAGCATGAGGGCCGGATTTGCAGGTGATTACTTGACTTCCGGCCCGCGCGCTAGCGCGTTGCGGCTCAAAGTGAGTGCCATTTGGCTAAGGCGGTTCCGCTAATGCGGCAACTTATTGACGGATGTTCCCTCTGCCAACTCAAGTGTTCCGGGGCTTGGTTGCGATAGCTTTAAAATCTTGAATTCAACCCATCGACCGAAAACCAAAATGCACCAAGCAAAGAGGAAAAGACAAGAGGCCAACAGCCATTGTCCTGCTCCGCAGATCATTCCGAGAATGGCGCTTATCCAAATCGATGCAGCGGTGGTTAGCCCGTGCACTTGATCGGTCCCTTGCGTTCGCATAATGACCCCCGCTCCAAGGAAACCGATTCCTGATAGAACTCCCTGAACCGTTCGCAGCAGTCCGTCTCCGGGTGCCCCGGTAACGGTTGAGATAGTCGTAATGCTAACCATGATGATTGCGCACGAGCCCAAGCACACCATGGATAAGACTCGCAACCCCGCCGGTTTGCGATGCATGTCGCGATCGATTCCCAAAATCGCTCCCAAGACCATTGCAAAGCCAAGGCGGATCAATATCTCATGGATTTCATCGATGTTGGCAGGTTGCATGGTATTTCTCTGTTGGGTCAGGATGTTGGACATTGAATGGTCGAGGACAAACCCTGGTTTGGGACCGCATTGTACCCAAGGAGTCTCGCGAGCGGACATCCGGTGCAAAAGTCGGAATGAAATAACAATGACGACTGATTTGAGAAAATTGTTTCATTCTCATCGAACTCTCGCGAAGCTGTTGCTATGCTCGCATGGGTTAAACGCCGACGTGCCAAGTCAGGAAAATTCTTAATGCCAATTGACCGTTTTTCTTCCGATCGCCAAATGCAAAAGCCTTTGCCGCGTCCTGTTTGGCTACTGAGCTTGGTTTCGTTCTTTGCGGACGTATCGAGCGAGATGGTATATCCTCTGTTGCCGCTCTTTATGATTGGTGTGCTTGGTTCGTCCAAGACGCAATTGGGAGCGATCGAAGGATCTGCGGTTCTGGTCGTCGCGTTGATGTCGGCGGTGGCTGGAATTCGAAGTGACCGCAAAGGAAAGAAAAGTGGTCGGGTTCGGTGGATTCGTTGGGGGTATGGGTTGCCGGTCATCGGAAAGACGATCATCGCGCTCGCGACGGTATGGCCGCTGGTGCTTGGGGGTAGGCTTCTCGATCGGTTTGGTAAAGGACTGCGAGGCGCGCCGCGCGACGCTCTCATTGCCGACGCTGTTCCACCAGAACAGCGAGGACAAGCCTTTGGATTACACCGCGCATTTGATACTGCCGGGGCAATCGTGGGCGTGCTTCTTTCCGCATTTTTGCTTTGGTGGCTAACCGGGACGCCGCAATCAAACGTCACGGGCGAAGGGCTAAGTGCCGCAAAAGAAACGCCCGAATGGGTTTACCGAGCAATCTTCGGTGTCGGGGCGGTGTTGGGTTTGGCATCGCTCATTTTGACTTTCCTGGTGCGCGAGACCGAGGCCACTTCAACCGAGGAAACCATCAAGTTGCCAGCCGGTGGCAATACCAAAAGTTGGTCCAGTCTGCCACGTTCGTATTGGTACGCACTCGCGATTTTGGTTTTGTTTTCGCTTGCTAATAGTAGTGACACGTTTCTACTGCTTCGAGCTCGCGATCTTGGCTACTCACCTTGGGAGGTGGTGATGATATATGCGTTTTACAACCTTTTATACTCACTGCTGTCTTATCCGGCCGGTGCGTTGAGCGACCGCATCGGTCGATGGCGCATCATCGTGGTGGGCTGGATTATTTATGCATTCGTCTACGCGGGGTTTGCGTTCTTGCCAGCGTCTCAAGCTTGGGGTATGTGGCCACTGATGGCAATCTACGGTGTGTACATGGCTCTGACCGAGGGGGTTGGCAAAGCACTCATCGCCGACCATGCACCGAGCGAATCACGGGGCACTGCCATGGGGATTTTTTACGGGCTAACTGGTCTTACGACATTCATTGCGAGCTTGGGTGCAGGAATGGTGTGGGACCGTTTTGGCGCATCGCCCGCGCTGCTGCTCGGATCTGGTTTTGCGGTTCTGGCGATTGTCGCACTCTTGTTCGCTGGCAAACACGTGGTGCCCATCCGAGAGATTTGAACTGTTTGTTGCGGGTTGTGCGGCTTGGCGAAACGTTCCCACTCCTAGCGAAGATAGTTATCGGAACAATTGTGTCGTTCCGAAACAATGGTAGCGCAGGTCATACCGATCTGCGCGATTCGGAAAACGCTAGCAATTGGATAAAGAAATGGCTCAACGGCAAGCCACAACCAGCGTTGTATCGGAACAGGCTACGAAGTCGATTGCGTGTTGTGTCACTGTGTCATGCTTGTTGTTGGTGGGGGGCGGTTGCAGAGCGCCATCGGTTTGTTGCAACACTCGCTACGTCGCCAATGCGATCAACTGTCGAACTTCCGTAAACGTCGAAAGAGTTCCACCTTGCTCCGAGATCATTCCGGCAGGTGTGATCCTGGAAGATGGACTCGACGAAATCGAGGCGGTCGCTACGGGCTTGGCGAACAACTCGCTCTTTCAAGCCGCTTTGGCGCAGCTTGGAATGGCGGGCGGCGATGCAGTTCAAGCCAACTTGATCGCAAACCCCCAAGTACTCATGTACTTTCCCTCGGGGGCCAAGGAAGGCCAGTACACGCTTTATGCGCCCATCGAATCGTACTTTCTAAGGCCAACGCGAGTGAAAGTTGCCAATCGCGAGTACCGTCGCATCGGCGAGCAACTGGTACAAAACGGACTAAACGTAGCTCGCGATATCCGTTTGGCCTATATCGATCTAGCCTTAATGACGGCGCAAGCGCGTTTGGCAATAGAAGCGGTCGAAATTCGCCAGGGTATCGCGGATCTAACGCGCGACCGATTCCAAGATGGCGACATTAGTGAGTTAGAAACCATCGCATCCAAAGTCGACGCGTTGAATGCCAGAGCCCTCAGTGGAGTCCAGCAACAGAATATTTCGATTAGCCAAGCAAGACTGGCGTCGCTCCTTGGAATTCCAACCGTCGATACTCGACTTGAACCAACGTCACTCGAAACGATCAGCGTCCCGGAGCTGGACGAAAAGCAGTTGATTGAAACTGCGCTGGCTTGTCGTCCGGATTACCATGCCGCACGTTGGTCCGTCGCGGCAGCGAACGAGCGTTCGTTTTTGTCACGATGGATCTTTTGGCGAGCCGATAGTGTCGTCGATGTGCGACATGGAACGGACTACACGCGAACTGGCACAGGTCTCAGGTTTGATTTACCGATCTTCAATCGCAATCAAGGGGGCATCCTACGCGCCGATTGGGAACTCAATGCTGCCATGCACACTCGCGACGCGATTCGAGACCAACTCTATCAAGATGTGCGCGTTGCTTATCGGCAACTAATGCAGGCCCTCGCGAATCTAAAGATCCTGGAATCGGAGGTTCTCCCAAATCTATCGGAGGCAGTGGAAATTGCCGAAAAAGGATTTGCGGACGGCGGAACAGACTATCTTCTGGTATTGCAGACGACCACACTTTATTTAGATGCGCGTGCTAGAGTTCTCGACCAGCGAGCCATGCTTCGGCGTGCAATTGCGGAGCTGGAACGCAGCGTTGGAAGGAGCCTGAACGCAGCTCCGCTTGATGTTCAAGAAATGCTGACTAAGACCGCACCAACGAAGGAACCTGTAGCGCAGGCTGTTGCCCCGGATGATTCACCGGATCATTACGGATCAGCCATTGGGCGTTAGCCAAATGGCACTCGTTTTAAGCCGCAACGATCGTCGCTAATTTGGACACTTCTCGCTGATCGCCACCGCTGTTACCCGCTCAACGAAGTTGGGAGGGTCGAAAAACGAGCCGTAAGCGAGTTTTTCGGGGAGGGCAAGA
>JAYVPJ010000125.1:0-20790 GCA_043757445.1 Pirellula sp. | reverse complement strand
AAGTGGACCGACTTGGAAAACTTTTCGCAAGTGATTCACAAGGCTGGGGCTGGAGCCACCGGGGCTGCACGACGACGCGGCACGATCCTTCACGAGGACTTGCAGTGCTCGAAGCTCTTGGACAAATCCGGTCCTAAGATCGCCGAAGCAGTTTGCCTGGGCAAAGTATTTCCAAAGGTGGAGATCCACTGCAAGACGACTGCAGTCAACTCGGGTCGCGAAACGTTTTACAAGTACGAATTGAAGAACGTGATGGTATGTTCCTACTCGGTTTCGGGTGGAAGCCAAGACAAGCCACATGAGAGCTTCAGCTTGAACTTCGAAGAGATCAAAGTGACCTATACCGAGATGGACGAAAAGGGTGCCAAGAAGGGCGACGTCTCCTACGGCTGGAAGGTCGAAGAAGGCGTAAAGGCTTAGTTCCATTCGTGGCTGACGCTGCTAGCGTCAGAGACCGCACCAAGCCTACCACCTTGACTTGGTGGTCGTCCAGCTTTAGCTAGATCAATTCAATGGGATTCGACAGGTGTGGCACGCTCTGAGGAACGAGGGGCGTGTGAGTTGCTAGAAATCTTTGCCACAATTCACACGCCCATTGCTTTCGCGCTTTCGCTCTGGGCGTGCCACACTGCATAGGATGACTAGCGATGTGCAAAGCTAGACGACCTCCTTGTCCCGGGCAAAAGCCGAGGGGAACGGGAGTTGGGACGCCCAATTGTAGAACGCCAAAACGCATCCGTCGGGGACAAGCCCCGAACGGACGGGATAGCGATATTGCTGACAATGCTTCGTCGGTTTGCTCTTCTTCGTTTAGGTTTTGCTTGAGCAGTTTGAGTGCCCCCGAGTAACCGAGGAACCAAGTAACCGAGAATCCGCGCCCATGTGCAAAGAGTGCCATAGGTTGCAATCGCGTAGTGTTCAACCTTTTGGGCGCATGCGATCAACCAGAACGCTTTTTTTTCAACCTGACTGGCGACGCACCTGGACCACTTCTCTCAAAGGCATCGTCATGATTTCAGGGTTTGAAATTCGGCCAGTATTTTATTCAAAGCGGCCATGTCCACCGGCTTAATCAAGTGATGATCGAATCCAGCGTCGCGGCTGCGTTTACGATCCTCGTCCTGCCCCCAGCCGGTTTGGGCTATGACGAGTATCTTGTGCCCGTTCTTTTGCTGTCTGATGCGGCGGCAAACTTCGAAGCCGTTCAACTTTGGAAGTCCAATGTCGAGCAAGATGACATCCGGCTGAAATTCGATAGCTGCCTTGACCGCATCCTCACCATCATATGCGGTGCGTGTGTCGTTGCCCAGGATCTTCAGCATCATGGATAAAGTGCCCGCACCGTCTTTGTTGTCATCTACAATTAAAATACGAAGACTCGATTTCATGTCTTGCGCTTGTACTTCTGGTTTCAATTGCGTCGCAGCATTTTCAACAACAACAGGGAGTCGGACGACAAACTCGGCCCCCTTGCCAAGTCCGTCGCTGCGTGCATCTATTGTCCCGCCGTGCATCTCTACGATTCGCTTCGCCAAGCAGAGACCGATCCCTAGCCCGCCTTGAGACTTCTCCATCGAGTGATCGACTTGCGAGAACATATCGAATAGATGGGGAATCTGGTCAGTGGTAATACCAATGCCGGTGTCTCGGACCGAAACTACCACATCTCCTCCGATTCGTTCGGAAGTGAGTTGAATGTGACCGCCAGGTTCGCTGTACTTGGCAGCGTTGTTCAGTAGGTTCATGATGACTTGAGACAGCCTGATCGCGTCGACATTGACCAGGATAGTGGATTCCGGTACTTGAATAGTGAGTTTGTGACGCATTTGCTCAATTAGTGGATTGCTGGTTTCGACGGCGTTGTTCACGATCGAGGCCAACGATACGATTTCCTTCCGGAGTTCTACTTTCCCAGTCGAGATACGACTCACATCCATGAGATCATCTACTAACCGAACCATCTGCTTAAGTTGCCGTTCCATCATGGTTAGGATTTGTTGGCTGACAGACTTGCTGTCGCCAGCGAGCCCAAGAACTTGCAATCCATTTCGAATCGGCGCCAGCGGGTTGCGAAGTTCATGCGCTAAGGTTGCCAAAAATTCATCCTTGCGACGATCTGCCTCGGAAAGCTCGGCCGTGAGCTTTCGCAACTCCTCGGCTGTCCGCCTTGTTTCGGTGATATCCGTGTTGGTGCCAAAGATCCGTACGACTCGTCCGGATTTATCGCGAATGACTTTCATACGAGACAGGAACCACACGTATTGGCCATCCTTTCCACGCAATGGAAATGTATCCTCCCAGTCTAATCCTTCCTTGACATGATGAGCAAATTTCTGAACGACCCTTTCGACATGATCGGGATGATGAACTGCAATCCATCCACGTCCTTTCATGTCTTCTAGATTGGTCCCGGTGTACTCGAACCAATTTCGGTTGAACCAATGAACCTGACCATCGGTACCCGCGTCAGCGATCCAAGCCAGTTGAGGAATGTTATCAGCTAGTGCGCGAAATCGTTCTTCGCTTTCGCGAAGTGCCTTCTCGAATTGCTTGCGTTGCGTGATGTCACGCAGGTATGCGGTAAACTGAGCGGGGCCGTCCACCGGAATGGGTGTCACCGTCAATTCGACAGGAAACTCTTCACCATTTGCGCGGAGAGCGGATAGTTCAAGTCGTTGATTGAACACCGAGCCTTGCTGGGTGTTAAGGTATTGGGCCAGGCCATTTCGATGGCGTTCGCGATATGCGAGTGGAATGAGCAGCTCTGCGAGTTCCTTCCCAATCGCCTCCGACCTGGGGAAACCAAAAGTTCGCTCTGCCGCCCCATTGAACTCGATAATCGTGCCGCCTTTGTCGATGCTGATGATGCAATCGAGGGCGGCCTCAAACATTGCCGTCTTTCTGCTTTCGCTATCTCGCAACGATTTCTCGGCCTGCATGCGTTGACTGATGTCCCTGAAAACTAGCACGCAGCCAATGATTTTGCCATCCTTGCTAAAAATCGGTGCGGCGCTGTCGTCGATGAAAGACTCCGCCCCGCCTTTGGCAATAAGGATAGTCTGGCTTGCTAACCCAACGATGATGCCATCCTTTAACGCCCTAGTGGCAGGATTTTCGACCGAGTTTCGGGAGCGTTCGTTCGCGATTTGGAACACTTCTTCGAGAGGTTGCCCCATCGCTTCGGTGTTGGTCCATCCGGTTAGTGATTCGGCCACTGTGTTCATGTTCGCGACGCGTCCGTGGACATCGGTCGTGATGACTCCATCACCTATGCTGGCGAGTGTGGTTCGCAATCGTTCCGCTTGCTCGGCGAACCGGTGCTTTGCACTGTACATGGCGTCCGCGAAGCCAGCGATGAAAACACCAACCACAAAGTAAACCATTAAGCCAACTAAATCCGGACCGCTATTAACGAGAAACGAGAAGCGAGGGGGAACAAAAAAGTAAAGCGCCAATAAGAACCCCAGCACTGTGGCAAGAAGTGCGGCGCGAAGCCCACCGTACCACGCAACAACGACGATGGCGACGAAGAACGTGGCGAAAGGGAGATGATCCTCTAATAGTGGGTCAAGTTGCCAGCGTACCACTCCCGACAAAGCGACGGCGGCAACCGCCACGATGTAGGTCACAGGCACGCGAACGCCCCCGAGAGTGTTTCGTTTGCTCAGTTGCATAACAGTTAGTTTTTTCGGAGTTCAACCCGCCTCGGCTAGGTAGGTGTTTTAGGGTCTACACTTCAAGCGTTCTACCGAATCTTCCGATAAGCATTGCGAAAGCGATCAATGCACAAGTTACGAGCGCAGGACATTTGCTCAGTGTTCGTAAGCTCACACTTTAGCAGAAAATATACTCCGTGTTTCGTCAATCACAAATACAGTAGTTCGGCCCGGCGACCGCCCCAACTCTGGAACTAATCCAAAGCTACTTGCTGGCCGGCATGGATGGCTTCGATTACCGCATCGGGCGTCTGCGCTTTGCGCAGTCGTTCCGAGACATATTCGCTTTTAAACAGGCCGTTGATATTAGCAATCAATCGAGTCTGCAATCCAGCTGATCGGCTTGGTGTCAACAGCAGAAAGATCAGACTTGCACGCTCATTCGTGTTTTCAACTGGTATTCCTTCATCGCAGCGTGCAAAGGCGAGCACTGGACGCTGGATTCCGTCCAGGCGCCCATGCGGGATAGCTAATCCATTTCCAACATACATTGGCATGAATTTTCTACGTTGCATTACGATTCGAGAAATAGCGGTGGCGTCTAGGGGAAGTTCTTCCCTCGGGATGCTCGCAAGGAACTCTTGAACAGCCTCAGTCATCGAATCAGCTCGCAGACCAAGTACGATTCGCCCCGGGCTTAAAGCGTCGACCAAAGATACAAATTCGCCCGCACGCGCGCGATCGAATTCGTCCCCCATGTTACCGATGATCTCTTGAACCACATCTTCAAAAGTCAGAATGCCCGTCCATTCTCCATTGGCATTGACCACGAGTGCCAACCTATCGTACCGTCGTTGAAATAGTCCCAACGCTTCCTCGAGAGGCAAATCTTCTGGCATTTCTAGACACTTGCGAGCCAGAGAAACCAGTCGATCCACCGGGGTCAATTCCAACGCGTCGGCGAACGATATGTTCTTAATATGAATGAAACCTATGGGTTTGCGACCTATGCGCTCAACTAGCGGGTATCGCGAATAGTGCGTTTCAGTTAGCATTCGGAGATTCTCAGCCCAGGGAACATCGAGACGGATCACATGCACGCCACTCTTGCATCTCATTGAACCACTGACTTTTCGTTCGCCGAGGTCGATGATATTTTCGATCAACAACAGTCGCCGAAATGGAATCAGACCTAATTGTTCTGTCCGTTCAAATAGTTGCTTCAAATCCGCCTTACGCGGCCGCAGAATCGAGGCGATGACGCAACTCAAAAGGATGAATACGATCAATACGAGCGAAAACGAAATGGGCACTTCGTAAACGTCGCTTATCAACATCTTGACGCCGAGGACAGTGATGATCAGTGCGAACCCCTTGTTCAAGAAATGAAACATTTTCATAAAGTCTTGGACGGCAAAGTACAATGCCCTCAGTCCGAGCATCGCAAAAAGGTTCGAAGTGAAAACGATGAAAGGATCTGATGTGATCGCGAAGATAGCCGGGATAGAATCCGTGGCAAAAAAGATATCGGAAGTTTCAATGGCCAGCAGCGCGATGAACATCGGCGTCGTCCAGAGCCGTCCGTTTTTGCGAATGAAAAAACTAGCGTTTTCGTAGCCTTCCGTCACCGAAACAAAGCGACGAAGTGTGCGTATGGCCCAATTTTTTCCTGGATCAATCTCCGTCTCTTTTCTGACCATCATCATTAGTCCGGTCGCTAGCAAAAACACACCGAATAGATAAATGGTCCAGTGGAATCGATTCAGAAGTGCCAATCCTCCAATAATAAAGACCAGCCGTAGGACAATGGCACCAACAATTCCTAGAGAAAGGACTTTATGTTGGAATACAGGTGGCACTTGAAAGTAGTTAAATATGAGAACGAACACAAAAACATTGTCGATGCTCAGGGACTTCTCAACGAGGAACCCAGTGAAAAACTCCAGTCCCGCCTCCAAGCCACGTTTATGGAATATTACAAGCCCGATATTGAAGAGTATCGCTAAGCCGATCCAGACGCCGAACCACGCAACCGCCTCGTTCATGCCGATAATGTGTGGTCTGCGATTGAACAAGCCAAGGTCCAATGCCAGCATCAGCACAATAAAGATTAAAAATCCAATCCAAGGCCACAAAATCAAAACTCCTCGGTCGAATTCGACGTGTATTTCACCAGTTCAATTTTCCTAGGCCCGGGATTGAGACCCCAACCAGCTTGCCACCGCCGAAGGACCTAGACTTACAGCCCGTAATCCCCTTTCGCAAGCCTTTACTAACCCGTTAGATGTGGACTACCACGGTTTGATTTTCCAACCGATATAGAACCCTAGTAGAAACACCAGCCCCGAAGAGACAAGCGGGCGTTTTTTCAAGTATTCCCCTAACGAGTCTCGTAGGTCTCCTACGAGCACCTCGAATTCTTCGAGTTGTGTCTCACATGAATTCGTTATCGCTCTGTGGTCGCCCATGTTGCTGGGATACTTAGCCATGCTCTGTTCGTTAGCAGTTCTTGCCATTTCAATTGACTCCTCTTGATAATGATGAAAACACAAAACTATTTTGCAGAGACGCTGCGAATGACGTCTTTTGTCCATTCCATATTCTTAGAAAATTCAGCAGTACTACGATGGAATTGCAGCGTGGATTTCGACAAATTTCTATACGATCCAGCAATGAGCATTAAGCTCAATAAAGCCAGTCCTCCACCAACAGCCAGTTGTGCCATCCATTCTTCCATCTGCCAGTAGTACGCAGTGGCGGACGCTAATCCGAATACCACTATGGGAATGGAACCCAACAATAGCGAACATCCGATCACAGCCATTGCAATTGCACCGAGCGACCTTCTAAAAACGGATTGCGCGTCCGCCTTGAACAATCGAGCTTGAAGTTCCGTCAATTCCAATAGGTCACATGCAAACCTGCCTGCCGTTTCCGTGAATTGAGAGACCGGGCTCGCATGTTCGTATTTTTCGTTTATCTTCTCGATGTCAACCATCCCAAGACCCCTCCAAACACGAAAGCCAACGCAACACATGCTGCTGGACTAGACGAAACCATACGTCTTGCCACATCGGAAAAGTCCGAATGGGTGTTGCCACTTTTCCTCGAAAAGACAGAATCTACTAGTTTGTCTTGATCGCTATGGAGCGGATCCAATACTCTGTTCTTTCGAACCCGTGTTGCGAAATCGATCATTGAAACCTCCCTCTGTTCTGCGAGATTGTAAGAGTGAAGATAGGTATTGTTTCACCGCAGTTAACGCCACGTTCGAAACTAAAGTGATCGCTCCACTTTTCCAACTCGACTGACTTGACATTGAATTCTCTAAGGCGTTATGGCTGCTTGCACGCGCAGGCACTACCTGCGAATTCGCTCCAAGCGCACTGCGTACGAAACTAAATCCAACGAGTGAAGCGACCGCTATCGACATAAGGGGTTTGGAGCGAACGTATTCCTTCCAATCCACCAAACGCTTCGCTTCGCCTTGAAGCTCGCCGGCATGGCTGTAGCCAGATGCACGAACCCTTTGCATACGGGCAAGCAAGTCATCACCATCCACTGCTGGCTTCGAAAGATCCATTTTTATCGCTTTCGACTTGTCATGGAAATCCCAAGAACGAGCCCAGCCAGAATTCCAGACCCGACAGCTATAGCAAGCGATTCTAGTGGTCTGCGACCGACATTTTGAACGGTGTAATCCATTCCCTTTTTGGCTTCCATAGCTACTCGGTCGTAATTGTCTCGAATGATTTCACCGGCTGCATCCGCATAGTGAGATGCCCGACTAGCAACTTGTTTGTAAGTCGTACCTGCCGACTCACAGCACTCAGAAATAAAGGAGGATATCTGCGCTTGACTTTTGCCTGTCTTTCGCTGAACGAGTCCAACCAGTTGTTCAAAATTGCCTTCAACCTTGGCCAATTCGTCCTTCGTAAATTCGCCAAATTTCTCCTTAATTGAACCAACTACGCCGTTCCAATTTCCCATTAACTGCTCTCGAGTAATCATCTCTATTCTCCATCGTTGAACTTGGTTTTGATTCAGTATGGATCCAGTTCCTTAAAACTCGAATCCATAGGTAACGCGAATGGAATACAACGCAATCGACGTGCCAGTGATCACGGTTGGTTGGACGAAGGCGCGAAACATTGCCCAATCGAGCCAAGTGCGCGATGATCGACCATTTCTGCGGCGATCAAGGTAGAAAGTTGACCGAAACGTGCGATGATCAAGCAACAAAATGAATTTATCGTTCTAGACCAATATTGGTACGACGATTGCCTTAGTGGAAAAAGTGTAGTCGATGTTTCAACAGCACTAACCTTACTGATACTGGAGCCTTCCATGTTAAACTGGGCACTCACGTTTTTTGTCTTGGCGATCGTCGCGGCTATATTCGGTTTCGGCGGAATCGCTGCAAGCGCAGCATCGATTGGAAAAATCCTGTTTGTTCTCTTCTTGGTGTTGTTTGCGGTCAGTATGATCGCTAACGCTGGACGAAGGTCTGGAGTTTGACCGATTGCCAAGCGGGTACGCACAATGACTGTTTGATTTGGAAACTCATGGATGCCGCCAGTGCAGAAGCCACACTAGCGAACGCTGAGGTTCGGTCTTGCACTAACATGTGGCTGGCTTGTTCCCGAAATTTTCGTAGGTCAAAGGATGCGGAAATTCCAATTTAGGGACTAATATATGCGACAATAGTTGTTTCGCCGATGCTTACGAATACCTAGGAGGGCACGTCGCTTGCAAACTCTAAACTTAACGCGAGGCGAGCCGAGCAAGTCGACTGAGCTGTCTGAAGAGCTTCTTCAGGGCAAACAGCGTCGTGTGGTGGGTGACCGGATTGCTCTGGGTGCCGTAATCTTACTGCTCGTTGGAAGTGGAATCGCGGGTTCCTATTTCACACAGCAACTTCGGTCGCATACGAACCTGGTCGAAGAGTCGCATAAACTCCTAATCAATCTTGAAAATATCGAGTCTATGCTCCAGTCCGCTGAATCCGGACAAAGGGGATACATCTTAACCGGTGAGGAAGCTTTCTCTGATCGCTTTCGCAAGACTGTTCCAAGAATCAATGGGCAGCTATCGGAATTGCTTCTGTTGAAGAAAATTAGCCCGCTCGAGCCGTTCAAGTTAACGGCTTTGAAAGCACAAGTAGAGCAAAAAGTTGCGGAGCTCAACACGACTATAGATGTGCGTCGCAACGAAGGCTTCGCCGCGGCACAATTGCTCTTTTCAAACAATTTAGAAAAAGACACCATGGATTCGATTCATTCCTCAATGAGCGACATGCGTGCAATGGAAATGCGTTCCATGGCGGAACGCGAGGCGGCTGCCGCTACGACGTACTGGACATCTCTCGCGGTAGGAATGGTCGCAACGATTGCAGGACTAGCTTTGGTAGTTGGCGTTATGTACCTACTGCAACATAATCGGCGACGGGCTGAGCGAGCAACGGAGACTATTCGTGCGGAGCAAATGCGATTGCAAGCCAGTCTGAATCGAATTCGCCGCCTCGAAATGGACAACAGGCGCATGGATCAATATATGCGTTCGTTCGTCGAACAAGTGAAAGACTATGCCATCTTTGCAATGGACGAGAACTGCCGCGCGACTACTTGGAACAACGGGGTACTAGAGGTTCTTGGATTCGAAGAAACTGAATTCATTGGTCAGGATATTCGTCAATTAATTTTCGTTCCTGAAGCCATCGAACTGGGCATTCCTAAGGCTGAATTTGAAACGGCAGCCGCGTTAGGGAGCGCAAGCGACGACCGCTGGATGATGCGAAAAGGAGGAACGCGTTTTTGGGCTTCGGGGATTACCAGTGCCGTCAGAGACGATCAAGGTAACGTTGTTGGATTTAGCAAAGTGATGCGAGACCTTACCGATCAAAAACGAGATGAGGATGAATTAGCAGCCTTAGCTACAAAGCAATCGGAATCGACTCGTCGCATGAGTGAGTTTATGGCCACTCTAGCGCATGAATTAAGAAACCCGTTGGCCCCCATACGAAATGCAATTGATCTAATGGGAATGTCCTCACTAAGTCCAGAGAATGAGGAGTTAAGAGCGTTGCTGGATCGCCAAGTGGTCCACGTAATTCGGTTGATAGATGATTTGTTAGACGTATCGCGAATCGGTCGTGGAAAGATCATTCTCCAGCGAGAGATCGTGGATTTACGTGTAGCCATCCAGTCGGCGATCGAGGCTTCCGGCACGTTCATTCAAGAGAAAAAGCAAAAATTGACACTGAACATTTGTAATCGTGATGTCCAAGTCAATGTTGATCCGGCTAGAATAACTCAAGTTGTTACAAATCTGCTGAATAACGCATCGAGGTACACTGACCAGAGTGGTGAGATACAACTTACTCTGACAATGGACTCGGAGGATGGCGAGCATGGATCTGCCGTCATGTCGATAAAGGACAATGGTATCGGTATCTCAGCCGACCGATTGGATGAAATTTTCCAAATGTTTGCTCAAGTGGATGATTCACTTGGCCGTGGTCATGCCGGCCTTGGCATTGGATTGACACTTGTCAAGACACTCGTCGAGCTGCATCGCGGTACTGTTATCGCGCAAAGCGATGGAGTTGGACAGGGTAGCCTTTTCACTGTTCGGATTCCGCTGGCAGCCGTAAACGCAGAGCCGATTACGGAGGAACCGACAAAGGAATGGCCAATTTCTAACCGCACTTTCCAAGTCCTGGTCGTTGAGGACATGAGGGCATTGCGAACGATTATGGCCCGACTCTTAGAAAAACTTGGACACCGAGTAAAAGTCGCGGAGGACGGACTCTCCGCTTTGGAGTCGATAACCGAAGTTACTCCCGAGGTTGTTTTTTCGGATATATCAATGCCTGGTATGACTGGATACGATTTGGCGAAAACGATTCGAAGTCAGCCTAACCTCGCGAATACATACCTAGTGGCCATGTCGGGTTATGGGCAGCTATCGGATCGTAAACAATCTCGAGATTCGGGCTTCAACGAACACTTGGTCAAGCCGGTCGACCTCGCAAAACTGCGAGACTTTTTTGAAAGACTCTCCGCTTCCATCAAAGCGTAACGGTTCTAAGCACGTTAGTATCCACTTTCGGTCGTTCGCCAGCAATCAACAACGGTATAGCAATCAAGCCCTGGAGGCTATGTGTGACCAACTTAGCCTGATCGAATTTCCGACAGAAATTCAAAAACTCGTTTGCATTGTGGTCGCTCATCAGTCTTCTCAACGTTGAATTTTGGTTGCAAAGTAGCCTAACGTGATTGAATTGATCGATCACATAATCGATAGCGATCTCAGTTCCTTTCCGCAGTTGACTGGAAATCGGCGACTGCTGGTTGGGACTTGTGATAAGCAAGAAGTGTATTTACCGTCCTTTGGAGGTCCCGTGTTGATCTGTGGACCTCCAGGCAGTGGAAAATCCACGTTGGCTAATCGAGGCGGAATCGAAAGGACTGGTTCTTGCAACAATTCAACGAAAATATATTCTACTATCGACATCTCGATTGTCCGTTCCAAGTGAGCTGTAACTGTTCGATTTCCGCTCAACTTGATTACTTATCGTTCTCAAGTGCGGTTTAAATACAATTGTGCAGGAAAAAATAGTCAAAACATCGTCGGACAACGACAATTCGTAGCAATATGAAATCGAGATCGCCGCGATGGCACGTGAATCGCTTTGTAAGTCAAGCATTGGCGGATCGAAACGTAAGTCCTAACTTTATGTCAATGTCAGACGTGAATCATGATTAGCCCAATTCGAAATGCGGTAATCAGTCTTAGCTGGTGGCTTAGTCTCGCGCTTATTGGCGGAATCGTTCTTGCTGCATGGGGGCTTTCGAGAAGTGAACATGACCTTCATGGCGTAGCCGAAAGAAGTTTTATGATGGATATTGAGTTCGATAAATTTCGGCAAATCCTAGTTCGGACAGATGCAACCGCTGCAATTCTCGAACACGGCGGAATGAAACTCATCAATGAAAAAACCGATGGCGTTGACATTGACCTGTCAAATGACTCCCATCCACTGCGAAATGCGTTAAGGGGCAAATCGAAAGCGAATGTATCGGCGATCAAACGCTTAACAGTGCAATTGAACGACCCACAAGTAATCGCTGCCGAATTGTCGCTAAATCAAGACTGTCAAATCCACCCAGATAGCATTCAAATCCTTACAACGTCGGATAAGCCGGCTGGCGAACTGAAAGCTTACAACACGACACTCGATTCCGTACGAGCGAGCCATGGGACGGAAGTCAAGCTTACTATCGATATGACGGTGGGTACTTTCATTTCACGCATTTTTCTTTCCCAAGCCAAAGCTCGCGTCAAACAGGCTGCGGAAAAGTCCTTAGAGGAACAGGAGAGTGCAATTCGAAGCCTGGTTTCCAGTTTCGATGGAAAGACTATTATTCTACCTAAAGTGAAACTTTAACACTCGAGTGTAGACGGAACAGCGGACTCCGTATCGAAGTTGCATCAATCAGTCTCAATTGATTCACCACGGATGTCATAGATGGCGAGGATCTGTATCCGTGAGATCAGTGTCAGCCGTGGTTGGATGGATAAGTTGCCTTGTTTCACGTGCCAAATAAAATGCGCAGAGTCAGTCGCCGCTCCATCGCAACGTTTCCATTACTTCCATTTCCACCTGGACCAGGCGTACCCGCTACGGCGTTCGGCATCGATTTCAGATACGTCATACTTGATGACTCCGTGGCGACCGCTGAAGGTCGGACGGTTCGCCAACCTTGTTTTGGCGTACGTGCGGTCGGCACTCGCGAATCGACCCGTTCCCCTCGGCTTTGCCCGCCTCCGGCGGACAAAGCCGAGGGGAACGGGAGTTGGGACGCCCAACTGTGTAGTACGCCAAAACGCACCCGTCGGGGGCAAGCCCCGGCCGGAGAAGCTCTTTTGAGCCAGGAACCCCACTTACCAACTACGTCGGAGTTCCATCAACGGTCGCTTGTTATTCCCCGCAGAGTCGTTTGTCAATCCGGCGATAGACGGAGTATACTGCAGGATCGGCTATGCTGACGTTCACACGTTTTGATTCTATTCCGCGGACCTGCTTTGCGATCGCCGGGATTGATTGCTATTCGTTCGTCATCCCTTCGGTTCGGACCGCCACTATGCCGCGATTTGGCTGGATCGGATTGATTCTTTGTCTTAATCCGTTGGTTTTTCTACTGCTGTGGTTTCGACGGCCAACACAAAATGCATTGATCGTCTCAGCATTAATGACCTTCTCAATCGGGGCGATCAATGCAGTGCAGTTGATTTACACTGGCGCCGTTTCGATCGTCGTCAATGAATTCAGCGATCGTCTGCATTCATCGTGGTTGTGGTCTGTGTTATCATTTTTCGCTGTTGGTTTGTATCTTTGTGGGATCTCACTTCGGCCTTCGCGGCTAGTGGTGGTGTTCGGTTTGTTTGCAACGTGCTTTGAGGTTGGATGCAATAGTTCGTGCACTTTGAAGGACGCGGCTCCGATTCCACTTTTCCAGCAGGTTCCAAGAGGTCGGATTTTATCGTTTATTTGATACGTCTCGCATTTCGGAAACACTTCGTCACACGATCAGAGAGGAGGCAGAAGATGTATTGTCGTATTCTATTCATGGAACTCCGCGCCGCGCTGGCTTGCGCGTGTATTTGCGTTCAATGCGGTTGCGGTTCAAGGACCGAACACACGGAAGAACAGCCGAGCCCGTCGATTCATGAGCAGGTATTGACTGTTCAGCAAGGGGACTCTCGCGAAATTCGATCGCACGAACGTATTGATGACACGGCATTCGAACAGCTTCGAGGATTAACGGGACTTGAAGTACTTTCACTAACACACGCGGACGTATCCGACAAGATCGCAGATGTATTGTCAAGTCTTGAAGGGCTTCGACAAATTCGACTTGAAAAAGCGACTATCGGAGATCAGTCGGCGCGTGCGATCGGCGACCTTCCCAAAATATCGTCGATTAATCTGCCAAACTGCGTCGTCTCCGACAAAGGAATAAAGGATTGGCCCTCATTGAACGAACTTGTCCTGTTACGAATGGGAAGCCCTAAATTAAGCGACTCTGCCCTTGAAACGGTTGCGAAAATGAAGTCGCTTAGGTTTTTACATCTAATCGACATTCCGATTACCGATTTAGGGCTTAAGCATCTGTATGGAATGGAACACTTGGAATCCTTTTATCTGGATGGCGGTCATGTCACGGAAGACGGTTTGATTGCACTGCTTGAGGCAATGCCAAAACTACATTTTCATCGAGATCAACAGCATCTTCCAATCGATCCGCGTGCAAACGATCACGGGAAACATTAGCCCCTATTTTACCATCCGCTTACGATGGTATTATTCCGATGGTATTATATAGGGCTGCCGCGAAAGTACTCTGTCGAACCAACGAGCAATTCGATTGGCGAATCGCACAAGAATTTTTGAATGCCACCAGTCCACCTAAATCTAACGAAATTACTCCAACATAAGAGCTTGAACATGAGTGTAAAACGATTCTTCTTCGCATTTGCGTGCGCGGGTTTTTTGTGCGTATATCAATTTGGTCATAGCTTTCAAAAAGTCGGCGGGGCAACCGAAAGGGCTACAACTGCGGCTGCTGCTTGGGTTGCATCGTTGAGTGATTCGCAAAAAGGCAAAGCGGTTATGCCCGTCGATAGCCCGGAACGCCAGGATTGGCAAATTATCCCGAAGGACAAACGCAAGGGGTTGCAGCTTAATGAGATGAGCGATAGCCAGCGTCAAGCGGCAACGGCTTTGCTGCGAAGTGTCTTGAGCGAAATCGGTTTTCGCAAATCGACCCAAATCATGAATATGGAGAATTTTTTGAAGGAACTTGAAGCGGGCAAGACCAACAGCCCGCTGCGAGATTCAACGCGATATTACTTTACTGTTTTCGGAACTCCTCAAGCTGGTAAAAAGTGGGGGCTGAGCATCGAGGGGCATCATCTATCGCTAAACTTCTTGATGGAAGGTGATCGCGTTGCTTCTTCGACACCGCAAGCCTTCGCGGCGAATCCAGCCGTTGTACGGACAGAAAACAAGTCGGGAATCGCGGTTGGCACTCGTATGCTGAGACTTGAGGAAACGCTAGGGTTTGAACTAATCCAGTCGTTATCCGAACAACAACGCGGCGTCGCTGTCATTGCGGACAAAGCGCCTCGAGAAAATAGAACGCTAGGAGTTCAACAGCCACCCAAAGAGTCGCCGGTTGGAATTCCTTATTCAAAGCTTTCACCTCCACAGCAGGCGCTGCTAAAGGACCTCGTCGATGAGTACATCAATGCCGTACCGGACGAAGTCGCTGAAGATCGACGTCAAGCCATCCAAAATATAGGTGGTTGGGACGCAGTTCATTTTTCGTGGGAGGGTGCGTTGCAGGCGGGTGTTGGTCATGCCTATCGTGTTCAAGGTCCATCGTTCTTGATCGAGTTCGTCAATACACAGCCTGACGCCGCTGGCAATATTGCCAATCATATTCACAGCATATGGCGCGATAGTCGCGGCGATTTTGGGGTAAAGCTATAAGCCGCAGAATTTATAAGCTGTAGAAAATAGTGTTTGCGACTGTCGGCTTGTGCTCGCCAACCTGTCTACCTGCCGGGTCTCTTGATAGCTGGTATGGGCTGCCATGAACTGCAAGATAGGCTCATCGCCGATCGAATTGCAAGCGCGTGTCGACGGTCCCCGCGGCAACCAGAGAACGGAAAATAAAGGAACGATATGAAGATGACTCAAGACCTCACACACATTGCTTTCTCCAATTCTCCCTCCCAGACTTTATCAAGGGCGAGGGGGAGATTCGCTCTTGTGTTTCTATTTGTCACTGTAGCCTCGAGTTCGTTAAGGCCCCAAATGTTAGAAGCTCATGAGGGCCATGACCTAGGAAAAGGAGACGCATCTGTGAAAGTCTGGACCTTTGACGATACCGGCGCGCACATTCACGCGTCCTTTTTGGCGTCCCTCAATGGCCAAGTGCAAGTTCGCCGCACCGATGGTAAAGTCGTTTCGCTGGAGATCGCTAAATTGACTGCGGCCGATCAGAAATGGATCGAAGAAAAAACAGCTCAAATTCGACAACTGAATGAGAACGTGAAGGCTCCGTTGCATCTTGCGAAGTTAGTCGCGACCAAGGCAATGAGTAAGCCTGCGATCGTGGATTCGTTTGAGCCTTTTGCAAAGTTAAACGCTCTCAAGTATCGGCAGGATGCTCAGTTCTTTTATGTCGAATCCAACTCGATGCCAAACCACCAGATGATGGTTGGCATTACGGCTTGGCAACAACAGGTTCCGATTCCGCAGCCCTACTTTGGGAACAATGTTTGGCGAATACCACTTGTCCCCATCATTGCAAAGAATTCTCTGTCTGCCAAGTCGCATTTCTTTCGCGGGGCGATCGCCTTGGCGGCCAACGGTGTTCCGATTTTCAATCCGATCAAGAATGATGGCAAGACGGATACTCTGTTAGCAGGTGAACTGGACGAATTCGGAGGTCACTGTGGTCGGGCCGATGACTACCACTATCACATCGCCCCAACTCACTTACAAGAGACCGTAGGCAAAGACAAACCGGTTGCCTTCGCGCTCGATGGCTACGCGATCTATGGATACACGGAACCAGACGGTTCCAAGGCTGAGAATCTCGACGCGTTCAATGGCCATACCACGCCAGAGCTTGGTTATCACTATCACGCGACCAAAACATACCCATACCTCAATGGCGGCTTCCATGGTGAAGTCGTCGAACGCGATGGTCAAGTCGACCCACAACCGCGAGCGGTCGGAGTTCGACCAGCTTTGGCTCCGCTGCGAGGAGCCAAGATCGTTGGCTTCGCAGAAACCAAGGAGAACAGTTATCAACTGACCTACGAGGTACAAGGAAAGAAAGGAACGGTCAGCTATGATCTGTCCAATGATGGTTCAGCCAAGTTTACGTATATCGAACCCAATGGCAAATCTCGAACGGAGTACTACGCTCCGATCCGTCGCGGTGGCGAACGAGGCGGTGGCGAACGAGGCGGTGGCGGAGACGTACCACCGCCGCGTAATGATTCACCGCGAGGGAAACATCCTCTAGAGGCGAACAAGGCCAACGCGGAAAAGCCCGATACGGCCCGCGCAAAAACCGGATTCGCGGTCTCAAGCTCTGCTATTGGTGCAGATGGTATGATCCAAGTTGAATATACCTGTGATGGCCAGAGTGCATCACCACCGATCCAGTGGAAAGATGCGCCCTCGGGAACCAAATCTTTTGCGTTTAGTCTTTGGCACACGGCCCCAGATCAAGAGAAGTCTTATTGGCTGGTCTACAACATTCCATTCAACGTGGACCACGTCGACAAAAACGACAAGCAGACTGGGACCGTTGGCCTGAACGACAAAAAGCGCACGGCTTATGATCCAGTGTGCTCGAAGGGACCAGGCATGAAAACGTATCACGTTACCATCTATGCGCTTTCGTCTGAGTTGAAACTTGCGAAGGGTAGCGACAATCGTGCGGCGTTTCTCAAAGCCATCAAGGATGCAACGCTCGACGAAACTTCTCTGAATTTTCAATATGAGCGAAAGAAGTAACCGGAGATCACGATGAAAAATCGCTGTTCAATTCCCATTGCAAACTTGTTCGTATCTTGGCTTTGCCTGCAGTTTCATGTGCATGTCGTTCCAAGTCATCAAGGCCGCAAGTCTAAGTAGGCCTTGATTCCTCGAAGGTCCGCATTTCCGAGGCGGACATCTTGGCCGATCTTAACTTTCGGCCGATCTTAGCTTTCGGCTTGGCTTAGCTTGATCAGCGATACCAATTCATCGGTGCTCATACGCCCAGCTCGGTCCGCGCCGTCCAACACTCCGCTGATCAGCTCGCGCTTGTCAGCATGCAATGCGAGAATCTGTTGTTCAATCGTGTCCTTGGCAACGATGCGATAGACGGTGACGGCCCGCTCTTGGCCGATTCGATGAGCACGGTCGGTGGCTTGGTCTTCGACGGCCGGATTCCACCATGGATCCATGTGAATCACATAGTCTGCGGCTGTCAAATTCAGACCCGTTCCGCCCGCCTTGAGCGAGATTAAAAAGAGCTCGCCTTCGCCCGCTTGGAATCGGTCAACCGCTTCTTGCCGTTTAGCCGCCGGGGTCGAGCCGTCGAGGTATTGGTACTTGATTCCAAGCTTGTCGAGCGCTCCTCGAATCAACAAGAGATGTTGTACGAATTGGCTAAAAACCAACGCTCGATGTTCCCCCTCACGTAGCTCCTCTACGATCTCCATAAACAGATCAAGCTTGGCAGACGATTTGCCCCACCTCTTGTCGACCAATCCGGGGTGGCAGGCCAACTGACGCAACCGGGTAAGCCAAGCCAATACGCGAATGCGCATCTGCGATTCGTGTTCGCCGTCGCCAGGTTTGGTGATTTCCGCCAGGGCCGCCATGCGAGCCGCATCGTACTTTTGGCGTTCTTCCTCAGACAGCTCCGCCAATCGAACAATTTCCGTTCGATCCGGTAGTTCGGATAGAACCTCTTTCTTGGTTCGTCGCAAAATGAATGGTCTCACAACGCGTCCAAGTGCCTTTAAGCGATCCTTGTCTCCTTGCCGTTCGATAGGTTCAGCAAAGCTCTTGCGAAAGCGATCCCATGAACCTAGCAAGCCAGGACTGACGGTTCGCATCAAGCTCCACAACTCACCCAAGTGATTCTCTAAGGGTGTACCCGAAAGAGCAATTCGCCAATCGGCGTCCAACTGACGAACGGCTTGAGCCGTCTTGGTCTGGAAATTCTTGATGAATTGGGCTTCGTCCAAGACCAACGTATGCCAAGACCGGGCCGTGAATCGATCTACGTCTCGCTGGAGCAATTGATAACTCGTAATGATCAGGTCACCAGGACCAGCAGAATCGACTAGCGTTTGACGATCGTGTTCGCGATAAAGCTTTGCTTTGAGCGACGGGGCGAATTTTTCGGTTTCGCGTTGCCAATTCACGCCAACGCTGGTCGGGGCAATGATGAGGGCTGCCCCTTTACTTGCGCGATCTAGCAGAACACCTAAGGCTTGTACCGTCTTGCCCAAACCCATGTCGTCTGCCAAACATCCACCGATGCCCCAATGGGCGAGCTTTGCAAGCCAGGCATAACCCGTCTTTTGGTAGTCGCGGAGTTCGGCGTTCAGGTTGGCAGGTATGACAGGCTTCAAGACCTTTGCTCCTGCCAATCGATCTAGCGCGTCGCGCCAAGACATATCGGATTCGTAGCTAATGTCGCTTCCAAGAGCTTCTTCGACAACCGCTGTCGCCGCTCTTGACACGCGGATCGCTCCGGAATCACTTTGTGAAACATCTTGAATACTATTGAGCCGTTGTCGAAGTTGCTCTGAGATCATGGCGAATTGGCCATCTCCCAGCGGAACGAATCGTCGACCACCTCGCAGTGCAGTTAACAGCTCCGCCAAAGGAATTTCAAGTCCCTCAAGTCGAGCTATCCCTTCGACGCCGAACCAATCGCGTTGACTGGTCAAACGAACCTGCAAACGCTGCGGTGTGATCTCACCGATAATCTTCATCGGTTGGCTTTTGGGCCAACAAACCGTTGGAGCGTTCTCTCCCAACGATTGAATGCGTTGGAGCAGGTCGAGGGCCAGATCTGGATTTTCGGCTATCCAAGTGTAAGGGCTCTCGTAAAGCAATTGGCCCAGCTCAAGCGCTCCCGCAATCTCGTCCGCCCGAATCGATTCCTCCTCGAGTGCACGCAGTAGCTGGAAGCGACCAGCCGGTGTCGCGACTCGCAAACGATCCGGCTCCATGCCGGGCACAGGTTGATCGGCTACAACATCGCAAGCGACTCGCAACCCGACGAGTAAACTTTCTTTGCCAAATGGCGACAGGTGTACCTCGATATTAGGTTCGAGTGGTTGCTCCGGCCCAGCAAGCCTTTCCGGCAAATTAATTTGAATCCACTTTGGATCGGCTGCAGCTGCGACCAAGTCGGCAAACTGTTCGGCGGTTTCTTGATCGAGTACCGCTTCTCTCCGTTCGGCAGCGTGCAAGTCTTCGATCAATCGCTTCATACGATTGTCGATGCTACTAACCCAAATATTACGTTGTTCGCGATCCAACCTCAGCATCATCGTTTCATGGTTGTTGATCGTCCCCATGAAGTAGTCTGGGTTATCACGAAGCGAAACAATTTGCACTTCGCCCTGATAGATGCTCGGCTTGTAGATGTCTTCGACTTCGTCGATTCGAACTTCTATTGGGCACTCCTTGATTCGAATAGGCGTCTGAAGTTCGTCGTCCAAAGTCAAATGCGGATGATCGTTTAGTAACTTTAAGCACTCGCGAACAATGCGAGGCGTTTGACCACGATAGGATTCCTCTGCAGACTGCAACAACAAAATCAGCATGCGATCCGATGGATGCACCAATGCGGCTTCCTCCACCGTATCAAGGCCGTCTCGAAGATGCCGCCCCTTGTTCCAACCGCCTTTTTTACGCATCGTCTGAAGGTATGCATTCACTTTGACGGTACTGTTCGAAAACGACAACCGCCACTGGATCCGCATGAGTCGGTCCCGCTCCATCTCGTCGGCGGGGGTGTCGGCCGCGACTGGAATATCTCGCAAATAGCCTAGCGACTCGACTAACTTTCGACCTGCATGGCGACCGTCGGTGACGCAGCTTTGCATCCATTGGATAGCGTCCTCTGCCGATTTTCCGCTTAGTTGTCTGCGGATGTAATGCAAGCAATGAATTTGGTGAACGCACGGTTTGACGGTTTCCACGCAACTGCACTGCGCGTTCAACTGACGGATAACCCGACCCCCGTTGGAGTCCATTAGGTTTCCAAGTTGCTTGGTGTCCAGTTCAAACAGAATGCTAGTGTTGAACTGTCCGCGAACCGGTGCGACACCTTGGAGTTCAAAATCCCATTGCAAGCTACTTTCGCCCTTTTTCAGTCTGGGCTGGTCCAACGCAGTGTAGTAGCGGGCCATTAACAGTTGTTGCGGTCGAATTTTTTTTTCTAAAAGAGCAATTGCTTCGAGTATATGGACAATCAATCCGGTCGCCTTGGGAGGGTCCAGTTGTGCCAGGTTCGTCATGCCGTTTTGTTCCGTC